>JANMEL010000016.1:0-9866 GCA_031376885.1 Chamaesiphon sp. OTE_70b_metabat_96 | reverse complement strand
GTGTCCCCCCCCCCGAACCCCCCCCTCAAAGGGTTTGGTTTGAGACGGTGGGGTGGGTTTACGGCCGATTTGGTGGTGTGTGAGAGGCGGAGGTGGTTGTGTGAATCGCAAAATCCGTCTCAGGAAAACTTGTGTATACACGGTAGCCACCCAATGGGGGGTCTGGGGGTCAGAACCCCCAGATTCGGGTTCTCGCATCACCAGCAACAATCGCAATCCACAAGTATAGCAGGGGTCAGAGGTCAGGGGTCAGTTTGGAAAAGCTGACGCACTAATGATTTGAGCGGTTGCTATATTTACCGCTCTGCTTGGCACAAAAGGGGTACCCCCGACCCCTCACCCCCTACCCCTATAATGGGAAAGGTAGGTAAAGATTTAAGAGAACTCATGGGTACATTGGCAGCGATCGGAGTTTTAGCATTACTGATATTTGTTCATGAGCTGGGGCACTTTCTAGCCGCCAGATTGCAGGGGATTTATGCTAATAAATTCTCGATCGGCTTTGGGCCAATCCTGTTAAAGTATCAAGATGAAGGGACTGAATACTCACTGCGAGCATTGCCTCTCGGTGGTTTTGTGGGTTTTCCCGAACCTGGTGTCGAGAATGATATTCCAGCAGAAGATCCTAATTTACTCCAAAATCGGCCGATTCTCGATCGAGCTATAGTCATTAGTGCCGGAGTCATTGCCAACCTGATTTTTGCCTACTTCCTGTTAGTAACACAGGTGAGTGTAACTGGCTTTCAACAACTCAATTACCAACCAGGCGTAATTGTCAGTGGGATTGCGGGGGATTTGAGTAGTGCTGCGGGTAAAGCCGGAATTCAAGCCGAGGATATCATTCTGGCAGTAGATGGCGAACAATTGGGTAGTTCCAAATCATCGATCGTCAAATTGATGGCAGAAATTCAATCCCATCCTCAGAAGCCGCTCAGTTTCCAAATCCAACGAGGCACAGAATCTCTAAATATCGAAGTTACCCCCGATGGAAACACCGATGGGAAAGGTCAAATCGGTGTCAAACTCTCGCCGAATGTCAATGTTATCCTCGATCGCGCTACAAGTCCGATCGATGCCCTCCGCAAAGGAGCTACAGAATTTGAACGGGTGGCGATTCTCACCGTGAGCGGTTTATCCCAATTGGTGACTAATTTTGGTGATACCGCCGCTCAAGTCGCCGGACCGATTAAAATAGTTGAAATTGGGGCAAATATTGCCGACACAAATGTGGCTGGATTAATCCAATTTGCCGCTCTAATCAGCATTAACTTAGCCGTCATGAACATTTTGCCCTTACCTGCTTTAGATGGGGGTCAATTGGCATTCTTGCTCATAGAGGCACTGCTCGGTAAACCCTTGCCCAACAAAATCCAAGAAACCGTCATGCAAACGGGATTATTTCTCCTCTTGGGATTGGGGGTATTTTTGGTGATTCGAGATACGGCGAATCTCTCCGGCGTGCAGCAATTTTTCAAGTAGATCGTCGCAAATCTCGACTATCTTTTACTTTTACGACGATCGGACATTTTGCGACTCACCACAGGGCTGGATGGCAGTGAGGGTAAATTTACTCTGATCCAGTCAACTGCGGTGCGATTGAAAGTAGCTTGTTGGTATTGAAGTTCCATTTGCCATTTTGGTTTGGTGACGAGGACGATCGCTGATGTCGTCAATAATCTTTGGGCGAATAGCGATTTGAAGAATTTAATGGAACGCCAAGCTGCCAAATAGAAATACGCGACGATCGCGAGGTAAATAGCCAAAGAAAGCAGAAGATCGTTAAGATATTGGTACATTTGGATCTCGCCCAGCACATTATCTACAACTGAGGCAGTGACAAAGGTCACTAATCCGCCTAAACATCCGAGCAGGATCAGACAGATCCAGTTGTGTAATGCGACTTTGAGAGAAATTTCATACCCATTGTGTACTTGAGCGATCGTGCCCTCGATCGTCGGCAAGAATAAGCTGGGTAAATGGAAATATTTATGGCCGATCGTCCGTGTCGCTAAAAATTTGAACCCCCGTATTTCCCCATGGTATCGTTGTTTTCGGGGAGATCGATCGAAACTATAGGAGGGTTCAAACCGTGAATCATAAATCGCACTCTCCAATCGATCGAGGATGCGATCGAAGTCCAAGGTGGTGACAATTAAACATCGATTGAAAGGAATTTTGATCATTTGACCTCGTGCAAACCTAAAAACACAATTTTCTTCAGTACTGTTTTTAACTAAAATTTACCTATCCTCTGAATGTCACACAGAAATCTATTTACCCTAAGGGTATATATAAAATGATATGCTCGTTCTATCCAAAAATCTAATTATTGACCAATTTCAGTAATTTAGCAGAGGGAAAGGGCGATTAACATCGATTCAGGGCGGTTTTGTGCCCGCACAGTAATCTTAGAGAACATCGTTAGAACAGTATACTTGCATTATTACTGGAAGACTTGCATGTATAAATCTGGAGCTATGATGTAGCAAAATTGTAGAACAGTTTATTGTGTAAAGATCGATTTTGACGACGATCGATGTCGCAATTGAGCAAAATTGCCGATCTTTTTAGCTGAAGATTGCCACAAAACAGTACCCGAACTGATATGTTTAGTTCGTTACCGATCGATTAAGGTCGAAGATCCCGATTACCATGAGAGGGAGACCGAAAAATTTGACTCCGCCCGAAGGAATTTTCTATGAGTTCTGCACAAAGCCCCAACCCACAGCCGCCAGCGCGCCCAGACGCACCTACCAAACCTGCCAAACCGATCAAACGACCAAAACGTCCAGATGCCGCTGACTATCCAGTGTTGCCGCCAATGCTGCAACTGACGGGAAATACTCCAATTCCACCAGCTAGCGAGCCACTTCAGTATCGAGCCATCGGACTGATTTTGGGTAAATATTTACCCTCCGCAGAAGAATTTAATCAAGGTACATTATTAGCTGATGATGGCACGATCGTCGATACTGTGATTCTCGGTCGCATCTTGAGTCTGATCAAAAATCATCTCGATCTCGAAAAATCTCACCTGTGGGTGGTGTATCCTCGCATTCGCAAAGAAGATAACAAACTCCACGCCCAAATTATGGGGATCTGGGATCCGCACTTGGTCATTAAACCACTGAATGGGGAACTCGTCGCTGATGAGTCTGACGAATCACTCCCAAAACCGACAACCACACCCAGCTTAGACACGATCGGTATTCCCACCAACTATTTCTCAATTCGCGGCGAAGTGATTTATCAGTCTCGTGAGACTAGAGAAATTTTTGTCAAAATTCGCCAAGCTCCCAAGAAAAAGGATGAGGAAGAGCGTTATTTCAAAATTCGCCTAGTGGGAGATTTACCCCAAAAAATGGTGGGGAATTTCTGGGATTTTGATATTCTCAGAGTCGGTGACGATCTGACGATTTATAGCGGTCAGTCTGTCGCCTCACTGCGGGCTAAATTGCCGCGTAAGGGCGATGGTAGAGCTGGGGGTGATGTTGGCAGCAAAAAACCTTTTAAGCCCCATCTAGAGTCTTCTGAGGGTGGAAGTCCACTCGAACGAGAAGGCGAAAGAGTCAAACCACCAATGCCCGTCAAGCGACCTCTGCCACCACAATTGGAATTACCCAATTTGGACTTGTAACGAGGGACCTGAGGTAGTTCTACACCATACGACCCAATTTTCTGCTTGGTGCGTTTTTACCGACGGGGAACCCGTGCGGTAAATGCATCCGCAATTCTCAATTAATTTCAGTCGCTCTAGTCTGGATGTTCTAGCCGCAATCGCACTGAGTCGCCGTGGGAAGTCAATCCTTCTGCATCTGCCAGAGCTTGAATCGCCCCGCCGACTCGATCGAGTGCCGCCGTTGAATATTGAATCAAGCTAGAGTGTTTCATAAATGTCTCGACCGATAAGGCCGAAGCATACCGAGCTGCACCAGAGGTGGGGAGAGTGTGATTGGGGCCAGCTAAGTAGTCCCCTACGGCTTCTGGGGTGGCATCGCCGAGAAAAATGGCTCCAGCGTGGCGAATTCGATCGAGTAGCCCCCAGGGGTCGGCTATCTCTAGTTGGAGATGTTCGGGGGCAAATTCATTCGAGAGTTCTGCCGCTGTTTCTAGATCGTCAACTACTACGATTGCTCCATAATTAGCGATCGATTTTTCGGTGAGAGTCTTACGGGGGTGATCTTGGAGCTGTACGCCGACTGCATCCCTAACGGCGGTGGCTAATTTGGAGTCTGTGGTAATTAAGATCGCCGCCGCCATCGGATCGTGTTCGGCTTGAGCTAGTAAGTCAGCGGCGACATGGATCGGATTTGCCCGCTTGTCGGCAATAATCAGTACTTCCGATGGCCCAGCGAGAGAATCGATCCCTACCGTACCATATACCAATTTTTTGGCGAGGGTGACATAGATATTTCCTGGCCCAGTAATCACGTCTACTTTGGGAATTGTCTCGGTGCCGTAGGCTAATGCGGCGATCGCTTGAGCACCACCCACGCGGTATATTTCTTGGATTCCGGCTACTTGTGCGGCAACGAGCACGGCAGGATCGATCGTTTTTTCGGCTCCTGGTGGGGTCATCATGACGATCCGCTCTACGCCTGCTACTTTGGCGGGGATCGCATTCATCAACACTGTACTAGGATAACAGGCGCGTCCCCCTGGCACATAGATTCCCGCTCGATCGACTGGGGTATAACGCTTGCCCAACACCACATCTAGCTCGCCAAATGTCACCCAAGATTTCGGCACCCGCTGACGGTGAAATGCTTCGATATTTGCGGCGGCTAATTCGATCGCGGCGAGCAACTCTGGGGAGATCTGTTGATAAGCCGCATCCAGCTCGGCACCAGTCACCCGCAGCCGATCGACTGTCAAGGTTTGACCGTCAAACTCGGCTGTATAGTGGATCAAGGCTTTATCGCCCTGTCTTCGCACTGTTTGGACGATTTCGCTGACTGTCGCCTCTTTGTGGACGATCGCCTCGTCGTGAGTTCGGGCACTGATTCGCTGCAACTCTTGTTGCGCTTCAGTGTGCTGAGTGATGATTCGCAGCATGGGTAAGAAATACCTATCGATCGGGAGCTGTAGTAGATCGAGTCGCTGAGGATAAACTATCCTTTTTAAGCCGATCTACTATAGCTTAACGCGATTTTCTCGCTCGGAGCAACCGATCGAACTTCCTCCAACTCCTTTGTGTCGGGAGTTAATGGTCTGAAATTCGATCGTCAGATGGATGGGAATCTTGAGATCGACAGTTTACCAGAGGGGAATAAAAGCATTGTTTCCAGCCGATATCGCGGTGCTGTTGGCTTGATTAGCTGCCAAAAATTGACGCGCTTGAGCTTGAGCTTGAGCTAGCTCAAGTGCTGCTTTGGCTTGAGCTGCTTTGGCTGCGGATAGTTCGACACTATTGTTCCTGGGAAGAGGATCGCTCACCACATCAGGATTGGTGCAACCACAATTTGTTAATGCTTCTGACTTAATTGCAAATCGAACTGGAGCAGGCTTAGTAGCGATCGTTGAGGGTGTAGAGGTGGAGGCTGATGACAATTGGTTTACTATTGCAGTAGCGTAATTATAATTAAATTGGGTTCTCTCCAATAGGGAGCTAAAATTTTGCGCTGCGCGATTAGCAGTCAACGTATTAGTTGAAGCAGTTTCGTTACTCTTGCTACCTGCATCCTGCCCTGCATTACGATCGCTCTCATAAACAAACCCATTGGCATAAGATGTAGTGCCACTTGCTTTGGAGATACTGGTTCTAGCCTGCGCGATCGGCGCGATCGCTAAACTAGCGCAAATCCAAATGATACTACCTGACACTTTGAGCGAACCAAATGAATAATTAGACATTAGCTATTACCTTTTAAAATTAATGAGATCGATGCCTAAGAAAAATGATTTATGGGATCCGATCGTCGTTCCCGCGAGCCTCTCCTTTGGAGAATCGATTCTTCTAGGGCATATTGGTAGCAAAACAGACTTTTCAAACATCCTCTAAAGTCTTTCCTGACAGAACGAAGAAACCCACCTACTCATTGAAGAATAGATAGGTTTGCCGATCGAATTTCAGAGGTCGATCGTCAAATATGGTTATATTTTAGCAACCCATTAATAACTAATTTTGTTCGACGATAGCAGATTACTTTTTGCTTTGAGAGCTGCCAAAAACTGCCGCATTTGGATTTTAGTTTTGGCTAGATTGGATGCTGCTGTTGCTTTTGCGGCTTTGGCTGAGGCTAGTTCGGATCTTTTCTTGGTAGTACTACGATCGCAGGCTTTCAAATCTCGATCGGTGCTCAAACAAACGCTCGTACGAGGTTGAGGAGTCGATTTGGTACTTTGCGCTTCTACTTGCTTGACTCGCTCTGTGGCACTCTTGAGAGCATACTGCTCTTCTTCCAATTGGGATTGCATTTGCTGCGCGCGAATTTTCGCAAGGCGATTTGGATCGGTTCCGCTACTATCACCGCTCTTATTGTACGATCCTTTGCCACCTTCGATCTGACTTTCGTCTTTGCTGAGACTAAAAGCATTAGATTTATTGCTAATTTCACCAGCATGGGCGATCGGTACGATCGACACGACTGCACAATATAACCCTACGACAGCACTGGAAAATCTAAGAACAGGATGTGAATAGTTGGACATTGCCATTTCCCCCACGAAATTATCTAAGCCTAAACATTAACGATGGCACCAGTTTTTGCTCCAAGTTTCAGAGTCCCACCATTATACTCTGGAGACCCGACCTTTGGCCAATCGAACTAGTCGGATTTACTCTCGTCTCACTCTAGCCGAATCTCGAACGGCGATCGAGCTAGAGTGGGGCGAGAGCATTTACATCATAGTATACTTTAGCTAAAAGTAGCAAATAACTATAGCAAGACTATTTACCATCTCGCTGACGATCCCAGAGATAAGCAGCATCAGTTTGTTCGCGATCGATCTTCAACATCAGTATACCCAGGGGAGGGATACAGAGATCCAAAGAATATTTTCGACTGTGAACAGACCATTCATCCGCCCATTTACCGCCCAGATTACCCATATTACTGCCGCCATATTTGCGAGCATCACTGTTGAATAACTCGGTGTAGAAACCGTGCTCTGGTACCCCAATCCGGTAATGTGAGTGCGGTTGGGGTGTAAAGTTGCAAATTGTGATGATGCACTCATTACTACCCTTATCGCGCCGAATGAAGGATACAACGCTATGGCGATTGTCGGTACAATCGATCCATTCAAACCCAGCCTCATCAAAGTCTTGAGTATAGAGCGCGGGTTGACTCCGGTACAAATCGTTTAGATCCGTCAAGAATTGACTCATTTGCTGGTGAGCGGGATATTGCAATAGATGCCATTCTAGATCCGTCCATACATTCCACTCACTCCACTGGGCAAATTCCATCCCCATAAATAGGGTTTTCTTGCCGGGATGGGCAAACATATAGCCGTAGAGACAGCGCATATTGGCGAGTTTTTGCCACTCATCCCCAGGCATTTTGCCGATGATATTACTCTTGCCGTGGACTACCTCGTCGTGAGATAGGGCCAGCATAAAGTTCTCACTGTGATTGTACCACATGCTGAAGGTGAGATTATTTTGATGGAATTGACGGAACCAAGGATCCATCTCAAAATAATCCAGCATATCGTGCATCCAACCCATATTCCATTTGAGATTGAAACCCAATCCGCCGAGGTAGGTAGGAGCTGATACCATGGGCCAAGAAGTAGATTCTTCGGCGATCGATAATGCCCCAGGAAAATAGCTAAAAATCAGATGATTGGTTTGACGCAAAAAGTCTGCCGCTTCGATATTTTCCCTTCCACCATATTGATTGGCTAACCATTCCCCTGGCTCGCGACAATAATCGAGATAGAGCATCGAGCTGACTGCATCTACCCGAATCCCATCGATGTGATATTTATCGAACCAAAATAGGGCATTAGCATAGAGAAAATTTCTGACCTCATTGCGACCATAATTAAAAATTAGGGTGCCCCATTCCTTGTGTTCGCCCTTGCGAGGATCGGCGTGTTCGTACAGATGGCTACCATCAAAGAAGGGCAAACCATGACCATCTTTGGGAAAATGTCCGGGTACCCAATCAACGATCACACCAATCTCTGCTTGGTGACATCGATCGACAAAATACATAAAATCTTCGGGGGAGCCATGGCGAGAAGTAGGGGCATAATAACCCGTTACTTGATAGCCCCAAGAACCATCAAAGGGATGTTCTGATACTGGCAACAATTCTAGATGGGTGAATCCCAAATTTTTGACATAGGGAATTAATTTATCGGCTAATTCTCGATAGGTCAGAAATCGTGCCCCAGGATTGTATTCTGATACATTGACAACTGGTTCGATCGTCCCATCCGGCAGTACAGAAGGCGAACTAGTGCCCGCATGGAGCCAGGAACCGAGATGACACTCATAGACAGAGATCGGTTGACTGAGGGTATCTGTATGACGACGACGATCGAGCCAGTCTTTATCTTCCCACTGATGGACATTCAGATCGGCGACGATCGAAGCAGTTTTCGGTCGTGCTTCTTGATAAAATCCATAGGGATCCGTCTTCTCATAAGGATCGCCATTTTGATTTTTGATTTCGTATTTATAAGATGTACCGACGGTAAGTTCGGGAATAAATAATTCCCAAATCCCATTATGCCGTTTTGCCATTTGGTGCTTCCGCCCATCCCAGGAATTGAAGTCACCAATGACCGATACATTTCGCGCATTTGGTGCCCAAACTGCAAAATACACACCCTCAATGCCATCGACGGCGATCGGGTGTGCCCCTAGTTTCTCATAGATCCGATGGTGGTTTCCCTCGGCGAATAAATGAATATCGAGATCGCTCAATAGCGGCGAAGTAAAAGCATAAGGATCGTAAATTACCCGTTCATATCCACCTTCGGTAATTTTGAGTTGATAGTTACTTAATTCGGGTACGTCGATCGTACAACTAAAAAAGTGCGGATGATGCACCGATTGCATCACATATTCCTGTCGGGTGGCGGGAATTGTCACCACTACGGATTCAGCATTGGGAAGATAACTACGCACAACCCAAACAGTTCGCCCATTGTCCTCAACTTGATGAGGCCCTAAAATTTCAAAAGGATTGTGGTGTTGATTACGCACAATCTGGTCGATCTGTTCTGAGGCAAGAGTCATGAGGATTAACCTAGACAGCTAAGTTCGCTGACCTCATTGTATCCCACTCCCTTACACCTTTATGGGTTGACCTGTCGCAGAATCCATACTCCCTCGTCGAGTTCATACTGGCAACGGTTTTGAGGCTCCCCCCGCAACTCCAAATGGTCTACCGCCGTCGGCTCTAGCAATAATAATCCAAAATTCGCCACTGGCTCAATTGGGTCGGGATCTGGAGGACTAAAAGCCGCCGGATCTGTACTTCTATCCGCCCCAGGAGCCGCCCAATCAAACTGAATGCGCCCTGAATCAGACATCTGCTGCCAAGCCTCTTGACGCGCCTTTTGGTGGCTTGGGTCGATGGATGCTGCCGTAATTAAAGTTAATATTCCACTACATCGAAATTGCTCTCGTGTCTTGGGAAAATACCAGCAAGCTTCCGCCCAAGCTGGTTCCGCGCCGGAGGATAGATTTGTTACTTTACTCGATCGCACATCTGTCACAAATTTAAGCTGACTATTCGGCTCAAACCAGCCACGAAATACCACGGTTCGATTTCGCGGACGTTGCTGGGCATCGATCGTCGCTAGTTGGAGATAGCGCGATTGGGGGAGACTGCGGTTGCGATGTAGTGCGCGGGCGATCGGCGATCGCCATGGGGGGAGGTTGGGGGTCAAGGGGATGGGGGGAC
>JANMEL010000234.1:0-20069 GCA_031376885.1 Chamaesiphon sp. OTE_70b_metabat_96 | reverse complement strand
ACGCGGCTACGACAAAGATCCCAACCTCAACTACCACGCCCCCGATTTAGTCCCCCCCCATCAATACGTCGCTTTCTACCACTGGATCCGCGCTAACTTCGGCGCAAATGCGATCGTGCATGTGGGCAAACACGGCAATCTAGAATGGCTCCCAGGCAAAAGTGTCGCCCTATCCGAAAACTGCTATCCCGAAGCCGTATTCGGAGCCATGCCCCATTTATACCCCTTCATCGTCAACGATCCTGGCGAAGGTTCCCAAGCAAAACGCCGCACCCAAGCCGTAATTCTCGATCATCTCACACCGCCAATGACAAGAGCAGAACTCTACGGCGGTTTAAATCAATTAGAAGGCTTAATCGACGAATATTACGAAGCCCAAACCTTAGATCCACAACGAATGCCCTTGATTCGCGATCGACTAATCACCCTCATCCAAAAAGAAAACCTCCACCAAACCCTAGAAATTGAAATCCCCTCCCAGGAGGGGTACCCGCAGGGGGGGGTGGGTAGACTAGATGTGAATTCCAGCGATGACACAATATCGAGGTTTTTAAATACCGCTGACGGTTATCTTTGCGAACTAAAAGAAGCTCAAATCCGCGATGGTTTGCATATATTTGGGCAATGTCCCCAGGATACGCAATTGCGAGATCTAGTTGTCGCGATCGCCCGCAATCCTAATGCTAATAGACTGGGTTTAACTCGTGCGATCGCGTTGGATTGGGGATGGGATTTCGATCCTCTGACAGCAGATCTAGGCGAGGAATTAGTGGGTTCCGTAATCTCGAAGAATCCCCCTAAATCCCCCTTGGAAAGGGGGACTTTGAACATAGCTTTCAGCATAGATCTAGATCCGATCCCCCCCTTATAAAGGGGGGCTAGGGGGGATTCAGATACCAAGACGAAGCCAGTAAACAAACCATGCCGCATCATCGGCGACGCAGTAGAAATCCTCGAAGAATACGCCGCTGAATTAGTAACGAGGTTGATGGAAACAAGCGCAGTTGGTGAAGGGTACCCACAAGGGGCACCCCTACAGGTTGATAGTGCGATCGGCATCCACACCCAATCCGAATTAGACTGGATAAAAACCAAACTTCTCCCCGCACTCCAACAAACCAACCAGGAAATGGTTAACTTATTACGCGGTTTAAACGGTGAATATATCCCCAGCGGTGCATCCGGCGCACCCACCAGAGGAAAACCCGAAGTACTTCCCACTGGGCGAAACTTTTACTCAGTAGACATCCGCGCCGTACCCACCGAAACCGCCTGGAGCATCGGTAGAAAAGCCGCAGAAGTACTGATCGATCGATATACTCAAGAACATGGCGAATATCCCCAAACCCTCGGCTTATCCATCTGGGGGACATCCACAATGCGTACTGGCGGCGACGATATCGCCCAAGCTCTGGCATTAATCGGCGTACAACCTGTGTGGGATGGAGTCTCGCGACGAGTCGTAGATTTTGAGATCTTACCGCTATCAGTATTAGCTCGCCCTCGCGTCGATGTCACCTTGCGAATTTCCGGTTTCTTCCGCGATGCTTTCCCAAATCTCATCGATTTATTCGACAGTGCGGTAAAAGCGATCGCCGCATTAGATGAAACCCCCGCCCAAAATCCCTTAGCCGATCGAGTTCAACAAGAAATCACAACTTGGCAACAACAAGGACTAACATTAGATGAAGCGGCAACTCGATCGCAATATCGAATCTTCGGCTCTAAACCTGGTGCATATGGTGCCGGATTGCAAGGATTAATCGAGTCACAAAACTGGGAAACCGAAGCAGATTTAGCCCAAGCTTATATCAATTGGAGTGCCTACGCTTATACCAGCAAAGCCGAAGGTATCGCCGCCCCCGAAGCCTTCGATCGACGCTTGGGAAATATGCAAATCGTCCTCCAAAATCAAGATAATCGCGAACACGACTTACTCGACTCCGATGATTATTATCAATTCCAAGGTGGCTTAACCGCCGCCATTAAAAAAGTATCTGGAAAAGCACCCGAAGCTTATTTCGGCGACAATTCTCGCACCGAAAATCCCAAAGTTCGCAAACTAACAGAAGAGATCGATCGGGTATATCGATCGCGTGTCATCAACCCCAAATGGATCGCCGGAGCCATGCGCCACGGCTACAAGGGAGCCTCAGAAATGGCAGCGACGTTAGATTTCTTATTTGCCTATGATGCCACCACAAATTGCGTTCAGGACTTCATGTATCAAGGTGTGGCGGACGCTTATTTATTCGATGAATCAGTCCGCGAATTTATCGAACAAAATAATCCCTGGGTGCAGCGAGATATGGCGGAAAGGTTATTAGAAGCCAATCAGCGGGGTTTGTGGGCAGATGTGGAATTGGGGACGTTGGAGCGATTGAGGTTGATGGTAAATGAAGCCGAAGGCGTAATCGAATCCCAAGGAAATTAATTTCACAAACATTTTCCGTGTTTATTAATTAGTATGATTTCTGGTTGCCAATCTACATTCAATAATTAATGATTTTACCTTGCTGCTTTAATTTGCTCGTTTAATCGGTTGTAATTATTTCGATATTTAATTGTTGACTTCATTCCATTCCACGAAAAATATGAACGAAACAAACTCCCAGTTAATAAATAAATTACAAATCTTTGTATTCTAAGTAATAATGGCGATCCTAAATCTGCAAATCCCATCCCAATTGCATAAGGCAGCCATGATAATAAACCAACAGACAGAAAATAATTGATAAAGCCTTTCTCGATATGTTTGATACTTTCTTGTGGATCGGGGTACTGAATTGTTCGATCGCCTCCAATTTTTTGCCTGTCGATAAAAAATTGACATCCTACACCACTGAATTCAGTCTTTTTGGCAAATCTTACTTCGATTTCGCGCTCGGTTCCATTAAAATTATACTTGGTCAGGATAGTTGAACAACTACGAAAGAAACCACCTTTAATACTCTCGACAATGATTCCATTGATTTCTAGAGCTTCACTAGTCTTAGGGGGAAATAGAGATATTTTGTTAATAGCTCTAAGTCGATATGTTTGATACTCTACATCCCAAGTTTTATTTTTCACTATTTGCTCTTACTCACATCAACTTTCTAATACTGATTCTCGATCTTTGAAATCAGGAATCAGTATTAGTGTACCCAAATACATGTATTTTTCATCGCAAATTTTGTAGTAAGTTAGTGCATCGGTGTAAGCACTTCTCATTGTCTAGGTTTCAGGCTCTAGGATCTGTTTAAAAATATCTAACTGTTATCGATCGATAATTATTACTGATTTCAATTCATTGCGATCGATCCTTATCTTACCCAGCCACACCAATCACGCCAACAATATCTAACTCTCTAATTTGGTGCCGATTACCTCTCGGCGCGGCTACTCCAACGATCGCAGTTATCCATATCCTTTCGATCTGGATGATTCGATCTCGATGGGGAGAATACCAGAACCTAGCTTTAGCTATAATAGTATGTAAATTTCTGAGATTACCTGTCAATGAATACTCAGCTAGTAGATTCGATCGTTCACATGGTTGAAACCCTTCCCCCAGCCGAAAGGGAATTAGTCAAACAGAAACTATCAATATTACCCCGCGAGTGGTTTGAAAACAAGACCGAGTTAACCTTAGAAGATCGGCGGGCTTTTCTTCGCAAACCGCTAGCTCAGAGACAACTCATTCTAGCCGAACAAGCCCAACAGATGGTCGAACACTATCAAACATCAACTGAATGGCGTGAATTGATGGCTGGAGATATTATTGATGACTAGCTCGAATTCACCACAACGGGGAGAAGTTTATCAACAGTTCAAAAATGGGAAATCGGCCAAGAAAGACCTAATGGTACAGCACTTAAATTACTTCATTTAGTCCAGAAAGGTGGACTCGATCGCGTGTTGTAAGATTTATTTGCCTGCTCTGAATTGGGCGATCGATCTTTCTAAATGAGCCGCATTAGCTGGAGATTTGAGCAAATGCAGCGTCTCCATCAGACTATTAAAAGACTCCAGGGACATCACTACCACGTCATCAGCATCACGTCTGGTAACGATCGTATAATCAGCATCCGCCACGACTCGATCGAGTACTGTCTTGAGACTATTTCTCGCATCACTGAAAGATATCACTTTCATTCGATCGACTTGTACAGATATCAGCACAATTATAGCAACGTTTCGATCGATATAGCAATCGATCGATCCCGATTTTAACCAGCGACACAATATCTAACGGTCTAATTTGGTGTCAATCGATCGCATTTACTCATGACTTTTCGATCGAACGATTCAGCTCGATCTCGATAACGATCGAATATTTCGATTATGGTATAATTGTTCTAAGCTAGTTATAAATTATCATTCTCGATTAAATGATTGCTGCTAAAGAAAATTTTCCCAGATTCACTCCTGAAGAATACTTCGCTTGGGAGGAACAACAAAACTGTCGCCATGAATATATCGATGGTGAAATCTATGCCATGACTGGCGGAACGATAAATCATAGCAAGATTGCTAGTAATGTTAACTTCTTACTCAAGAGTCACTTACGTGGAGGTGGCTGTCAAGTTCTGACTTCCGATGCACGAGTAAATATCGTTAGATCGACTGATTATGTTTACCCCGATATTAGTGTCACTTGTGACGAAAGAGATAAAACTACCCGCCAATTTATTACTCATCCTTGTCTAATTGTCGAAGTATTATCTCCTAGTACCGAAGCTTATGACAGAGGTAATAAATTTAGAATGTATCGACGCAATCCGAGTTTACGCGATTATGTGTTAGTTGATGCAAATGAGATGGCGGTTGAGATATATCACCAAGATGAAGGTAATAAATGGGATATTCTGAACTATCGATCGAGCGATCTAGTCGAACTAAAAAGTATCAATCTTACTGTATCTATCGAGCAAATCTATGAAGATATCGTATTTGCTACAGAGATTATATAAAATTTGAACTGTAGATTAATCGATTCTCATTCTGAAAGGCTCCGCCAACGATAATGCTATTGCTCACAGTTCGATCGATAACATATGATAGAAGATTTTGGATGCAGCCGCCATCCAAAATCCAAAACCTTTATGCTTGGCGAGAGTAATACTCGACAATCAGTAGCTCGTTGATTTGAAGAGCTACCCATTCGCGTTCGATTACGCCAGTAACTTTACCAGTTAGAGTGGGTTTGTCGAATTCTAAATGGTTGGGAGTGTTTGCCAAACCAGGATATTGGAGATTGGCTTCTACCAACTTGCGAGATCCTTCGCGGTTGCGTACGGAAATCACATCACCAGGGCGACATTGATAACTAGCGATATCCACAGTACGTCCGTTGACGGTGACGTGTCCGTGGTTGACTAGTTGGCGAGCACCTGGAATGGTGGGAGCCATGGCCATCCGAAATACAGTGTTATCCAACCGCATTTCGAGCAATTGTAACAAGACTAGTCCGGTAGAACCAGTAGCTCGTCTTGCTTTGCGTACATAGCGGAGCATTTGCTTTTCGGTGACACCATAGTTCATCCGCAGCTTTTGCTTTTCTTCTAGACGAATTGCATATTCAGAACGTTTTTTCCGGTTTTGTCCGTGTTGTCCAGGTGGATACGCACGACGAGGCTCTTTGCGAGTTAAACCTGGTAATGCCCCTAAACGACGTGTGATTCTCAGTCTCGGCCCGCGATATCGCGACATACTTTTCCCTTGTGCTTACTTCTTGACCCAAAACTATCATTATTACACAGATAGGTATTCATGGCTAGTCTGGGGTCGATCTAATTCTAACGCGATCGGGTCGAAATCCAACATTAACCAAATCCCAAATGCCAGGTGGTAGCGGCAAAAACGATCGCCGCAAATAATGATAATAAACCTTGAATAATCAACCCAATTACCGAACCCAATACGATGCCGACTCCCGCCTTGACCGAAATAATCAGCCGCTGCTCGAATGATACTTGACGGGGATACAATAGCTCCCCAACTACAGCACCGATAAACGGCCCAAAAAACATCCCCACGAGGGGGCCACCCAGAGGTAAAGCGGGCAGCAGCCCAAAGAAACCGAGGAATAGACCGACGAAAGAACCAATTTGACCCCAACTACTAGCTCCGGCTTTTTGTGCGCCCCACATGCCCGATAACTGGTCGATCGCGAAGCACATCACGAAGACTACGATAGAAACTATCAAAGTGGCGGTAACGTCATCCCACTGGTAGAGTAATCCAGCGATGATACTCGCACCTAGAATCAAACTCGGCCCAGGCATGACTGGGATTACGGAACCTACTACACCAACTAAAGTCATTAGCAGTAGCGCAATATAAATTAGTGTTGGAGTTGTCACGTTGGATAGTTAGCTAGTTGGGATGAGATTATCCGACAAATGCGGGGGTGAGTTCGGCCAATGCTCTGGTTGCAAATTGTAGGGCAAAGATTGCGAGAATGGATGAGATATCGATCGACCCAATTGGCGGGATAAAGCGAAAGAGGTTGAGATAAGGATCCGTGATGGGACTCAAAAAGCCGACAATTTGCTGCATCCAGTCAATATTCGGAAACCATGTCAACAGCAGTCTGACAAAGATAATGGCGAGGTAAATGTTGAGAAAATTTAAAATACTTACAATCAGCAGGGCGGCAATGGGGGCGTTACTCATAAAAAATTATTGCATAAGTTAAAATCTGCTGAACCTAGTTTAACCGATCGGTTGGAACTTAGGAATGGTCGGGTATTAGGGGTAGCCGAATTTAATCTTGTTGTGGTTTGAGGGGAAATTCGGACTCTGAGCGGTTGGGTGGTAAATCTAGTTCTGTGCTTGTGACTGGTGGGCCGACGGAAGATCGAACTGCATCGATCGCATTATTCAGGTCACTAATTTTATCATCTAAGCTCCGGCGGGCGATCTCCATGCGATCGGCTGTTCGCGATCTGCGGCTGGATTTCAACGGTCTTTTTTCGCTCCCTTCGCTGGGTAATTCGATGGTTTCAAGTTCATCTTCTAGTCGATTGGCTCTTTTTGTGGCGATGGTTGCGCCGACAATCCCGCCAACTACGCCACCAACGATCGTCCCCAGCCAAAATCCAGTGCTAAATTTGTCGCGATTACTCATAAGAGATGTTTTACTTAGTTGATATCTTTCATTATCCCCCAATCGATCCAGGGTAAACTAATAACTGTTTAACGATCGCAATTGACGCAAGATGGGTAACACTTTTGGGCACTTATTTAGAATCACTACCTTTGGCGAATCTCATGGGGGTGGGGTAGGTGTCATAATTGATGGTTGTCCACCAAGATTGGCGATTAGTGCGAACGAGATTCAGTTTGAACTCGATCGTCGTCGCCCTGGACAGAGTAAGATTACCACACCCCGCAAGGAAACCGATACTTGTGAAATTCTATCTGGGGTGTTTGAAGGCAAGACGCTCGGTACACCAATTAGCATTTTGGTACGGAACAAGGATACTCGCTCTCAGGATTATGATGAGATGGTGACGACTTATCGCCCTTCTCATGCTGATGCGACTTATGATGCCAAGTATGGGATTCGGAATTGGCAAGGTGGCGGGAGATCTTCCGCGCGGGAGACGATCGGGCGAGTTGCGGCTGGGGCGATCGCCAAGAAGATTCTACATCTTTTTGGTGGGGTGGAAGTGATTGGTTATGTGAAACGGATTCAGGATATCGAAGCTACGGTGGATAGTAATACGGTGACGATGGCGGAGGTGGAGAGTAATATCGTCCGCTGTCCCGATCTTACCTGTGCGGAGCAGATGATCGATCGCATTGAAGCCATCGGCAAACAAGGGGATTCGATCGGTGGTGTGGTAGAGTGTGTGGTGCGAAATGTGCCCAAAGGTTTAGGCTCGCCAGTATTTGACAGGTTGGAAGCCGACATTGCTAAAGGAGTGATGTCTCTCCCCGCCACCAAGGGGTTTGAAATCGGTTCGGGGTTCGCTGGCACGTTATTGACTGGCAGCGAGCACAATGACGAATTTTACACTGACGAGCAGGGCGAAATTCGGACTCGCACCAATCGCTCTGGCGGTACTCAAGGGGGTATTTCTAATGGGGAAAATATTATTATCCGCGTCGCCTTCAAACCCACTGCGACAATTCGCAAAGAGCAAAATACTGTTACTCAAGCGGGGGAAGAAACCACTCTCGCCGCCAAAGGGAGACACGATCCTTGTGTCTTACCTCGTGCGGTACCGATGGTAGAATCAATGGTGGCGTTGGTATTGTGCGATCATTTACTGCGCCATTATGGACAATGTAAAGTAATTGAGAATTGAGAATTGAGAATTGAGAATTGAGAATTGACTAGTTACCCCTATTCCCTATTCCCTATTCCCTATTCCCTATTCCCTATTCCCTATTCCCTATTCCCTGACTTTCACAGGAATGTCCTGGCAAGATATCGTGAAGCTTTACCACATTACCAATTACGGCGATCGCTGGGGCAGTAAAATGGTGTAGTTCGATCGCGGCGATGACAGTATCTAGCGTAGCGATTAGTTCTTCTTGTTGGGGAGTTGTACCCCAGCGTACCAAAGCAATTGGTGTATCTCCAGGCAATCCCGCCGCCTGCAACTCCTCGGTAATTCGATCGAGATTGTGTACGCCCATATAGACGACAATAGTTTCGGCACTATGGGCGATCGATCGCCAATTGACCCCAGGGCGGTATTTACCAGCCATTTCATGTCCGGTGACGAATGTGACCGAAGAACTGTAATTGCGATGGGTGAGGGGGATGCCAGCATAGGCTGGAGCGGCAATTCCCGATGTCACCCCTGGCACCACTTCTACGGATATACCCGCAGCGATGAGATCTTCCATCTCTTCACCACCGCGTCCAAATACAAACGGATCTCCACCCTTCAATCGCACCACAATCGGGTGAATTTTAGCTTTTTCGATTAATAACTCAGTAGTTTCTTGCTGAAGCAATGAATGTCTACCCATCCGCTTTCCCGCATCAATTCGTTCGGCGCGATCGCCAATAATGGCAATAATTTCGGTGCTAACTAAAGCATCATAAATCACCACATCAGCAGACTCTAATAAGATCTTACCCTTAATCGTCAACAATCCTGGATCCCCAGGCCCAGCCCCAACTAAATAAACTTTACCCATTAACTCAAATCCCCTCCCAACAACATTTGGCCGATCGTCCCCACCAATTTAGCACTATCCCCAATCGGCTCGCCCAAGCTAATTTTGACTTCGGGAAACTGTTTGCGAAGCTGCTGCACTGACTCCGAAATAGCATCAGTAATTCCGCCAGAAAATAGAAAATAAAGCAAAATACCAATCTCACTAGCACCAGAAGCAGTCGCAGCAATCACGAGATCGGCTAAACTAGGTTCGATCGACCAATAAGCCAGATCCAATCCCAATCTAGCCGCCAATTCTTCCACAGGCTGATTGCCATGTTCTCGCCGACTACCATGAGCTAATAAAATCGATCGAGCCGGAAAATCACCACGTTGCCGCTCAAATAAATCCGCCAAATCCTCACAGGCACCGAGGAAGGGTTTCACCACCAGCTCCAAGCCGATTTCGGCTGCAATTGCCACCTCAGCGGGAATATCCTCCATCACATGCACCCCTGGAAGCAAAAACAGGGGTAAGATTACAACTTTTTTTGCTCCCCACCGATGGGCAAACTCGACAACCTGAACATGCAAAGGTTGTTCCCCCAGCTCTAGTTGAGCCGTACCCACATAGCTAGACTGCTGGGGCGAAAATTCTTGCAACCATAGACTCAATTGCCGCGCCAACTGAGTTACCGCAATTTGAGGGCGCGGATCTCGGCTACCGTGAACTACTAATAAATAAGCAACAGACAAATTAGTTAACCTGCGATCGCGTTGAAGGTTATTTAGTTATAGCAGACCTTGGGCGAGAGACTAGCCAATTTTATAGGTATAAAAACGATTGAACATGCCGATCGATTCGACTTTGAGCGTCAGTTTTACATAGGGAACTGAGATATCCGATCGATAGAGGCTGAATAAGACTAAATTTTGGCGATTGGTGCTAGCCGAAACCAGCGGCAGCAGTTGGGGTTTGACAGTTTCGATCGCTGCTCGACATGGCCCTTGTAAAATACTACTCAAGCCAATCGCCGCCATCTCGCATTGCTCCATAGCTTGGTTTTCCAATTGTTGGACAGCATACTCCTCATAGGCCGATCTTTCGGGATTGGTCAAAGCCATCACCCCTGCCAATCCACCCAGGACAAACATCCCAAATAAACCTACTTGCCACTGTTTCATCTTACCCTCGACTCACACACTAGCTAATTTTACTCCAAAACGATCGAAATCCGAATAAATCATGCTATGATGGTTTTCACACATTAACGTGCGGCGAGCGTGGCCAAGTGGTTAAGGCAGAGGTTTGTGGTACCTCCATTCGCGGGTTCAAGTCCCGTCGTTCGCCCTTTCAATTCCCAGTTATATTTGGGGTAACATTAACTTGCGGCCCCAAATGCTCTCGCGGATTGAGTAGCTGATGGAGCGCGAAAAATTTCTACCATACTCTGACGATCTCAGTTATGCAGCAGTCTAAACGATCCGATCTCAATCCCCAGCCTTCGATCGCCTCAAAGGTGCCCCGCAGATCCCGTAAGGCGGAGGCGATGCCCACAAAAACGGTCGAAATCCATCGCGCTCAGAAACAGCCTCAAGTTAGAGAATTGCAGCGCAATACGACGATACCACCTTGGTTGCAATCGATATTAAAAGTGCAGCAAGGCGCGAAGATAGTATTTGTAACTATTGTGGGATCGATTCCATTTGTGTATGGGTACACAGTTTACACTCAAGATTTGTGGAAAACTCAGTACGGACATTTGAATCGATTGCATGTCAGGGGACAGCAGCAGTTGGTGATGACTGAAAACCTCAAGTACCAAGCAGCGCAAGCCGGAGATCGGCCCCAAAGCGGCTTGGTGGCCCCTACTCCCGATCGAATGGTATTTGTCACCGAAGAAGCCCCACGACCCCTCAAACAGCGTCATCAGGCCCCTGTAAGCACCAAAAATTTAGATTCCACTCCCCAGGGCTATTAGATTAATTAATAATTGATAATTGGGGTTTTATGGATGAAATTTCACTATCGGCGATAATTTTAGCTGGTGGTAAGAGCTTGCGGATGGGTAGGGACAAAGCGACAATCGAGATCGATGGGAGTCCCTTGATTCGGCGAGTTTATGATGCGGTGGCTGGTTGTAGAGCAAAGATAGCCACGATCGATATTTATGTTATCGCACCTTGGACTGAGCGATATCGAAAGGTCTTACCGATCGAGTGCAATTTTATCAGTGAAGAGTCTCCTCATCAAGGGCCATTGCTCGGATTTGCCCAAGGGTTGAGTCAGATTAGTACCGAATGGGTATTCTTAGTCGCGTGTGACTTGCCCAATTTGTCAACATCAGCGATCGAATCGTGGATCGAAGGATTGAAGGATATCCCCACTCAAAGTATGGCCTATTTAGCCAGACATGCCGATTTTGGTTGGGAACCACTATGCGGGTTTTATCGCCGTGGGTGTCTAAACTCATTGTGCGAATATATCGACGGTGGGGGGCGATCTTTTCAAGGTTGGCTGAACATGAGTACAGTGACAGAGTTGGCGATTTCTCAGGTAGGAGCATATTTAGCCGATCGATCGATCTTGTTCAATTGCAATACCCCAGAAGATCTGACCATTGTACTAGATAAATTGGGTGCCAATTCCCATCATTGACTTCCTCCCCATGCTTTCGCTCTTTTGCCTGTGGCAAAAATCACTAAAGCAGGGGATTCCAATCTAGGGAAACAACGATAGTTGTTGCACTAACTGGTGGGTTGACGCTTCACAGGAAGCCGCTGTTTTAACAACAGTCTTACGCGATCCTCCCCGTCCGTTTATAGCTGCGCGGGTCACCCGCCCAGCAGTCTCCGAAAACCCTCCGGCGACTTTGATATTCTGCGCGGCATTCGTATCACGATCGTGGACTGCATTGCAAAACAAGCAACTCCACTCGCGAACCGAAAGCTCTTTCTTACCGCCAATTTCACCGCAACATGAACACCGTTGACTTGTTGGTTCCCATCGGCTGATAACTCGAAAGTCTCGTCCATACATCGCTGATTTAGCCTCTAGCATAGTCCGAAAACTCCGCCAGCCTAAATCAGAAATAGCACGGGACAACTTACGGTTTTTCACCATGCCCGACACATTCAAATCTTCTAAAACTACCGTTTGATTTTCACGAATAATTCTAGTTGATAACTTATGCAGGAAGTCTTTACGAACATCAGAAATCTTCGCATGAATCTTAGCTACTCGTTTCCGCGCACGTTCTCTTCTCTTGCTTCCTTTGGTGGTTCTAGCATGTTTGCGCTGTGCCTTGCGAAGCTTTTTAAGTCTTCGTTTGAGCGGCTTAGGAGATTTAATCTTCTCCCCAGTATCGAAAGTAGCAAAATCAATGATTCCTAAATCGATACCAATAGACTGCCCATTATCAGGCAATAAAACTGGCTCAACTTCGACAACAAAGCTAGCAAAATAGCGATCTGTTGCATCCTTCATTACCGTTACTGAGCTAGCTTCAGAGGGTAGATCTCTCGACCATACCACTTCGATTAGCCCAATTTTAGCTAAAGATAACTTCTCATTTTTAATGGAGAAACCACCAATTCTAAACCTAGCTGATTGCTTACCCTTGCGCTTTTTGAATTTGGGAGTACCTAGTTTCTTGCCTTTCCGCTTGCCTTTAAGAGAGTCGAAAAAGTTCTTATACGAGGTGCCCAAATCGATAACAGATTGCTGGAGAGGAATGTTTGATACTTCACTCAGCCACTCACGTTCATCTGTTTTCTTGGCTTGGGTGATGCAGATCTTCTGGAGATCGCCATTGCTGGGTAGCTTCTCAGAGGCTTTGCACAATGCCAGAGCGTCGTTATACACCACGCGACAACAGCCAAACAATCTAGCTAGTCGCAAAAGCTGCTGCTGTGTGGGATAAATTCGGTACTGGTATCTAAGCTTCATGCTATGATTATACTATGTTTAACTTAGTAAATCAATAGCATGGCAAACAAAAAACAGCTAAATGTTCTGATAACAGACAAAGAGATGGAGTTCTTGGAAAAATATTGTGATGAAACTGGACACACTAGAACAGCCGTTATCAGACAACTTATCAGAGAACTCGAAGCGCATACTGCGGCTAAAGCCGTGGAATCGCTTCAAGGCAGTCAGATGACCGCGACAGGCTCGACCCCATGCCTGAAGTCAGGGCCTTGCGCCCCGCCTTCCGGTCAGGAAATGTCGTCGATCGAGCAGCTCCAAAACTGACAACCGTCAAAAATTGGGATCCCCTGGACACCTAAAATCTCCAAGATTTAGATAAAATAAGAGTCAGACTCCGCTTATCAATCCCTGTATGACTCTATTACCAACCGACACTCCGCTCTACAATCATCCATTACCAGAAATCGAGCAATGGCTATTGTCCATGGGGTGCGAACAAGATGAGACTCAATTACATTGCTGGCGAATTGATAAAGCTGATTGGCAAGCCGAATTGTGCTTGGAGATCGAAGAATTGACAGTGCGTTATCATTCGATCGATCGAGGGAGCACCACTCAAGATCGAGAGATTTGTCGTACCTTTAAATATTCCCTCAGTCGTCAAGACGTTGAAAATGCTGTCTTTGCTGGGCCGTAAACTGCTATTGTTGACGATCGCACCTGCCGTAGACACGGCAGGTAGCCGATCCCTCTAATACGCTCCATTATTCCTGGGCATCACCATCACCCTAACGGTTTTGAGCACGATGCTCAGATCTAGCCAAAAATTCCGCAGCTTGACGTAGCTAACGTCGATCCGAATTCTTTGAGCATAGGGGATGTCATTCCGGCCGGAAACCTGCCATAATCCAGTAATGCCAGGTCTAATGCTGAGGACTTGATCGATCGCATCGCCATACTTTTCGATTTCATCAGGTACTAGCGGACGAGGGCCGACGACGCTCATTTCACCCTTGAGGACATTGATAAACTGCGGGAATTCGTCTAGGCTGGTGACGCGGAGAAATTGACCGATCTTGGTAATACGCGGATCTTGTTTGAGTTTAAAATTTTGTGAAAATTCCTCGCGTAGAGTCTCGGATTCTGCCATCATTTCAGCTAGGAGTCGATCGGCATCAGGGATCATTGTCCGAAACTTAATACAGCCAAATGGCTGATGATTTTTACCGACCCGTTGCTGGATGTAAAAAATAGACCCCGATGAAGTAAAGGCGATCGAGCAAGCCAGGATTAAATAGACTGGGGCACACAAAGTCAGCACCAGCAGGGAAAAAACAATGTCAAACAGTCGTTTGGCAACACCACCATTATCCATTCGCGTTGGCTTTTGTGCGTTTGGCGACCTCATGAATTTGTCGATTGCTGGTGGGCGGGGGGCTGTCTTGTTTCTAATTGCGCTATTTACCGCAGGTGGACGGATTAAAGTCATCTTACTCCTCAGTTTCACTCGATCGTCAATTTTGGTTAGATTACATCGAAGAGGATTCATTCTTCGATGATTTGAGTCACTACACTTGTTAGTTAGCTTTCCCAACTTTCGCGGGGAGTTACCGATTTCCACTTGTGATAGTGGCGATCGAGTAAGCTCAGATATTGCGATCGAAATACTGAAGCCGCGAAGCTTTCAGCATGAGCGCGAATTTGTTCGGCGTGAAACTGTTTTTGACAAGTTTCAAACATCGATACAGCATCCACAATCGCTGCGGTAGTTTGAGTCTGGAACAGAATTCCTGTCGGCGTATCGGGATGAACTCGAATGTCCAAAACCGTTTCAGCCGCTCCACCCACACCGTAGGCGATCGCGGGAGTACCACAAGCTTGGGCTTCAACCAACACGATACCAAAATCCTCGCACGCTGCATAGACAAATGCTTTCGCGCGAGCTAGATAGTCTTGCACGACTGAGTTGGATTGGGATCCTAAGATTTGGACGTTAGGTTTAGCAATTTGTTGCAATTTTTGCAATTCTGTTCCCGTACCGATTACGACTAGATTTTTGCCATTTTGATTGAATGCTTCAACAATTAGAATGACTTGTTTGTAACCGACTAGACGGCAAACTGTCAAGTAAAAGTCTTCTTTGACAGAATTGCAGGTAAACCTTTCGATATTGACTGGAGGATAGACAACTTCAGCAGAGCGGCGGTAACATCGCCAAATTCTTTGGGCGGTAAACTTGGAGTTGGCGATAAAATGGTCTACGCGATTGGCAGATAGTACATCCCACTGTCGGAGTTGGTGCAAGAGATAGCGGGTGAGAATGCCCTGTAAGCCCTGTCCGAGTTTGCTTTGGTGCAAATAGTCAAAAGTCAGATCCCAAGCGTAGCGCATGGGCGTATGGCAGTAGCAGAGGTGCAATTGTTGAGGTGTGGTGAGAATCCCTTTGGCTACGGCATGTGCTGAGGATAAAATTATATCGTAGTGGCGGAGGTCTAATTGCTCGATCGCGATTGGCATCAAGGGCAAGTACTTTTGGACACCGCTTTTGGCACCTGGAAGGTGTTGGAGAAATGTGGTGCCAATTTGACGTTGGTAGAGGTAGCTATCGGGATTGGTGGATTCAAAGTCGATCAGGGCATAAATATCGGCATCGATGCATTGGAGGATTTCCCGCACGACTAGTTCGGAACCCCCTGTGGCTTTGGGTGTCAACCATTCATGGACTAGGGCGTAGTTGAGATCTGAGGGGAGTTTTAGTTCGGGATGGGGTGGAGAGGATGACATCGAACTCAGGTTAGGCGTGCGGGGATATTCCCTCTAAATTACCAGAGTTTTGAACTATTCAATGAGTATTTCCATACAATCTTTGAAGGTTAATGCTCTGTTGAAATCTCCCCGATTTAGATAAATCATTTGCAGGTTATTTAGCATTCGTCGCAAAAACTGATGGTTGGTGACTGGTTGGAGAATTTCTGGGGGGAGGATGGGGAAGTCTTGTTGGTAGATTTGGCTGAGTTTTTGGCGACAGTCTTCGGCAAATAAGATTTCGCCTTTGTTGAAGGGATCTACAAAGATTTCGCCGTCTTCAATGTCGGGGCGAATTAGGAAGTGCCCTGGCATTCCAATTCCGACCATGGGAAAGTTTAGTTGTCTGGCTATTTCTAGGTAAATTAGAGATATGGCGATCGGGATGCCTGTACGTCTGTCGATGACTTCGTTTAGAAAGCTGTTGCGAGGGTCGTAGTAATTTTCTTCGTTTCCATAGAAGTGCAGGTGTTCGTATAGATGCTCGTTAATTGTTTGGATGACTCGCAGGGGGTAGCGGGTTTTTGGTAGTTTGATTTCTATTGCTTTGGCGATCGTCTCTAGGATGTTTAGGTATTTGTCTATGTCTAGTTCTGGGTATTCGATTTGGGCGATGTATAATGCTGCTTTGGGTAGGCTGATGTCTCGATCGGGTTGGTTTATTTCTAGGGCGAATTTTTCTTTTGTCATGGTATTAAGTTTTAGATTGTGCTTTTTCAACACTGAGGAACACTGAGGTTGGCACGGAGGTTCACTGAGGAGTTAGATGGTGGGTGGGCGAGGTTGTTAGATGTCTTTTCCTGCGCCGTATTTCCAGGCTTGGAAGATTTGTCGGTAGTAATATTGTCGATCGAGTGGAAGGCGATCTAATAATGGTTCGATCGATTTACTTAATGGATGGAGTCCGCTATATGTTCCGAGGTTGATATAGTTAATTAGCCAGTCTAGCAAGGTCAGTATACCAACATGGGGCACGATCGGGATTACGGCTTGGGGATGGGCGATGGATGTTTGGAATAGGGTTTGGGTGAGGGCGGGAAATTGGACGATATCTTGGAGGAAGGGGCGCAAAATATCATCGCCTAAATGTGCCATCGATTGGAATACTGCGGCGAGGAGGTTGTTGATTCGATCGGGGTTGACTTCCCGATCTATGCCGACGCTCATCGCTCTTTGGAACATCCAAGTAACGGCAATGTTTGGTTGATATGGTTGCAATAGTTGGAGATCGCTATGAGTTAGGGCATCGGCGGTTATTGCCATTTCTATTCCGGTGGTTAATCTCGATAAATGACGAATCATGGCTCCAAATCCACCGAAACTTACTGGTGATTGGCTACCACTACTATCGCCGATTAATAGTACTCGCGCCCAGGGTGTTTTGAGTGGACTATTTCGGTAAGATGGAAAGCAGCCAAATAAGCAACGTTGGAAATTTAGCTGGGCTAATTCTATCTGTTGATATTTGGGCAATAGTCGGAGATATTCGTCGAATAAAAATTCGAGACTGAATCTGTCGGGATGAGCATCTAAATATGTGAATAGATAAGTCGTGCGCCCATCTCGTGCGGGAAATGCTTCCCAAAAATACTGACACTGATTTTCGATCGATGTAAATGATGCAAAAATATCACCCGTCTCATTTTGCTCGAATCCCGTCGCACAACTCCCCACTACCAAACAAATTCCTTCCGGCTTGACTCCATTTCTCACCTGAGCAGCTAAAGGAGAAAAATGTCCCATCCCATCGATAAATAGCTTACTAGTTAAGATATGATTACCTGCACTAATAGCTACCCCATTAGGATGAATCGTGACTCGATCGCATGGTGTAAACTCCAATAACTTACCCCCACACTCCAAAAACTTTGCCTTGAGCGTCGCCAGCAAATAAACTGGATCCACCCCAACATTCAATACATCCCGCACCCAAATATCGGGCATATTCGGCAGAGCAATTCGCGCTGGATTATACTCACTAGCGATCGCGATCTCCAATTCTGCCTCAGACAGCAATTCCAGCTCCAGCAGCACCGCCAATTCTGCGCGGGAGATATTCCACTCCTGCACCCTCCCCTTCAGCTCTCCCCGCTCGATTACCGCCACCTTCAATCCGCGCAATTGCAGAGCCGCAGCCAGGATAATTCCCAGGGTACCACCTGCGATCGCCACATCTACATCGATGGTTGTTAAATACTCATCGCTTGAAACCACCATTTCTCGTCGCTCATTCGTCCCCTGGCGGAGATTTTGCCACATCCGATCCGCTCGCTGAAGGTTCGTAAATGTATCAGTCGGAAATTGGGCAATCATATCGGCAGCGATCGACATAAAATTAGAACAGGGTAGCATAGCAGGGGTCAGGGGTCAGGGGTCAGGGGTCAGGGTCAGGTTGGGAAAGCTGATGCACTGATGGTTTGTTGGCGTAGCCTCCGCCAGAGCGGAAGCATCTACATCTGTCCTAACCGCCCTGGCGGTTGCTATACTTCTCATTTTAGATCGGATATCGCGATCTAAGAATTAAGGAAACTTCAACAGTTGCTCATGGGTTAGTGTCGCCCGCGCTTTTTGCCTAGTACGCAATGTCTGGATCGGCTGTTCCCACGCGTCTATGAGTCAACGTTACCGAAGGGCGGGCGGAAAGCCCCCGACTTCAGGCGCGGGGATGAACGCTGTCGCGGCTTTAGCCTGCTGGTCGGGTGACCCGCCCAGTTGCCTAGAAGCGATTATACGGCTTTAGCCATCTGGTCGGGACACCCGTCCAGAAGCCGTATGCGCTAAAGATAGTAATTCAACTTAATATTATTTTATCCGTGGCTTTTCTAGATAAAACTATGTTATCATAGAGCCATGATAGTTAGAGAAACTAAACTAAAACATGGCACAGCAGAGCAATATTCTGCTATTGATGAGGCTATCCGAACCGCCCAGTTCATTCGGAACAAAGCTGTTCGTTATTGGATGGATAATCAAGGAGCAAATAAAGCCGATCTATATAGTATCTGCAAAGATCTAGCTAAAGAGTTTGACTTCGCGAAGAAGCTCAATTCAGCGGCTAGGCAAGCTTCTGCTGAACGTGCTTGGGCTGCTATCTCTAGCTTCTATGCTCGATGCAAAAAAGGCGCGGGCAAGAAAGCGGAAAACGCGGTCTTGGGGTTTCCCCAAGTGGAGCGATTTTCCAAGACAGGTTTTCCAAAGTTTAAAAAGCATTGCCGCTCTGTTGAGTACAAGGTTTCAGGTTGGAAGCTATCAGACGATTGTAAATCAATCACATTCACTGATGGTTTTGAAATTGGAACATTGTCGATATTTTGCAACAATGAAACTCAAGAAGACTTGCATAGATTAAAAATCAACCGTGTGCGGATTGTGCGGAGAGCAGATGGGTATTATGCCCAATTCTGTTTTGATGCAGATCGCAAAGAGCAAGGCGAATATTCTGGCAATGTTGTTGGATTGGATCTAGGGTTAAAGTTTTTCACCAAAGATCAAAACGACAACGCCGTGACATACCCGCAATTCTTGAGAAAAGCCGAAAAGCAACTCAAGAAAGCACAGCGACGATTAAGCAAGAAATTTGTGAAGGGTGCTAAACCTCAATCAAAGAACTATCACAAGGCTCGGAAAAAACTAGGTAAGATCCATCTCAAAGTTCAACGCCAACGGAAAGATTGGGCGATTAAGCAAGCCCGAAACGTAGTGATATCTAACGATGTCGTGGTGTATGAAGACTTAAAGATTGCGAACATGGTCAAGAATCACAACTTGGCTAAGTCTATTTCTGATGCTGGCTGGTATCAATACACTCAGTGGCTAGACTACTACGGCAAGATTTGGGACAAGGCAGTTGTAGCGGTAAATCCTGCGTACACATCCCAAGATTGCTCTAATTGCGGTCATCGAGTGAAGAAAGCCCTTAGCACCAGAACTCATTCATGCCCTAACTGCAAGATTGAAATTTGTCGCGACACCAACGCAGCGTTAAATATCCTGCACAAAGGCTTAAATATTCTCGGAGTTGAGTGGAACAAACACAGTACGTCAGGGCATGACGAATCTGACTCGGAAGAGTGAAAGCCTGGGGAGAAGACCACCGCTGTCGTTGAGAAGCAATTTGATGCGGTAAGTGGACTTTGATGAACCAGGAATAAGAATCCCCCGCTAATCGGTACTCCGATTAGCGGTGTGAGTTTGTCAATACCGTTCGATCGAAGTTGCTTTGAGAGACA
>JANMEL010000225.1:0-3072 GCA_031376885.1 Chamaesiphon sp. OTE_70b_metabat_96 | reverse complement strand
ATTCCCTATTCCCTATTCCCTATTCCCTATTCCCTATTCCCTATTCCCTATTCCCTATTCCCTATCCCCTATCCCCTATCCCCTATCCCCTATCCCCTATCCCCCGACTTTCGTTTGACGAATTTCTCGCCAGAGGGTATCGAATTTCGATCGATCTACTGGAGCTAGTGGATAGATAAATTCACTTTTGTCTAAGCTAGTTTTTGGGGGTAGAATCAAGGGGTTGCGCTGAATATCTGCCAAAATTCCTGGAGAATTGAGGCTGGTTAATAATGGTGCTGTGCCAGTGGTAAATAGGGAAATTTGATTGCTAGCTTGTGGTTGTAAAGAGTAATCGATCCATTGTTGAGTTAGTTTGGCTCGTGCCGAGTCAGTGGGATCTTTAATATTTGGTTGTACCCACAGATCGGCCCAAATTGCGGTACCCGATCGTGGTACGATCGCCCCAATATTTGGGTTCTTCTGAATTAGGTCGATCGCATCTGAAGACCAACCTACAGCCATCCAAGTATCTCCCATAATTAGGGGTTGGAGATAAGTGTCAGCACTATAAAACTTGACTTGTTGGTGAAGCTTTTGGAGTTCTGATTTGAGGTTGACAACTTGACTAAGGTCGGCATGATTGTAAGAGTAGCCTAACTTTTTGAGCGTCAAACCGATCGTTTCACGCGATCGATCTAGTACCGAAATGCGCTGTTGCAACTTGGGATTCCATAGATCTTCCCAATCTTGGGGAATAGCAATTTGAGCGGCTGCTAATCGATCGCGCCGATAGATAATGACCGTAGTCCCCCAGCGATAAGGAACGCCCCAGACTTGTCCTTTGGGGTCACTATTACCTTGAGCATCACGCATGGCCAATTCATGCCACCGTGAGTCTAATTTACCCCAATTACTCAACTTTTGAACGTCGATAGGTGCGATCGTTTTTGCCTTAATTGCAGTTGGTAGCCAACCATCCCCCATACTCACCAAATTAGGAATATATGCTGATGATTTGGCTGCGGGAGTTAAAGGCACCTTAAACCCTTTTGCTTCCGCCTCACCAGTTTCATACCATCGTTGAAGACTCGCGAGAATTTCCTGAAATTGCCCCTCCCCAACCAACTCCACCTGATGGCTAGATCCGATCGAATTGATGAATCCATTCACCAACTGTGGCGGCAGAGAATTTTTGAGTGCCAACACCCGTAGCATAGACCGATCGGGAGCTTGACAACCGCCAAATATCGGAGCTAAAGCCAAACTACCAAGGGTAACTAGAAACGAGCGACGATGCATGATGAGGGGATAGGGGTTAGGGGTTAGGGGTTAGGGATTAGAGAGTAGGAGTTAGAGGGATCGAAATGATTATTGTCAAAGTATTCCCTATCCCCTATCCCCTATCCCCTATCCCCTACAATAAAGCTCGTTGACCGATATCCTGACGATAGTACATACCCTCAAAATTGATTAACCTGACGGCTTGGTATACTTGGTCGATCGCCGTGTTAAAGTCGGGGGCAGTACTAGTGACACCTAATACTCGTCCACCATCGGAGGTAATCTTATTATGCTTGAATTGGGTGCCAGCATGAAATACTAGCGCGCCTTTGGTAGTAGCCGAATCGATCCCAGTAATTACTTTACCACGTTGATATCCTGCGGGATAACCTTGAGCGGCGATCGAAACACAAGTAGATACAGCAGACTTCCATTCGATCGGCGGTAGTGCTGCCAATCTTTGTTCGTTACATGCGAGTAATAGTTCTACTAGGGGCGTAACGAGTAAAGGTAAGATCGCCTGAGTCTCAGGATCGCCAAAGCGACAATTAAATTCTAATACTTTTGGGTCGCCCGATGGCGTAATCATCAACCCAGCATACAGCACCCCACGATAATCGATGCCCTTTCGTCTGAGAGTAGCCATGGTTGGCTCTAATATCTCATGTTGGATTCTAGCCATCAGCGCGGGTGGGGCTAGCGGTGCGGGAGCATAAGCACCCATCCCGCCTGTATTTGCCCCTGTATCCCCATCGCCGATCCGTTTGTGATCTTGAGCAGGTAACAGTGGGCGAATTGTTTTACCATCAGTCAGGGCAATTACAGATACTTCTTGTCCCGTCAAGTACTCTTCAATCAATAATGTCCCATAATTTTGGGCGAATAGCAATTCCGCCGCCGTCATCGCTTCCTCTAGGGTTTCGGCAACTACGACTCCTTTCCCCGATGCCAAACCATCAGCTTTAACCACAATTGGTGCTCCTTGTTGCTCAATATATGCTTGTGCAGAATTGAGATCTGTAAAGGTTGCCGATTTTGGGGTTGGGACTCTACCCTCAAGCATAATAGCTTTGGCCCAAGTTTTGCTCGACTCAATTTGAGCACCCGCTCGATTCGGCCCAAATACAGGAATATTGCGATTTTGTAAGTAGTCAGTAATTCCCAGCGATAGCGGCAATTCTGGCCCAATAACTACCAATACAACCCCATTTACCTCAGCAAATCTGGCAATCCCCGCAAAATCATCCACTCGAAAAGGTAGATTCTGACAGCGTTCCATCATTGCGGTACCACCATTACCAGGTACACACAGAACTTGGGTAACTTGGGGAGATTGCAATAATGACCAAGCGATCGCATGTTCCCTACCGCCATTCCCAACTACTAAAATTTTCACCGAATCTAATACCCCACTCGACTTTATGATTGATTGCGAATCCTTAGGTACACTTTATCACTTGTGGGTAGGGGGTGGATGAGTAAGGGAGGGGGAGAGGGGGGGAGGGGGCGAGGGTTGGTAGGGGCGGGTGTCTTGTCGTTTTTTTATGCGGGGGGAACCCTAGAAATAAAAACGCCACTTTATGAGATTACCTACAGCGAGCGCGGCTACGCCAACGATGACAATTCTACCAGAGACTCATTCAAACAAAGCCCTCCTCACTAAGGATATGGGTGGGATAGTGCTAGGATTGTAAATTCTGACTAGATAAAGCAGTTGCGGCTATTTACCCTACCACCCAACCCCCCCAGCCCCCCACCCCCCCCCCCCAAACCCCACCAAAAATTGAAAAAAAAAAAAAAAAAAACCCC
>JANMEL010000160.1:0-7599 GCA_031376885.1 Chamaesiphon sp. OTE_70b_metabat_96 | reverse complement strand
CCCCTCTCCCTCCACACATGAAATTTGGTATTATCGTCTTCCCTGGTTCCAATTGCGATCGCGACGTGGTGTATGTCACCCGCGATATTCTCAAGCAACCGACTCGCACTATTTGGCATGAAGAAACAGATCTCCATGATGTTGATGTAGTAATTATCCCCGGCGGATTTAGTTACGGTGACTACTTGCGCTGTGGAGCGATCGCCAGATTTTCACCGATTATGAAACAAGTTATCCGCCATGCCGATCGAGGCAAATACGTTCTCGGTATTTGTAATGGCTTTCAAATTCTCACCGAAGCTGGATTACTACCTGGAGCACTAGTTCGCAATCGAGATCTACACTTTATCTGCGAGCGAGTCCCCCTCAAAGTCGAAAATACAGACCTACCTTGGACTCAAAGCTATACAGCTCATCCGACGATTAGTCTGCCGATCGCCCACGGAGAAGGCTGCTACCATGCCGATCCTGATACTCTGAGCCAACTAGAAGCCAATCACCAAATCATCTTCCGCTATGATGGCCTCAATCCCAACGGTTCATTAAATAATATTGCTGGAATTTGCAATAAAACTAAAAATGTGCTAGGAATGATGCCCCACCCCGAACGCGCCGCCGATCCCCTCATGGGCAACACTGACGGGATCCATCTTTTCCAAAGTCTGGTTAGATTAATTGATAATTGAGTTGTTAGGATGGGGATCTAACCCTGCCCCTATTCCCCATCCCCTACCCCCTATCCCCTATCCCCTCCCTCATGAACAGTGGTGAATTTGGTGAAGAAGTAGTAGCGCAGTGGTTGCTCTCTCGTGGGATCGAGATCCTGCATCGTCGGTGGCGATGGCGCGGGGGAGAAATAGATCTGATCGCGATCGATCCCACCGACACCAAACCAGGCGAATTAGGTACCCTACTATTCATCGAAGTCAAAACTCGCGATCGACGTAACTGGGATGAAGATGGACTACTGGCGATAACCGATCGAAAACAAGCTAAATTGATAAGTACCGCAGTACTATTTTTATCTCGATCGCCCCAGTTTGCCGAATATCCTTGTCGATTTGATGTGGCGATCGTCCGTCATCAACCCATTCACCAGCAGATCCTCGGCACCCCGATCTATACTCTAGCGAATGCGCCCGATCGTCCCCACCAGTGTGGACTACTCATCGAGTATCTCGATAGCGCATTTGAGCTAATTTAAGCCAAAAGTTCAGAAAGAAAACAGATTTGACCATTTATATTCCTAAAAAGGTATTCTAGGCTACTTAATTATGTCGATCGGCGTGGCAAGATAAGAGCTATGCAAGTCACCAGAGATTTCGATCTGTTCTCGAATATTTACGTGCATTCACTGTTGTCAGAAAAGTGCTCTTCGAGACATGATACGAATAGTCAACGAAATGTTCTCTACTGGAGTGTCCAATGATGCAGCTAGACCTTTTACTTCCACAGCTTTAGTTTCCGAAAATTGCGCTCTAGTGAGTGTAGTTTAGACCGAACGAACATTCCTGCATGGAATCGTGTCAACAATAACGATCTCGTCGATACCACTAATATTTTGACTCTTATGGGTTCCAACTTATCGATCGACTCTCATTACGCTCCCAAGTTTGACATCTTCAAGCCCCTCCGGTATTGGTTAGAGCATCTCAATGTTGCCAATCCACGGCTAGCACACAAACTCTGTAAAGCGATACCCGCGCAATGCCCCTTCGAGCGCAACATCGAATTATTTGGCCGGATCCTCTTTCATATCCCCCCGATGTGCAAACTCAATCCTCTCTACGACGAAGTTGTTTTTCTCAGATTTCGAGCTATGTGTTATCTGGCTGATGAGTGCGGTGAAGATATCAGCATGTACTGTTAATTAACCGTCGTATTCGCCCGTCGGAGTATTTCAGCGATCCCTCGATAATTAATACTCACCGATCGACTCGAACCATGCAACTAGTATGTGTTCCATCCACCCTCTACCTTTTGGTAGAGGATGGAAACACCTAATCTACGATCGTAGTGCTTAGGGCTTGTAGCAATCTACAAGTAAGCATAATCTGTATAGCCTTCGGCTCCTGAAGAATAGAACTTGGAAGAATCTGGAACATTCAGCGGTGCATTTTGAGCAAATCGAGCGGGTAAATCTGGATTTGCCAGGAAAGAGGTACCAAAAGCAACTGCATCGAGTTTACCACTACCGATCGCATCTTCTGCTTCCTCAGAACCATAGCCCATATTCCCGACGATCGTCCCTTGATAGATCGATCGAATTGGTGTCATCACATCACCATGTTGTGCCCCCAAGAAATCAGCTCTCATCACATGGAGATAGGCGAGATGATAGTCATTGAGCTTTTGGGCTAACCAACTGTAAGTAGCCACAGGATCGCTATCCACCATACTATTATAGCTATTAAGGGGTGAAACTCTCAGTCCCACTCGGTCACTTCCCCACACTTCGATCGTCGCATCTAGTACTTCCAACAACAGCCGAGCGCGATTTTCGACAGATCCACCATATGCCCCACTCCGCTGATTGGCACCATCACGCAGAAATTCATCCAATAGATAACCATTAGCTCCGTGGATTTCCACACCATCAAATCCAGCCGCTTTCGCATTTACAGCCCCCGCTCGAAATCCAGCAATAATACCAGGGATTTCGGCATCAGTCAGGGCGCGGGGAGTCACATGAGCCACTTTGCCATTGGGGGTATGTATTTCGTCATTCGTAATCGGAATGGCACTAGGAGCGACGGGAATAGCCCCACCATTCATCAAAGGATGGCAAGCTCGCCCACCATGCCAGATTTGCAAGACAATTTGACCACCTTTGGCATGTACCGCATCGGTGACTACTTTCCATCCAGCTACTTGAGCCGCATTATAAATTCCTGGCTCAGTCCAAAAAGCCGAACAACCTTCCATTACAGCGGTAGCTTCGGCAATAATTAAACCAGCACTAGCTCGTTGGCTATAGTGCTCTGCCATTAGCGCAGTGGGTACATGGTCTTTATCTGCTCGACAGCGAGTTAAGGGTGCCATCAAAATGCGATTGGGTGCAGTCAATGCCCCAATTTTGAGCGGCGCGAACAAATGAGTCAATGTCATGGGATAACTAAGTGATAATGAAGAGTGGGATTAGTCAGCCGTAGCAATTTCGATAATTCGATAATCTCGAACTATTAGACTATATCAACTCACACGGCACAATGCAAGTAGTCGAAGGACTAGATTGCAGAATATCGGGGTATGATGGAGTCAGGCTATCGAATAACCAATGAAGCTTAAACAAAAAGGAATTCAGACTGTAACCAGAACTGCGATTCTGGGCACCAACTGCTTGGGTCGGTTGCATGGTCGGGGAACCCGACCGCACCGACTCCGCAAATTAAATAAGTGGAAGTCTGAAGAATTGGATCTGATTGCGCTTCGCCTTGGCAAATTGCGTTCTGACATCTGGAATGAATTTGGCTCTCTTAAAGCCTGGGGGATTTCTAAATTCGAGATTGACAAACAATTACGACCTGAAAAAGAAAAGTATAAATTACCTGCAAAACTCTGGGATTCAACACTATATGATGTCATTGACGACATTCATCTAGTTCAATCTGCATGTATTGAGAAAATAATGAAGGCATTAGGTCAAAAATACCAAAGCTTTCAAAAGAACAAGAAAATACTTCAACTAACCTTGGAAAGCCAAGATTGGATGCAGCATCCCAGGCTATGCACTTTAATTCGCAAGTTTTGGTACCGAGGTCACACCAAGGTTTCTAATCAAATTATCTTACGTGCATTTGATACTGCTGTTGATGAGAGAGGAGCTGTCTGGTTACGGTTTGGCGGTTTAGAAAAGGGTAAAACCTTGAAGCTACCAACCACATTACCGCATGAGGTAAAATGCCCATTACGCCTAATAAAACGTCAAAAGCGGTGGGAAATTCACTACACAACCAAGATTGAGAAAGCTAGTAAAAAAAATGATGGTTTAGTAATTGGTTGTGACCGTGGCTATACCGAAGTTTATGCTACATCGAATAATGATGGAGCTAGATTCCTGGGTGAAAACTTTGGTCAAATCCAAACGGCTGAAACCGATTACCGGACAGCCAAGCAAGTCAAGCGTAACAAGATTCGGGCTATTGTCAATCGGGCGATCTTAAAAGGTGATTCGGCTAAAGCAGACAGAATAATCCGAAGTAATCTGGGTAAACAAAAGTGGAATGCCAGAGAATTAAGCTTCAAAGGTAGAGTTAAAACTCTAGTCTTTACTGCCACCCATGCCCTAATGCAGAATGCAATTACAGTGGCATTTGAAGATTTAACAGCACAAATCAACAACAAAAAACCCATGAGAAAACGGATGAAGAGAAATGTTTCTTCATGGTGTAAAGGTATTGTTGCTGATGCTTTAAAACAAGTTTCCGACCGTGTAGGTTGCACGGTTGTTAGTGTTAATTGTGCTTACACGTCACAACTTGATTCTAGGTTTGGAACCCTTACGGGATCTAGATCTGGGGACAAGTTTACCGGACATGATGGGGTCGTGTTGCACTCAGATACTAATGCTGCTGAGAACGTTCTAGCGAGAATGGGAGATTTGGAAATCCCCCGCTACCTTAAACATTCAACTGTTAAGATGATTTTACTAGATCGAACTCAGAAGTTTCTAGCTATTCTAGAGGCGAAAACGGGCATAGATAAGCCCCAAACCCTAGAACCCACAACTGCACAAGCGGCTGGGGTCAATCAGGGAGTAAATATAAAGCAATTAACGCTGTTCGACTTCGTTTAACTACGTTAGCTGTGTATCTCGGTACTGATTTCTAAACCATGCGACCCTTTTATCACCCCCAATGCGAAGATATATCTCTCGTCGGCGTACTTTACGCACTTGGAGATCCAGTGAGGTTACAAATCGTGCAGCGATTAGCTGAAATAGGCGAATTAACTTGTTCGGATTTGGATTGTGCTGTTGCCAAATCTACAATGTCTCATCATTTCAAGATTTTACGAGAATCAGGTTTGGTGCTAACAAGAAAAGAAGGAACTCAACATATTAATACCCTCCGAATTGCCGACCTCGACAGGCTTTATCCAGGATTATTAGCGGTTGTATTGCGATCTGCTGTTACATCGAGCTAAGATGGCGTTTGCGCTGTTCTCTTTGAGGGATTAAGGTGACGACTACAACCTGGAATTAGCGATCTATTTTCCATCTGCTGAGGCAGATTTATCGCTTCCAAAAATTGATGGGGGAAGTATTGTAGCTTACGTATCAAAGAGTATAATTAAGTATATAGCAATCGATCGCCAGTAATATCGAGAGTCTCATTTGGCAAAACCTTTACTAGTTAGGAAAGATGAACCTATGACATCAGCAACCGATACAGACATCAGAGAAATTAAAGACTTAATCGCTGCGGGAAATTCTGCAACACAGAAGCAGATCGCGGATCTAACCTTAGAGATGCGGTTAGGTTTTGCCGAAATGAAAGGCGAGTTAAAGACTATTGATGTTCGGTTAAAGAACTTAGAATCTAATTCCCAGAAGATCCCCGATCTTGCTGAGAAGGTTGGGGAGTTAAAAAACTGGAAACAGATCGCAATTGTTATCTTTACAGCAACTGTTGGAGGTGCAATCGGATGGTTCATCAGAACGGGTAAAATATAGATTTTCCACTGTTTCACCCACTATTATTTCAATTACTCATTGGAAGTTCTCGTCTTTTGAATCATTGCTTGGATTGTTTCAGTTTCACCAATTTCATAAAGACTAATCAAACTATTTTCAATGGTGAAGATTTGCTCAATTGTTGTATCAACGAGCAAGTTACCTTGTAAGTCTCTGACGATTTGATGAACAGTGACGACATTTCGATTGTTTTCATCCGTCTCGAATTTTAAGGTTTCAAGCTGCACTTGAATAACCTTATATTGATTAGTCCAGTATTCTCGCACCGCGTCGCGTCCATACACGAAACCGCCTTCTACTCCGTTCGCCCATTTCACGTCAGGGTGCATTACCGCGACGATCGTTTCCAGCTCGCCTTTGTTGAAGGCTGTGTATAAATTTTGTAGAAACTGCTGATTTGAGATCGTCATCATTCACTTTGTGTCTTACGCCTGTTTTCTTAGCTATTTGGAGTATAGTCAATTTTATTGCTCAGATTCTTTCAGATTCTTATGACAATTTGTCAGATTCTGATGATATTACCGAAATTGCTTGGGTGTTATTCCTGTGAGACGCTTGAACTGCTGGGTTAGATGACTTTGGCTGGAGAAGCCTACTTTTGAAGCAATGTCCGCTAACGTTAAATCTGTTTTCGATAACAGAAATTTTGCCTGTTCTACTCGCTGTTGAATCACATATTGATGCGGAGCAATTCCCATCGACTGTTTGAATAAACTAGCAAAATAAGCGGGGCTGATATTGATAATGCTTGCAAGTTTCGCTAATGATAAGTCTCGTTCGTGTAGCGTCGGTGCGGAATCGAGGTGAGAGTGAATATAGTCGATTACCTGCTGCAACTGAGTGTGAGTTAAACTTCTATTCTCAGGTATAATGATTTGCGTAACGGTGGAATAATGTCTTAGTAAATGAATAGCTAATACTTGGGTAAGTGATTCAACATACAATTGACCCATCATGCCGCCAGACTCCAACTCAGCTAGAAGCAGCATCGCGATCTGATGAATCTGTAAATCTTGCTTACCGAAACAGTCTACGAGGCTGATTCGGCTTGGATCCATTTCAGATGCTTCTGCGGTTTGCCTAATCATCTCCGGTTTTAGGTGAATGTGCAGCGAAGAGCAGATACCTTCGCGCCGACACCAATACTTGGGTTTTCCAGCGGGGACAAGGATACTGTCGCCTCTCTGAACGACTGATTCATACACGCGTTGGCGTAGCCTCTTCTCAGAACGAGACGCTACGCGAACAGAATGAGCATCGTCATACTTTTGGCTTACCAAAACAGGTTGCCCCAAGGGTAAGACTAGCCAATGATCTAATCGAGCAGGAAATTCAACTTCAAATGAATTTGAAAGATGTTGATACTGCTCAACCAAAATACCGTTCCAGCCTGCTTGCCGACTGGATAACACCGGAGTTGTACGATCGAACCGTTGGCCGAGTTCGTAACCGAGAGCCTCTCCGCGCGAGAAAATCGCTTTAGAAGGTTTTCCTGTCATAGTGTTTGGCTTCAAGATCTATGTTCGATCTGATATTCTTGAACGATTGTGCTTCAGCTAAATTTTACTGGCCTTCAACACATTTGACCGAAGAGCGAGGCGCAAGCCCCTCCCTTTAGGCTACCGTGTATACACAAGTTGGCTAGACTTCGTTTTAGGTTGATTTACCCCTCCCCTTTGCACTCATTGCTCAGATCCGTTGGTATTTCTTGTGCTAAGAAAACCCGGATCTGGGGGTTCCGACCCCCAGATCCCCCGTCGGTTGCAGGGTGGATTAATTGTCGTCAGAGAAAATATATAATGGAAGGGCGATCGCCTGGGGCACTTCGCGTTCGCGTCTTGACTCAGAGGAAAATCGAGAGTGAATCTAATCGAAGCAATCAAAGCAGTACCAGATTATCGACA
>JANMEL010000126.1:0-2537 GCA_031376885.1 Chamaesiphon sp. OTE_70b_metabat_96 | reverse complement strand
CTCACCCCTCACCCCTAAACACTAGAATTTCCTTTGTGAATTCTGTGAAGTGCGGAATGTGGGATATACACACGAAGGGCAGCATCGACTCAACAATTCCAAATTCAGAGCGTCAATCAGATGCTGTAGGGGCTGGTTTATGCTAGCCAGTGCAGATTTGCACCAGAAATATCTGCCAAATCCGCCCAACCCCACTAGCAAAGATCGATCGTCGGTGAAGAATTCTAATTAATTAGATTAGATTTTGGAAAGAAAGCTGCTGGTGAAACGTGAAAAAAATCTGATAATTTCTCAATGTGTTCGACAGTGAGTTGACGATGACCATTGAGCACCGCAGATACAATTGATTCAGTTTTAAAGATCGGGACTAATTCTTTTTGCTTCAATCCCCATTCTTCAAGCAAGATATGCAATAGTTCCACTCCATAAACATCTGGAATCTTAACTATTTTTTCTTCATATTCATGAATTATCATTCCTAGTAAATTGAGATATTCTCGGCGATCGGAGCTAAGTTGCCCTGAATCCAATAAAGCATCTACAACCTTCTGAACGGCGATGAAATCTGCTGCCGATCTAATTGGACGGGGCGGAAACTCATTTACTAGGTCGATATATTTTTCACATTCAGCGATCGGCATATAATATTCACCTTCAAGAATTTAGTTTGAGTAGTTCGATCGAATCAGTTATTCATACCATTCATCATTTTTCCAATCATCTTTATCGTATTCAGCATGAGTAAGAACATGTCTGATAAATATAATCTGGTCTTCATAATCAATATAAACAATTAATCTATATTTATTCCCACCAATATTGAAAACAGTAAAATTCTTCACTAAATCAGCAGAAGGAAAAGCTGCCTTGAGTTCTACTAGATTTTGCCAAATCGCCACATCAGTATTTTTGTACCAAGCTAACAAGCTTCCTTTTGCATCAGCATGTTTTGTATAAAAATCGGTTAATCGCTTTTTAGTGATAATCCTCATCAAATTTCTAGACTTGGAAACGTAGGTTGAGCTATTATGTCGTGTAATAATTTCATTTTTTGGTAAGGATTAAATATACGATCGTGAGATTATCTTAGCAAATTGCGAAGATAACTGTCACTTATTTTGCACGGATCTCGGCGTAGCGCAGAAGCACAATTGCCGCTTAAATTAATTTGTGAGAAATGTGGGATTAAGGATTCGCCACTCGATCGCGTAGTGTACCGTAGGTAATCGACCCGATTGTCATTAATTGTGGTAAATAGTACATTTTACCTAAGCTCGATTCTCATGCTGAGAGGCTACGCCAACGAGATTTATGTGCTATTATAGCGACTAACTACACAAAATCACTCTATCGACTGACTAGTGGACGAAAAATAATTTTAAAATTTCATCAATTTTTTGCGTAAAACTTGTCAGATCGACCGGTAAGTAATTAATCGGCTTGCTAGTTTCGTTTCCACCTGGCATGTACTTTTCCTGAATTGCCCTACCAGGTGAAACACGAATCGCCTAAACCCCGATCCAATCGTGGCATAACATTGTCGTAGCGAATGCTGCATCATCTGCTTTCAAATCCGTTCGCGTAGCGTAACGTAGGTAATCGACCCCTATTTATTAAATCTAATATAACTTTGTCATGAACAACAATTTAAGAGCAGCATTAAATCTCGTCAATAACTATCTAAATAATTTTGCCAATAGTAGTAATTTTGCGACTGATTTCGAGCTAGCATTCGGCGATAAGTACGATCGAAATCTGGTTAGTATTTTCAAAAGGCAATGGCAAACCAAAACATTCACTATTCCGCCGATAGAAGTCGTTCAAGATCGAGTGCTAGGAACGGCGATCGGAGCTTTTGCCGCCAGTAATAATACCATTTATATTTCCGATACTTTAGTCAATTCAGGCGATATCGATCGACTTGCTGCGGTATTAATTGAAGAATTGGGACATTCGATCGATGCACGAATCAATACTCAAGATAGTGCTGGAGATGAAGGGGAAATATTTTCTAATCTAGTGCGAGGAAATCGGCTGAGTGCAACCCAAATAGCCGGATTAAAAGCAGAAGACGATCGAGCTATTATTAATATCAATGGTAGATCGATCGTCGTCGAACAAGCTAATCCAACAGCAGGGAATGATACACTCGATGGCACTAGTGGGGATGATACTATTGATGGTTTAGCCGGAGACGACATCATTAATGGTTTAGCCGGAAATGATAACCTGACTGGTGGTGCCGGAGATGATACCATCAATGCGGGTACTGGTGCTGGTGAGAAAACCGTTTTCGGTGGCACCGGGAATGACTTATTAATCATCAATTACAGCAGCTCTACTACTCGAATTTCCCCATACCAGCCGCCATTTTATGCGATTGTCGATAATGGCACGAATGGTTATAGTGGGAGTTATTACGATACTAGTACTAATAACTTTGTAACCTTCCGTGAGATCGAACGGTTTGACATCACGGCTGGTAGTGGTAACGATGACCTATTTGGCGGTAAAGATAATGATACTCTCAAGGGTGG
>JANMEL010000122.1:0-5896 GCA_031376885.1 Chamaesiphon sp. OTE_70b_metabat_96 | reverse complement strand
CTATCCCCTAATCCCTATCCCCTAATCCCTATTCCCTATCCCCTATTCCCTACCCCCTATCCCCTAGACTGCAAATGATTTACCGCAGCCGCAACTTTGGGAGGCGTTGGGGTTGGTGAATTGGAAGCCGCCGCCAATCATGGCATCGCTGTAGTCGAGGACAAGGCCATAGACGTACAACATACTTTTGCGATCGCACACTAATTTAAAGCCACTATAATCGCAGACTTCATCATCATCGCGAATTTGACTGGGATCTTCAAAATCCATCACATAAGACATGCCCGAACAACCACCTTGACGTACACCTACACGCAAGCAGAGATCTTTGCCTTGTTTTTCGCGCAAAGCGATAACGTGAGCGAGAGCTGCATCAGTCATTTGGATGCTGGCTTTGGAGCGGTTAATTACTTCAGTCATAGTGAGGATAAACTCCGATATAGACAGGTCAAAACTGGATTTTTGATTAAGACTGGGGTCGAAACTGTAAGGTAAAATTTACTTGTTGTGGTAAGTTACCATAGTTAGCTCGACTAAATCTATGTTAACTGGTCTGGTCCGATCGATGTCAGCCCAAAAATAAACTAAATCAGTCAGATTACAAAGTACGGTCGATTTTAGATTAGGATCCAAGTGGTAGTCTCCAGTAATTTTGGGGACACTGCAACTTCCCCCCAAATTTCCAGGTGCGATCGGTAATTATGACGGCGATTAATCTTTCTACTCAACGACGGCTCCAACAACTCCCGCAAATTCCCTGTGTGTGGGAGGGCGACAGGCGACAGGTAGACAGATTGGTTGACGAATTGGAGTTGGAAGATGACGATCTTCGTGAATTGATTATTTGGGTGGATGGGGTCGAGGGGGTAGTACGATCGATGGAAGTCGTCAATCATACTATGGGCACGGAGGCGATCGTCAGAGCATTAATCAAGGCGATGGAATACCCCCAACCGCCTGCCCAGCCAGCACGCCCCCAAAAAATCATCGTTCGCGATCGCCAATTGCAATTCTACTTGCGCGGCGTATTACAGAACTTGGAAATCATCATCGATTACGTGCCTGAATTGCCGATTATCGATGAATTATTCCATCGGTTTTCGGATTTGACGGGGACTCGTGCGCCGAAATTGCAACGCAAATATCTAAATTTACTCGAAGCTACGGCCATCGAGATTTGGAAGCTGGCCCCTTGGTCGATGTTGGCGGATTATGAAGCGATCGAAATCGAGATTAATGAGTGGGATATCGAGAAGTTTTATGTCTCGGTGATGGGGATGCTGGGGATGGAATATGGAGTGTTATTATATCGATCGGTTGAATCGTTGCAACGGTTTCGGGCGATGGCATTAGCTCAAGATGAGCAACAAGATATGGAATCAGCCTTTCTCTCTCAAGACTGTATCTTTGTGACTTTCGATGCCATCAACCCCAATCCAGAGATCGATCTCGGTAGTCTCCCTTCCAAGGCTGTCGAACCCAACTTCGGTAACATTCACCCAATGGAGGGTATGCGCCCCTTCTTGTACGAAGAAGAAGCGATCGCCGCTCAAGTAGCCCTCACTGCTCTAACGCAGTTTATGGCGGCATATAGACGGCAATTAATGGCGGACGATTTGCCCAGTCTGAGCAAGTGTATCGATGTCACAACTCCCGATACTGGTACCGTCAAATCTGTCTCCGTCAAAACCCTACCCGAATTGTCCGAAGAATTGCTTCAAATGCATCTGGCGATCGAAGATGAAGCAGAATTCGACCCCTCAGAAATCTTCATTCGAGAAGACTTGATTCCCGAAGACTCACTGATCAGTCTAGGCATGATGCCCTGGGATCGAGTCGAAACCATTCGACTTCGAGCAAACTATCATCAAACCAGTGCTGTGGAGCCAAATGGGGAAGGATTGCCGATTATCGTTGTTCAAACCACCCGCCCCAAAGCGCAGGAAACGATCGATCGAATCCAACAAGCTGGAGGATTACAGGGGATTTGCTTCAATTCGGGGGCAGATGATGACACTGGCGAGGTATCCGACGTAGGCATCCTCAAATTGGGCAATGGTGAAATGCAGATATTTGGCGAATTCGATCGCGATAGTGCGATCGATATTGCAGCCATCCAAAAGTGGCAGCAACAGAGCGAACAAGCTCATGGTTATTGTGGGTTAGCGATCGCCAAAGGTTTGACAGGTAAAGCTAGGGGTAATCCAGGCATGGAGGAAATGGTCGCCTTCCTAGAAACTAAGTCCTTATTTGACGAGGATTTGGAACTTGAAGCCCTACGATTTAGAACAGCTTGTGACGACGATCGGCAGCCGACATGAAATGCTAGCCTTCTCGGTTCTGACAAAATAGTAGACAAAAGATACGATCGGGCTAGATATTTTGAATTTCTGGCGATCGGTTGTCAATTAAAATCGATCTTGAGGGAATTATAGATCGTAGAATGGTCGAGTTGACTCGGAGCGGATCCGAGATTGGTACATGGCAAACTAGATCTAGTCGCAGTATATTCAGCCTTGCGCTAACATCATTTATTCATCTGTCTTCGTCGTCATCTACGTTTATGCTCACATGTCCCGACTGTCGATCGATTAATCCACTACATAACAATTTCTGTCAAGGTTGTGGTCGCTCCCTCAAACATCATATTTGCGATGGTTGTGGTAGCAGTGTAAATTTTGATGCAGAAAATTGTCCCCAATGTCATCGGATTGCTGGCAAGTATTGGCGAGCAATTATTGAGTCAGCAGAAAATAGTCGGAGCCAAGACGTAGATATGACCACTGCCCAGATCGATAATATGCCCAATGATTCACTCCCACCTGCAAGTCTCAAACCGATTGAGATTGCGGTACCCAATCCTTGGGACTCAGAAAATTTGGCCTTGACAAACGATCCTACTTCAGAAGACTCAACTGCTTTGCCCCCAACAGCAGAATCGGCAAATTTAGACTCAAATATTTGGGATACACCGATCGATCTCGAACCGATCTCAAATTCTACTCCCCCCCCAACCGAACCACAAGAACCGTCGATCGCTCCGCCAGATCTGAGTCAAGCTCCCCCGATCGAGTCCGATGTAGTGTTAAATCCTTGGGGCGATCCAGAACCAGCTCAAATAGCTCCAAATGAACCAAGTAGCACCGAGCAGAATCAACCTAGCTTGCCCTTAGTGCCCACAGTTTACCTCGATGCTGAATCTCGGTATCGACTGATCGACCCAGTAGTAATTCAGCTACTGACTCCCACAGATTCCAGTCAAGTCAGAGTCATCGATCGACAACCATTCGTCAATTCTCCCTTAGAGACGTTGATAAACCAAGATCCGATCGACGATCCAGAACTTAGTGCTACCAAAGTCGCCGAAGCACCTCGATCTCCAGAAGACTATCAACAATGGCAATCTTGGAACGACCTCGATGTGCCCAAAATCACCCGCGCCTACATCGCCCTCCAAGCCAGTCTCGCAGGCACAATTCCGCCCATCAAAGACGGCTGGAACGATGACGGTAAAACAATTACCATCGTCGAAGATCGCAGCGACTGGACACGGCTGCTCGATCGGTGGAACGATCCTCAAATCTCATCTTCGCAGATTATCTACTGGTTAGATCGTACCCTCCAATTGTGGGTTGCCCTCGAACCTTGGAAAATGCGCCAAAGCCTATTAGAAATCAATAATCTGCTGCTAGATGAAGATGCCACCATCTGCCTCCAACGGCTATGTCGCGAACCAAGCCTCAACAAAACCACCGCAGAACATCAGCCCCTCAAACTCGCCGATCTCGCCAAACTCTGGCGCAGTCTATTCGATCGATCTGCGGCCATTCCTTCCCCAGCACTAGCTAGCACCATTGCAGCGATGGAGTCAGGGGAATTGGAACGAATCGAAGAAATTCGCTCCAGATTACAACAAATCGCCTACGAACTAGAGCCAAAATGTCTCAGTGCTCCGCTCATGACTGGCGCGTCTGAGCCATTTACCACCGGGAGCTATGATGCCCCAACCATCGCACTCACCCGCAAATTGGTCGATCTGGTAGATGCTGCTGCTACCCACACAGGCAAAAAACGCGACCACAACGAGGACTGTTTTGGCATTGTCAGTCAGATCGATCGCATCGACAGCCCCAAAGGACGCACTGTGTCAGCGCGGGGGTTGTATATCCTCTGCGACGGCATGGGAGGACATGCTGGCGGTGAAATTGCTAGTGCCATGACAGTAGACTTGTTACGAGCGTACTTCGCCCAAAACTGGGGCGATACTCTACCCGATGAGGAGACAATTCGCGAGGGGATCGTTCAGACAAATGAAGCCGTATTCGATCTCAACCAACAAAATGCCGCTTCTGGTAGTGGCAGAATGGGGACGACACTAGTACTTGTACTGATCCAAAATCGAGACATTGCCATCGCTCATGTCGGTGATTCGCGCTGTTATGCGATTACCCCCAGCCAAGGCTCGATCCAACTTACCATCGACCATGAAGTCGGGCAACAACAAATTCTACGCGGAGTAGAGCCTGAGATTGCTTACGGTCGTCCTGATTCCTATCAACTCACTCAAGCAATTGGCCCACGCGATCGCAATTATATCGCCCCTGACATCAAGTTCTTTGAGCTACAGGAAGACACCCTAATTCTCCTCGCTTCTGATGGCTTAACCGACAATCAACTTGTCGAAACCTATTGGCTTACCAATGTCGCACCACTTCTAGCTCCCCACACCAATCTTCAAGATGGGGTCGATCGATTGATCGATTTTGCCAATGACTATAATGGTCATGACAATATCACCGCCTTGCTAGTTCGAGCAATATTAGCCTAGTAGGGGCACGATGCTCGTGCCCCCACAGATGCTCGTGCCCCCACAGATGCTCGTGCCCCCACAGATGCTCGTGCCCCCACAGATGCTCGTGCCCCCACAGTAGGGGCACGAGCATCGTGCCCCTACTCATCCCACTTGGGAACGAATAAATGAACCTGGCAATCCGGCTATTTTTTGGAAATTGCTGACATAGGCACGACGAGTAAAGACATCATAGTCATTACGTTCGATCGAGTCCAGGATTTGTTGATATAATAGTAAAGCCGCCCATACGGGCCAACGGACATCAGGACTCAGACGACTGATGCCCCCTTCTGCTTGCTGATAATACTTGCGGGCGCGTTGGATCTGGAATCGCATCAGATTTCGCCAATTGTCATTTACGACTCTATTTATCAAATCCTGCTCAGTGTAGCCAAATAGAGCCAACTCATCCAGAGGTAAATAAATCCTCCCCCGCTCGGCATCTTCCCCAACATCGCGGAGGATATTTGTCAACTGTTTGGCTATGCCCAGTGCCACCGCTTCCTCAACGGGAATATCAATTCGATCGCAGTTCCAAGGTGCGGTAAATTGACTCCGATCCACACCGACGATCGCATTCGACATCAAACCGACCGTTCCAGCTACCCGATAACAGTACAGAGATAACTCCTCAAAGCTCTCATACCTATTCTTGTCCAAATCCATCCGTTGCCCCGACACCATATCACGAAATGGTTGAATGTCCAAGTCGGGAAACTTGGCGATCGTATCGACTAATGCCACATCATAATTATCTGTCGGACTGCCGCGAAACATTCGTTCCAACTGTTGTTCCCAAGCATCGAGTGTAGCTGGGGTAGTCTCATCGGCATCCGCTCCGTCCACCATTTCATCAGTATTTCGACACCAGGCATAGATTGCCCAAATCGCCCGCCGTTTGGGGACTGACATCAGGAGTGTTGCCAGATAGAAGGTTTTGCCATATTCAGCGGTAATTTGGCGACAGAGTTCATAAGCTTCCTCAGTCGATGCCAGCGTTGTCATGATGGGTAGGGATTTTTCCAGTTGAAGCATTGAAGGAGG
>JANMEL010000112.1:0-2317 GCA_031376885.1 Chamaesiphon sp. OTE_70b_metabat_96 | reverse complement strand
CGCAATTGTTCGATCGCATAGTCGGTATCTGGAGCTGGATCGATTCGCGTGACAGTGGCTGTGGGCAAGGCGATGGGGGTAAGTTGGACTTGGCTCCCATCCTCATCACCCTCACCCCAAACTGGAGCATCTAATAGTCCGTCAAGGGGTTGCTCTGAGACGCTTTGCTTCAAGAATGAGCTATTGGCGGTGTTTTCCAATAAGCGTCGAATCAGATAAGACATCCCCGGAATCAAGTCTCCATAGGGACAATATACCCGCACCCGATAACCTGCCTGAGCGATGGCGGTGGCGAGATTGTCTGCCATCCCATACAAGACTTGAAATTCGAGGCGGCGGGGGGGAATATTGAGATCTTTGGCGATCGCAATGGCATGAGCTTGGGAACGCACATTATGACTGCCGATCGCGGCGTATAGATACTCGTGATTTGCCAATAGTAATTCGGTCATCCGCTCGAAATTGGCATCCGTCGAGGACTTATGATTGTATACAGGTGTGGGCCAATGATTTTGACGAGCGATAATGGTTTCACTATCCCAATAAGCTCCTTTAATAAGGCGTACGGAAATGGGTTTACCCCGCTGTTTTGCCCAGAGGATGAGATCTTTCAAATCTTGGTAACTATCGCGGAGGTAGGCTTGGAGGGTGATACCAATATCGGTGCGATCGCAAAACTCCGCTTCCATTAGCAGGGGTTTAAGCACCGCTAGAGTCGCGGTTTTGTATCGATACTGTTCCATATCAAAATGCACCGCTGCCCCTACTTCCTGAGCCTTACGGAGCAGAATCCGAATCCTTTCGCTGACTTTTACTTGGGAACCTGCTACGTCGAGGGGGTCGAATTGGGAATAAAAGGCGGTGAGTTTGACGGAAACTTGGACTTGAGCTAAATCTACTCCATCAGCTTTATCTTGGGGCACTTTAGACCATTGCTGGGAGGCTAAGGTGAGTTGTTCCGTCAATTCTAGGTATCGATCGAGGTAAGATTGGGCTTCTATTTCGGTAATGACAGCCTCTCCCAGGAGATCGATCGTAAATGTCATCGACTGTTTGCGGATTTGCTCGATGCTCTTGAGGATCTGTTTAATATTTTCCCCTGCGATGTATTTGCGGGCGAGGGTTTCGACGGCGGTGGAGAGGGTAGTTGCGGCGACTTGTCCCGGCATGGACTCAGCGGCGGTAAAATTGAGCAATCCTTTGAGTGCTTGGGGCAATTCTACATCGGGAACGCTTAAATATTCTTGCAGGTGAGCGGCAATTTCGGCTTTGGTTGTCAGGGATGGTAAGCAATCAATTAGTCGGAATAGTTGGACTCGCAAACTAGGGTTATCCATCGTCCAGCTCAGAAGCTTATCATCCCAGCGGAATGTATCGCGAACTTTGGCAAAGATCGATCGTTTTTCGGTGGTGGCGGCGAGTAGTTGGCAGGCGATGGTTTGGGTTTGCTCTTCACGAGCTGATGCGGAAATCGATCGGGGTTGATTGGTAATCATCGAAATTAGTATTTAGTGCTAAAATCTGCTTCGAGAAATCTATCTATTCTTCGCTAAATCCACTTATTTATCCAAAATTTGAAAGTTATTGATATGGCAACCGCCAGGGCGGTTAGGACAGATGTAGACGCTTCCGCTCTGGCGGAGGCTACGCCAACAAACCATTAGTAGGTCAGCTTTCCCAAACTGACCCCTCTCTTGAAAAGGTGCTCTACTTGCGGCGTTTTTATTCGGGGGTTCCCCCCGAATAAAAAAACGACAAGACAGGGGAGACCCCAAGACCGCACTTTTCGCTGTCCCCTGACCTCTGACCCCCGCTATAATAGCTGTAGAATTCAGACGCGCCTGATTCATGCGAGTTGCAAAAGTGTTCATCTTACTCATATCGCAAGATATTCTACCAACAGGGTCTAGATAAATTAACATGGAGTGATTTTTTAAATTGTGTCGAGATAGACAATGTGGATTTTGAGGCGCAACCCAGCCTACGATTTTTCGACGTTTCAGGAGTTTTCCACCTTACAATCAGCTCTGCGCCCTCTGCGCCTTTGCGGTTAAAAAATCAGGAAAATCATTTAGGATCGCTATATGAATATATCGATATCTGACGATCGCTAATATATCCAAGGGCTTCTCCCAAGAAGCCCTTGGATCTTGAGTAATTCTAAAAAGTCCAGTTTTTAAGCGTTTTCAGCCCACATTCCGCACTATCGCCAAAGGCGAGGCTACGCCAACGAGAAAGTATTATCCAAATCTAGCAGTTTCCGCTTTAGAGACGACACGAATTGCGGCTTTTCTAGCTTCTTCCCTCACCCCTCACC
>JANMEL010000105.1:0-22808 GCA_031376885.1 Chamaesiphon sp. OTE_70b_metabat_96 | reverse complement strand
CACCCTGCGTCAGCGAGTGCGGCAGATCGAACCGATCGGTCATCCATTTACCATTGAAGAACAAGATGGGCAAAAAGTCGCCGTATTCAAATTCGATCGGATTCAGCCCCATCAAGGTGGATTACTCGGTTGGAAAGCGATCGTCGAAATGTACGGACTAAAATACTCCCTCTCCCCCGCCGACATTGACGAAAATCTCACCCTCCCCGTCGAATTACAAGAACGCTATTTAGTAGACGATGACGATCTCGCAATGGATACCAACACCATTCGCCGAGCGGCAAAAGAAGCTGTAGGTACCGAAACCAACGTCCTACGAAAGATGCTCAAAATTCGGAACTACGTCTACGACAAACTCTCCTATGGCATCCAGCCGCGCATCGATACCCCCGATGTCGCCCTCGCCCGTGGCGTTGGCTCCTGCGGTGAATATGTCGGAGTCTTACTCGCCCTCTCCCGCCTCAATGGAATCGCCTGTCGGACGATCGGCAGGTATAAATGTCCCCCACATCCCGATCTCCGATATGTACCCCTAGAGCCGGATTTTAACCATGTCTGGTTGGAATTTTATGTACCTGGTATAGGCTGGCTACCGATGGAATCTAGCGTAGATGATACCGTCGAACGAGGGCCATATCCCGAACGGTTTTTCATGGGTTTAGCCTGGTATCACACCGAAATCGGCAAAGGGATCTCCTTTGAAAAAATGAAAGCCAGCGACAAACCCAAGCACATCACCATGGGCGATTTGGCGATCAATCACATTCGATTCAGAATCCTCGAAGAATTAGTTCCTTAGGGGATAGGGGATAGGGGATAGGGGATAGGGGATAGGGGATAGGGGATAGGGGATAGGGGATAGGGATTAGGGTGATTAGGGTGATTAGGGTGATTAGAAATGTAAAAAAAATAGATATTTATCGGAAACGCCGGAAAACCCTGCCCTTCTGGGGCGGGGATGTAGAGGCGGTGAGATGCTGATTTAGCCGCAAACAAGTATCGAAATCCAAATCCCACAGAACCTCCAACTTCCCCCCAAAAACCTTCGCATCCCATCAAGCAACAGAGCTGCAATACATCCACCCCATTATCTCAAACAACCTACGCTTTGAGGGGGGGTTTGGGGGGGGGGACACTCCCCCACCCAATGGGGGGTCTGGGGGTCAGAACCCCCAGATCCGGGTTCTCGCAACACTAAAAATGCCAAAAGGGAAGTCTTAACCTTTTTCTAACACCAACCTGTCTAATTCCGATTGCATCTGTTCCACTACATAATCATAACATAGATCGACATACCCACGATCGTTCGCGGCATCTCGTCCGTAGCGATCGAACTCGATCGGCTTGCAAACACGAGTATGAATTTGACTAGGCAGCGGCAAATGGGGTAACGGCCCAAAACTAACACCCCACGGCAAACCGAGATAAACTGGAAACACCACCGGATCGATGCCAAATAACCACGGCATCCCCCGCTGATGCAATTCCTCCAAGAGTGGATAGAAATCACCGATCACAAACAAGCCATCGTGAGCACCTATAGACACCACAGGCACGATCGGCGCATGTTCTCGGAGTGCGACTTTGATAAACCCCTTCCTTCCCGCTAAATGGATTTTGTGTCGTTGACTGTGAGGGCGAAATACATCTTCCGCACCACCAGGATATACCAGCACAGTAGCATCTCGTTGCAGAGCTGCTACCGCCATCTTAGGATGAGCAACTGTCGCGCCCGATCGCACTGCTGCCGGAGCAAGTGGCCCAAAATACTTCCATACACTGGGGTGTGCCAAGCCGTAAGCGGGTCGATCGATCCCATAACGATTGAACCAGTCATACATCAACATAAACATGTCAGGAGCCGCTAAACCCCCATTGTGAGAACCGACTACCAACATCCGCCCCGATGGAGGCACATGTTCCCAGCCATCAGTTGTCACGCGGAAGTAGTGATGGTAATACCACTCCCACATCGGCATAAATACTTCACGGATAAACTGCGGATCGCGATCGTCCAATGACCAACCATTATATTTACGATCGTTGTTTTGCCCTGGGAGGGTAATGAGCTGCTGGAGAAAGTTTAACAATTGTCTGGGCGGTTGGGGAGAATGAAGGGTGAATTTGGACGATCGCCCACAATTTCTCTGTGGGTAGCTAATCATCTATCTCGATCGTAGCAAACAAACGCGGGTCTTCTACGGTCGATCGACTCAAAATAATCCGGTTTCGATCTGCTCTACTCAATAATCTACGCCGATTTTGATTATTTTGCCGCTACCTATTGCGTATTCCGACGATCTTTGTTATATTAGTCAAGTTGCCCAATAAACAGCAGCAAGCCGGGATAGCTCAGTTGGTAGAGCAGAGGATTGAAAATCCTCGTGTCCGGGGTTCAAATCCCCGTCCTGGCATTTTATTTCAGATTATTTGTTGGTGGTTATCGAGCGTGGCAGCTAAAGATGTTTTTCACGACGCGGTGAGACATGCATTGGAAAAAGAACAGTGGATAGTTACTAACGATAGTTTTTTCTCGCTAGAGTTACCTCGGCGATTGGTGGAGAGATATCGAGTAAAGTTGATTGTTTACGAACCAGAGGAGGCGGAAATAGTCAGATGGCAAAAAAATGAGAGTAACGCTTAATTAGATTACCATAAGCATTGCCCAATTTTTCTAGGTCGATTAGCTCATCAAATAGCCACGACTGTAAGTAATGCGATATTCAAAAGATCGAGCTGAGATCGAGCGTAAACCCAGTTAGTACATCCTCGCCGCTCAGACTAACCGGAGATTGTAGCACCTCCACATCGCGATCCAGACGGTAAATTTCAACCTGCCGCTGTTGAGGATTAATCAGCCAACCCAAGCGCACTCCTACTCGACGATACTCTTCCATCTTGGCTCGCACATCCTTCAAAAGGTCACTCTTAGATCGCAGCTCAATGACAAAATCGGGAACCACTGGAATAAAACCAGAAATATCGATCCCTTCTAGCCGCGACTTCTCGATCCATGAAACATCTGGCGATGGATTTCTGCCGCCAAACGCTGAAAAATCATAGCCTGTTGATGAATCAAATGCTTCACCTAATCCAGTTTGGCGATTCCAGATGACCACATCGGCAGCTATATTGATATTCCGTTTTCCAGTTTCACCACCAGTTGGAGGCATAATAATTAATTCTCCATCCTTGGTTAACTCTAGTCGCAGATCGCGATTTAATTGACAGAGCCGAGCGAACTCCTCTGGCGTAATCCGTAGCTTTAGATCGGCAACGTTAAGCAATACTGGTTTTACTTCTAGTGACTGCATAAAACTTTATTAAAATTATATTTTATAGATGATGTTTCTGCGTATGAGGCAGTCACCAGAAGCAAATCCAGTTCTACTTTCGCTACGCTCTAATTCTTGCAATAAACGATCGCGATAGGGAAAGAGCCATTTGACAGCTAATTAGTTAACTAATCCAAAACCTCGCTACTAGCGAGGTTTTGAGTTTTCAGCTAAGTTTTTACTCTTCTACTGCTTCTCCTTCTACTTCTATTTCTTCTTCACCATTAGAAGGCGGTACTAGAGCTACAGCCATGATTGCATCATCATCATCTAGCTTTTGTACCCGTACCCCAGTCGCCATCCGTGATTGAGGTGAGATCGCATTGATTGCTTGACGGATGATAATTCCGCGATTGGTGACAATCATCATTTCCTCGTCAGCATTAACCACCCGTAGAGCGGCTAACCTGTCGCCTTTTTTGCGGAACTTGATTGCAAGTACGCCCATTCCCGCCCGATTTTGGAGGCGGAATTGATTCACTGGTACTCGTTTGCCCAATCCACCAGTGGTGACTACCAAGATCCAAGGGCCTTCACCAGCGGGAACTGTGGTATCTTCGGTAATATTCTCGTCGAGATCGTCGGTGATATCTTCAGCACTGGCTTCAACCATTTGAGCGATTACCTGACTGGGTAGGATATCCATGCTGATTAGCTCGTCGCCTTTTTTGAGCGACATGGATTTAACGCCTCTTGTGGCTCGTCCGAGTGGTCGCAGTTGGTCGCGATCGGTGCGAAAATGAATTGTCATCCCATTGCGGGTACCGATAATTGCGCTGTCGGTTTCCTTGGCGCGACGTACCCACCGCAGACTATCGCCTTCTTCGAGGGAAATCGCAATCAAACCATTCGCCCGAACGCTTGCAAATGCGGTCATCGCGGTCTTTTTGATGAATCCCTTCTGCGTGAGCATAATTAGGTAATCATCATCGCTAAATTCGCTCACAGGTACGACTGAGGTGATTTTTTCCTCACGGGGAATCGGTAAAATTCCCATCAATGCGGTACCCCGTGCAGTACGGGATGAGGCGGGAATTTGGTAAGCTTTGACTGTGTAGACTACGCCGCGATCGCTAAATAGCAGAATCGTATCGTGATCGCAGCAGGTAAGGAAATGCTCGATCGCATCTTCTTCTTTCATCCCCGTACCTTTTTTACCCCGCGTAGCTCGGCTTTGAGTCTCGAAGGTACTAACTGGCATCCGTTTGATATAACCCTGCTCGGTAACGAGGATTAGGGATTTTTCATTCGCAATCAAATCAGTATCTTCTAAATCACCTTCGCCATGCTCGATGAGGGTGCGGCGGGGGGTAGCAAAGGTGGTTTTGATCTCGGCGATTTCGGTTTGGATAATGTCCAAAATCCGTTCTCGACGAGCGAGAATATCTTTGAGATCGGTAATTTTGACCGTTAATTCGTCATGCTCTAGATGGATTTTGTCAGCTTCTAGAGCAGTGAGCCGTCGCAACTGCATCTGGAGGATGGCATCGGCTTGAAATTCGGTGAGTTCAAAGTTTTCGATTAGCCCCTGCTTGGCGGTAGCTGAGTCAGCAGCAGCCCGAATTAGCCGAATTACAGCATCTAGATTGGCGAGAGCGACTAATAAGCCTTGTAGGAGCCTGTCGCGTTCTTCAGCTTTTCGCAATTCGTAGCGGGTACGGCGGGTAATCGATTCGATGCGGAAGTCGAGGAAGACGGTGAGGAATTTTTTGAGGCTGAGTAATTGGGGTTCGCCATTTACCAACGCCAACATGTTGCAACCAAAGTTGGTTTGGATGGGTGTTTGTTTGTAGAGATTGTTCAAAACCACGCGGGGGTAAGCATCCCGCTTGAGTTCGATCACGATTCGCATCCCATCTCTGTCGCTCTCATCCCGAATATCGGAGATCCCATCGAGTTTATGATCGTTCACCATCTCGGCGATACGTTCGATTAGAGCGGCTTTATTTGTCTGGAAGGGCAATTCTGTTATGATAATCGCTTCTCGATCGGGTCTACCCTTATATTCAAGCGTCTCAATATTTGCTACCCCCCGCATGGTAATCGAACCGCGCCCAGTCAAGTAAGCTTCCTTAATCGGAGCCGTACCCAAAATTTGCGCCCCTGTGGGAAAATCAGGGCCAGGGATATATTGCATCAATTCGAGATCGGTAATCTCAGGATTGCTAATTAATGCCACCACACCATCAATTAGCTCCCCCAAATTATGGGGCGGAATATTTGTCGCCATCCCCACAGCAATACCCGATGAGCCGTTGAGCAACAACTGGGGAATCCGTGCTGGAAGTACAGTTGGCTCCTGTTGGGAACCATCAAAGTTATCGGCAAAATCGACCGTTTCCGCCTCGATGTCCCGCAATACGGCATCCATCGTCAAGGCTTGCAAGCGACACTCAGTATACCGCATCGCCGCTGGTGGATCGTTATCGACCGAACCAAAGTTACCATGTCCGTTAATCAACGGATTTCGCATCGAAAAATCTTGTGCCATCCGCACCAGGGCATCATATACCGCTGTATCGCCGTGGGGATGGTACTTACCTAGAACCTCTCCGACTACCCGCGCACACTTCCGAAATGGTCTGTCGGCTGTCAATCCCAACTCGTGCATCGCATACAGGATGCGGCGGTGGACTGGTTTTAAGCCATCTCGTGCATCGGGAAGTGCCCGCCCGACGATTACGCTCATGGCGTATTCCAGATAAGAACGAGACATCTCATTTCTTAGATCCGTTGGAACGATCCGCTCTTGAGAAGTAGTCATGAAAGGCTCCGTCCAGCTTGGTTATTGTACTTTATTCTTTAGCTATATTTTATCACATTTGGAGGGCAGATGTGAGCCAATCTGGGAGCGGATTCGGGTGGGTTTGAGCGGGTGGCGATCGAGATAAATTTGATGACTCGTTTGTCCACCTAAAATTAGAAATTGAGTGGACGGTATTACTGAGCAACTAAACTCGATCGCCAGGTTCAGCTCAGGTATTTTCTAACCAAGTTATCATTTCACTAAGCTGTTGCCACTCAAAAATTTTGGTAGTAAATTCATCTAGTTGTGGATTGTCTAATCCCTGAAGACGATCTTGTACCGCTGCTGTCAAAGTATCAACCCCGAACTTAGCTCGCACCATCTTATTTACTAATTCAAGTTTGCCTTCAAGTTTGCCTTCAATCTTGCCTTCTGATTTATTTTTTTCCACCCATCTTTGATAGGCTGCTTCCACATCTTTTACATAGGTCATAAAACTTAGATCCTCTTCAGTTAATTCCTGTTGAAATTCTAGATAGATACAGTGCTTGAGCGACACCTCTATGATATCATTTCTCAATTCTAGATTGGGGTCTAGCTTGATAATATCGGCAAAGGCAAGCTTGGCACTCTCAGCCTTGCCTAGCATCTTCAGCAACATGGTATCTGAATTGTAGACTAGAGATCCGAGATCTACTATCCCCATCGATAAGCAAGGCACCCCCAATCGATATACATGCTCTCCAAATTCTGGCGCGGGAATAGCATTAGCTCTTTTCAATGAGTTTTGACTACACTTGGCAGCAAAAATCCAGGTAAAAGGACGATCTAGATGTAAAGGATTGGGATTCATAACTGAATCTTTGGTTACTCTCGTCTTTCTCGAACTATCTGCTTTATTTTTATTCAGTTCCCAATAGATGCCACTCCGCAAAATACATGAGTCTAGATCTTCTAATTCTAAATAACCACTATAGTGTTCAATAATAATCGTCGGGTGAATTGCGACTAATCGACCCAGTAGTCCTAATGAAGGATCGATGGGTACTCGCTCATCGCGCTTAATCGCTGTACATAAAACATCAATTGCTAGCTCTTCGGATAATTGAACGGATACACTTGTTTGAGAGTCGAACAAGTTTTTTAGGACGATCGGCACAAATTGCTTGACAAATTTGTCATGGGGTTGATTTGATTTAGGTTTGGGATCGGGCTGCATTAGCTCTGAGTTTCTGGGTATAAAGTGAGATTTCTAAATCTTGAGTAGCTCTGGCGATCGCATCTATTAATTTAGATATTATATCCTTTTGAGATGTGTCGATGAATAGCTTTCAATCTAATTAACTTGACAGTTAATACTTTCCAGCATATTCTAGTGATGGATTTAAAGGTTCAGTCGGTATTGAGACTTATTTATCAACAGCCTATGATATTTTCATTATCGCAGCAGATCAAAGACAAGATAGGCAAGATATCAAGTCTCTTCAGACTTTCAGATCATCTAGTACCTCTATTCATCGGTGTACTTGCCATTATATTATCGATCGAGGCTTCCATACCAGGTCGATTAGAAGAACATAGCCAACTACCTTGGTTTTTGATAGCTATTTTCTTGGTAGTGCCTATCAATGGTATTTGTACGATCCTAAGTATACCTTTAATACATCCGATAATATTACTAGAACTGTTTTTGATTTTACCCTTTGTATTGTTTGCTGGATATAATATTTTTCAAATAGTATTTCGCGATCGAAACAATCGAACTCACCTTCAACTATCTGGCATATTTAGTTTTCTCATCGTATCAGCTACTATTTTGTTATTACATTTTAGAGTCCCAGCTAAAACAAGATTTCTTACTCATCAAGATCGATTTCAGCAAGTCTTAGCTGACGGTAAATATACAGACATTAAACAAATTGGATCGATCGAAATAGAGGATATTATCGTCAGAAATAGCGACAAAGAAAAGAATCGCGGCAAAGATATTTATTTTGAAACTGTAAATACTAGCGATGGTTGGGATGGTCGATTGAGTTACGGTTTTGTTTACTTAGCTTCCAATCTGGATAATGTAGATCGAGATTTTCGAGATCGCGATCGACATATTTATGGAAACTGGTATATTTTTGGTAATTAATAATACTCCCATCCCAGCAGAAGACTATAGAATCTTTCTTCTGTCTTGATTGGCTTCTTCCGTCGGGGAACAAAGGCGGGAGCAACGATCTACGAGGTTTAAGCATCGACTAAAATAGATGTATGAGTCGAATCCATGCCCGCCACCTCAGAGATCGAAATCCCGCTCTCGATCCTCCGTTCGCGTTCGCAGAGCGTCTGCTATCCCTTGACGGGCTAATTGTTGTCAAAGGCGTTCAATCACCTCACCAGATTGAAACTACATTAACTAGCCATTTGCTGGGCATCGTGACTAGCGATCGCAACTTGCAAGAAATCACCCGCGTTGGCGAGCGCGAGTACTATGGCACATTTCCCAGCGGTACGGGATTTCTCCTGCCCGCTCACATCCCCTACTTTGCGGCTTGGCAGAGTACAGATGCTGGCATGAATTTTGAGATCGATCCACTCTTTTTGACCCGTTTTGCCGAACGGGAACTGGGATTGAATCAGAGCCGAGTTGAATTAATATGTACACCATTTGTCTGTGATGAACAAATCAAGACGATCGCCAATCTCTTTCACCGCGAACTCGCTACAGGTGGACTCGGTGGGCGGCTGTACGCTGAGTCATTACGCAATCTGTTGGGAATTCACCTCCTCCGACAATACTGTGTATTTTCACCCGTAGTGAGTCAGCCGATCTGTGGTTTATCACCAAGACAATTGCAGCTAGTGCTGGCATACATCGAGGCGCACCTGAGTGAGAGTCTACACCTGTCAGCCTTAGCGCAGATTAATGACATGAGTGAATCACACTTTAGTCGATCGTTTAAAAAAGCCACAGGTATCGCCCCTCATCAGTATGTTCTCAACCGTCGAGTCGAAAAAGCCAAGCAACTCCTCCAGCAGTCTCAACTGAATATCCTCGAAATTGCTTTGGAATGTGGCTTTGCCCATTCTGGACATCTCAGTCGCCACTTTAAACGGATCGTCGGGATTACGCCCAAGCAATTTCGCCATCAGTAGTCAAGAATCGGCGCGAAATAGCAGTAATGGGCGCGACTTTTTTGTAACAAAAAGTTAAGCTGGATTGACTCATCATCAATCTCTTATGCTCGAAGTCCTCAATTCACCAGAATTTTCCGGTTTAATTGCCAATATTGCAGTCAGCGTATTTGGGACAATCGTCCTGAATGGTCTGATTTTTGGGCTGGGGTGGAGTCGGCTGGATTCACCAGCACTGCTAGATCCCACAGTGCTGCCCAAGATTACCCCACCAGGCTATGCATTTGGCATCATTTGGACAATACTATTTACATTCATGGGTGCGGCTCGCTGGTTAGTTGGCAAAAGCACCGATCTACAGGCTGCGTCACACCAACAATTAATCGTCATCTTAATTGTCTTTTGTCTACTTCAACCCCTGTACTCGACCGCGATCGGTAGTCGTGTGGGCGGGCTGTTGGGTACATTGGCAACGGTAGTACTCGCCGCCTTTACCGCAGTCAGCGTTCGATCGAGTTCTGAATTTGCCGCATTATTAATCTTCCCCGTCGCACTCTGGACGACGTTTGCTTCAATTTTATTAATTGCGGTGATTCGATCCAGGGGTTGGTACATTGCTCGTAGATAAATCCACACACCGCGCTATAAATCTATTTCCACAAATGAAAATTTTAGTCCGCACGATCGCCACACTATTGGTGAGTAACCTGCTTATTTCTAGTAGTAATGCACAACCGACTGCGCCTATCCCCGAAGACCGACCACAACAAACTAGCTATCTCGGTTTCGGCGGCGTAATCGGACTTCAGGGTCGTACCACTTCACTTTCACAAGGGACTTTTTCGATCCTGCACAAACAGGTTTTAAATGAAAGTTTAGCCATTCATAGTGCTGGGACAATATTTGCTAGTGCTGCACCTTCTGCTTCTATTGCCCTGACATTTAATCAACCAACTGTGGTTGATAATATCCCCGTAATCTTTACCCCATTTTTGGGTGCAGGTATTATGGTGTATCCCGATAATGGCAGTAAAATTAGCCCCCTCATTACAGGTGGAGTCGATGCCGATACACCGTTTGGTTTTACGGGCACACTGCGGATTAATGCCGGATTTGTCAGCGATCGTCAGGCCGATGTCGGGATTCTATTTGGGATCGGCAAAAACTATTAATCCAGTTATAAACGATCGTTAATCATTACTAAAATACCTTAAATTAAGCCATGTCTAAATATTTTTCACTAATCTTAGGATTTTCCCTGATATCGATATCGTTAGCTCAAAGTGTCGTCTCCCAAACACCTAAAACAGTTACTCCTCAAACAGTACCAAATATTGAAGGTGTATGGAAAATGGTAGTTGTGGGGGAGAATGTTTCGGCTGGTTATACGATCGTCCAAAAAGGTAATATTCTCACAGGTACTTTTCGAGCACCAGTTGGTAGTCTACCGCTGACAGGCAAGATAACTGACGATCTCAAGGTCAATATGTCTGCTAAATTTGGTGGACTCAAGATGAATCTCGAAGGTAAACTAGATGGCCAAACTATCACTGGTTTAATTGATATTCCGACCAGAGGCAAGAAAAAATTCACGGCTACTAGATAATTTTCGATCTAAAAACCCTCGCCGAGCAACGCATCCGCAACCCAACCTACAATAAAAGATTTATACCTTACAATCAGCCCCTAAGAAAGTCTAAGACTAGTCGATCGAATTTTTCAGGATATTCTAGATAAGGATGATGTCCGCAGTTGGGGAATATTTCTAATTGGTTGTTTGGGATCTTTGCGGCGGCGATATAGGCGTGTTTGACGGGGATAATTCGATCGCCTTCTCCCCAGATAATTAATGTTTGTTTGGTTAGATTGGGTAAACTATCCAGGATTGGTTGGTACACTGAGGGCAAGACCCCAGCTAAATTAAAGTTACTTTGTCCCAGCCGCAAGATGACATGGTTTCGTCCATGAATGGCAAAAATTGGATATCGAAGTTCGAGCCATTCTGCGGGCGGTTGTGTGCTATAATGAAAATTAGACGCTAACATAGCTGGAATCATCCAACGACTCGGACGAAGTAGCTTGACGATCGCCGAGAAAGTAATCAGACGGATACCTAGAGCAATCTCTCGCCCAAATCCCATACTATCGACGAGTACTAATTTATCTACTCGATCGATATACAATCTAGCAAACTCTAAAGCGACTCCACCACCCATCGAATTACCGATTAGCGTAGCAGTATCGAGTTTGAGTGCTGTCATCAAGTCAGCTAGAAATTCCGCCTGATAGGTGAGGGAATAAGAGCCGGATGGGGTGTCGGATTTTCCAGAGCCAACCATATCAACAGCATAGACGCGATGATGTTGGGCTAAAGTGGGCAGATTGTACAGCCAATACTCGATCGAACCATTTCCACCATGAAGCAAAATAACATTGCTTCCAGCGGCTCCCATCTGCCAATAGCGAGTATTTATCCCCTTAACTGAAACATATAAATCTGGTGGCGGTGTCACCGATGGGTACTCAGACATATCAAATTAATTGAGAATTGAGAATTGAGAATTGAGAATTGAGAATTGAGTTTTTAGAGTGGGAATTTCAACCACAACCTAAAAACAATACACCTAAAGGTGGGGGATTTAGACCCCTGCTTCTCGTTAATTATCAATTATCAATTATCCCTTTGTATCTGCAAGGATTTTCATCGCTAGTTCTGGTCGATCGGTAATTATTGCCGCGATCGATGTATTGGTCATAAACTTGGTTAGTAATGATTCTCTATTTACAGTCCAAATATATACTTCTTTATCGATCCTTTTCATTCGCCACAAAAAGCCCAATCTCAGTAGTCGATAGTTTGGCGATACAAAATCCGCTCCGGTTCTAAGTACTCGATATTCAGGTAGAATATGAAATAGCACGATGCCCCAGATACTTCTAGGTGGTAATCGACCGATTAATAATCCAGTTTTAATATTTGGATCGATTTGTTTGATCCCGATCACTGATGAATCATTGAATGATTTGATTACAAATTCTGAATAGTCGAGGTGTTTTAGGGCGATCGCAATGACGAGATGTTCGTAGCCTTCATCTTTGATTTCGATATCTAGTCGAACTTTACCCCGACAAAATTCGATCGCCTCTTCAAATAAAGGAATGATAAATCCCTTCGATTTACCAATCGCTAATAGTCGAGCATAGGAGAGCTTGCTAATCTCGATCCCATCGATTTTCTCATCATGATAACAAACTATGTGCCCATCTTGAGAACGCCGAAGATCGAATTCAATCCAGGCTACACCGATCGAGATCGCCGAGCGAAAAGCTTCGAGGGTATTCTCAGATTCCACCAAAGCTGTACGACCACGATGGGCGATAATAGATATTTCGTGAGGCTGTTTGGTGCTCATAAATAGATTATTTATTGCCTAATTTCCATAGGGGCGAGGAAATGGTTTGAGCATGTTTTGAGCCTCGTAAACACTAAAGGTTTCAACTATTTCTCCACCACGGCGAATCGGGATTTCACCTAATTTAGTTAGACTACTAAAATAGCTAGGGTAGCGATTTTGAGCATCTAGATCGACTTGAAAAGTTTTGGTACCGATGTAGAGGGCATTTTTGCCTACCCATTCTTGTGGCTTTGACCAAAATGCAAAGCTGCGGGGATCTCCATCGAAGCAGGTAATGGGTTTGTGATAGTTGGGTTCGATCGCCATCCCAATTTGTCCACCGAGATAGTAGCGATTGGTAAACACAAAGTCTGTTTTTTTCAGAGCTGAGTCGAGCTGAGGATTGGTGATGAATCCTTGGCGTAATTGGTTGATGTCGATTAGTTGAGTGGAGTTGTCTCGATCGATCGGAAGTAAGCTTACAATTGCCGACTTGCTCGGCATCTGAAATGTTCCATCAGTGATGTGTGATAGGGCAATGGACATCAGGAGGAGCGTCACGCCTGTAGATCCTAAAAACCAGCGATAGGGCAGGCGAGGATAGGCGTAGCGGCGGCTAATCACCAAGCGTTCGGCAAACAGCACGATCGCGATCCAATATCCAGGCATTTTTGCCGTTTCAATTTGGCGATCGCCAGCAATTAGTGTAAATCCGACGATGAGCGGGAGACAGAGCCACAACAGCAACCCTCTTTTTTCCAGATCCCATTCGGATCCAAATCCACCCAGCCTACTATGCCCTTGCCAATTCAAGTTGCCGATCTGCTGCATGGTAGCACGAAAAATAGACCATAGCAAGGGAATGCTAAAAGTGGGAAATAGATAGAGTATTTCTACAAATATAGTTTTGAATACTCGATCGACAGGGTAACTACCATTGGGCACGATTCCCGCTAAGTGAAATCGAAAAGATGCCCAATCGTGGCTAATATTCCAATACAATATCGGTGAGATAGTTAGTAAAAAAATTGGGATCCCAACTATCAGCCATGATGAGGTGAGGGCGCGACGATATTTGGCACTAAAAAAACAAAATCCGACTAAACTAAAGCCTAAGATAAATCCCTGATATTTGCTCAGGCAAGCTAAACCGATCGTCAAACATAATAGCGGCAGTCGATAGCTGGGCTGATAAAATCTATGGTTGAAAAACTCATGTGTGGCGATCCAGATCGAGATCGACCAGAAAAATAACAGCGGAGTATCGGGTAAAGTTAATACACCAAAGAGAATCTGAAAAATCGGAATGGCTGAAGCGATCGCCAACGTATTGATTGCAATTTGTAGCGTGTATAGTTGCAGCGCAGTTAGATACAGAAAAAATAACGAAAAAGTATATAAAAATAAGGTGCCGATCCGAATCGTAAATTGAGACACCGATCCAGTCAACCACACACCCAGCCCTGTATTCAGAGTGACTAGAGGTGGAAGATCGAAATAACTCCAATCGGGATGGAGAGTATAAAGATAATAATAAGCTTCATCAAATCCTGGGTGAAGCCAAATCGAAATAACCAACCTCACCAAGAAACCAACCAGCAAGATGATTGTTGCCGCTCGATGATAGTAAGCCGAAAGACCTTGATAAATTTGGATCGCCACGGATTAGGTATTACTTATTAATGATGTGAGATATGTAGATAATCAAGGTGATATTAGTGATTAAGACTAGATTGAGTACCCTACAACCCAGAATTCTACCCCGTTTCTGTCCCCAATGGGTGAGGGGTCAGGGATCGGGGGTGAGGGGTCAGGGAATAGGGGATAGGGGATAGGGAATAGGGAATAGGGGGAATTTAGGGGTGAAAACGGTATTGAAAATGATTGTGCTTTTACTTTCGCAGGAGGTCTACTGACCCCTGACTGACCCCTGACTGACCCCTGACCCCTGACCCCTCACCCCTGACCCCTCACCCCTACCATATTGTCATTTAGCTGAAAACTATCGATCGATTGAAAATCTACACTTATCGCCTGGGTACTCTAATAAGGATTCTTCACATCCCATTCCCCATGCTCAATCGTGTCACCAACTGGCTAGAAACTAACTGGGTAGCTCCCGCCTATGCTGGTTACTTACTGGCGGGGATCTCGATTTGCTTCTTTGGTGCAGCGACGAATACGATGGCTGGTTGGCTGTATGTATTGAGTGGTGTGGGGATAGCACTGCTGGGTGTAGCCGCCATTTTACCACCTCGATCGCTTCAAGCTCTGACTGTCACGCGCATGTCCATCGCGCCTGTCACCGCTGGCGCAGAGCTGGAAATCACGATCGCGGTTCAAAATCCCACATCGAATATTCAAACCCTATTTCAAGTCCAAGATCTGACCCCATTTAGCCAATCGCCGCCGCCTTTAACCGCGATCGAGACGATTCCAGCTCAAGGGGAGTATCGATGGGTTTATCGTCAACCTACCCAGCAACGGGGAGTCTATCAGTGGGCACGGATCGTACTTCGCAGTGGTGCGCCGATCGGGTTATTTTGGTGTCAGCGATATCGTCAAGCTGCGGCTACCGCCTATGTTTATCCCCAAATCCTCACTTTGGCTCAGTGCCCTCTGATTGAGGGTATGGGTGAGCGAGATCGCCGCAAATCCCAGTCAAATAGTCGTCAGCTAGAATCGGCTACAGAGGGTGTAACTAGATCGCTGCGCCCTTATCGTTATGGGGATCCATTTCGATCGATCCACTGGCGAACTAGTGCCCGATTGGGGGAATTTCAAGTACGGGAACTAGAGATCGATCGTGGTGGGCAAGATCTGGTAATTTATCTCGACAGTGGCGCAGATTGGGATCTGGCAGATTTTGAGCAAGCGGTAATTGCGGCATGTTCTCTCTACTTTTATGCCAATCGTTCCCCCCAGTTTAATGTCAAACTTCAGACAGGGGGAACTCAATTAATTTCCAACGAACGTCAAGTTCTAGAAACCCTCGCCGCAGTTCAATCGCATGAACAAATTCAACACCAAATTCCCCCGACTGATTGTATCTGTTTGACTAGCGATCGAACTCGCTTAAATTCCCTTTCATCAGGGAGTCGGTGGCTACTATGGAACCGCAACTCACGGGCAGATACCCCTACCTCAAATGGCATCACGATCGATCCCGATCTATCCCTCGAACAACAACTGAGCAGCAACAATATCTCATCCCAATTTTCCGCACCAATCGATCGACCATCATCAGTAAAAACTGTCGATCTTAATTAACAAATAGCAGTCGCCAGAGAGATCGAGATAAATATCAATGCTCAAATCATGTTTAGAATCAGCTTCTCCAAACTGACACTTCTGCGGTTGGCGTTAGCCTGCCGTAGGCACGGCAGACGCTACGCGTTGGCAAAGCCTGCGCCTTGCGCTTACGGCTACGCAATGCCAAAGGCAAGGCTACGCCAACAGTGCACGCCCCTGTCTTAAAAAGGTGCTTCACTTGTCATGAATCGGTTCACCCGCCCAGTTGGGAAACCCCAAGATTGCACTTTTCGCTCACCCCTCACCCCTCACCCCTCACCCCAGATCATGCGTCAACCATCAGGGAGCAAAATTGAACTTACAAGTACAGTCGATCGACTAGAATTAAAGATTCCAGCGCGATTTAGACCAGATCGATCGGCACAACATCAATTAATATTCGCTGGGGGCATCGATTTACTTGTCTTATTGTTAATTGTGCTGACGATTTATATTTACATTCCCCTATCATCACCCACATCTGAGGTAGCGGTTAGAGTTGGATTGGGAGTAGCCTTAATGTTTGTCCTTCCGCTCACATTATGGCTATTCAAAGCTGGATTGAGAATGTCATTCGATTTAGCAGACAAGTTTTTATCGCACACCAAAATTCAGATCGATCGCCGACAACTCACTCGTTCTCATCATCTCTATAGTCTCGATCGCGATCGACCAAAACATGTCAAAACTCAAGAAATAAGTCAGATTATTGTCGATACTTATCAACATCCAGATCTCGATGCGCCAAAAGTCAGTCTGATGTTAGAACTACGCGAAATCGATCCGATCCGATTACTCAGCACCGGACAAGATCTCACCGCAAAAGAAATCAAATGGCTAGCGATCGAACTCAGTAATTGGTTGAATGTAAATCTATCAACTTCCTCAATTTGAGTCGCTCTCTCACTCAAAAATTACTGTCTTATTGCCATATACCAACACCCGATTGTGTAAATGATGGCGCACCGCACGAGCCAATACAATTCGCTCCAAATCCTTCCCCTTCCGAATCAAATCCTCAACATCATCCCGATGAGTCACCCTCACCACATCCTGCTCGATAATCGGCCCAGCATCCAATTCTGAAGTCACATAATGACCTGTGGCTCCAATAATTTTTACCCCCCGTTCGTACGCCTTCTGATAGGGATTGGCACCCACAAAAGCAGGCAGAAATGAATGATGAATATTGATAATATTGTGACTGGGAAATCGATCGATAAATTCGGCACTAATAATCTGCATATACTTAGCCAAAATCACCACATCTATTTGATATTCCTGTAGTAATTCTAGTTGCCGTTTTTCTTGCTCTAATTTATTATCTTTGGTAATTGGTAAATAATAATAATCGATCCCAAACTGCTGGGCGATCGGCTCCAAATCTGGATGATTGCTAATAATCAGTGGAATCTCCGCCGAAAATTCTTGCGCCTGTTGTCGCCAAATCAAATCTAACAAGCAATGATTTTGACGACTGACCCAAATTGCTAGCCGTGGAATAGTATCCGAAAAATGAATTTCATAAGTCCCGCCTAAAGGTTGGGAAATAGCTTCAAAAGCTGGAGCGATTAATTCTCGTGGCAAATTAAATCCTTCAATTTGCCATTCAATCCGCGTCAAAAATAAACCTGCATTAAAATCTGTGTGATGATCTGCATGGATAATATTCCCTCCATTGGAGTAAATAAAGTTGGCAATCTTCGCAACTAAGCCTCGTCGATCTGGACATGAAAATAATAGCGTAGCTGTTGGCTGCATAAAAAATCGGCATTGATAAATTAATTGATAATTAATAAATAAATCAGAAACTCTGGTGGTAGCAGCAGTTTCAACTAAAAGTCCAAGCAATTAGCACCACCCTGATATCTGACTACTGACGGCTGACGGCTGAGTAACCCTCGCCACTACCAGACTTTTAGGATACCAATTATCTATAACTATTAAGCCCAATTTGACCTGACCGATCGCTATTTCAACTATTATAGTTCATTTAAACTAATGCCGATCGGCATGGGCACTTCCATCTAGTATAGATCGCAGTTTGGGCTGAAAGTTGATATTTGTTATCATTACAGCGCAATCAATGATATAATCTCATTCTTAACTCATCACTAAATAACATTCCTGTGTGACATTCAAGTTTAGCTACTAAATTAGGGATCATTAGCAACCGGACCAATCCGTAGCTAATGTGAACCAAACCACCCTTAAAGGCTTGCATTGAGCGTAGCCAAAGTGGGTAAACCTTATCTTAGTCATGACACCCTGTGAGTTCGCTAGCTCCTGCGCCCTGTCATCGATAATTAAACATCGCGAAAGTGAAGTGTTATCGGTCTAACAAGCTTGGATAATAAGGTTGAAGCAAACATAACTTAGAACTGGTCAAACCGACCAATTCTCAAACAATCGGGGGTGTAATAGCCTCCGATTAATTACTAAATACTCCGAAATAACGGAACTAGAGCAATGCGGCGCATCGGCGGAGCGATTCTCGAACCGATAATTGGTCTATTTTGGTCGGTGTAGGAATAATAATCGCTGCCTATGTCAATGTGGCTCATTTGTCAATGATTCAGTCTCCGCAAAATACAATCACTGCACTAATCGCTCATTATGGTTTGGAACTTGAGGGTATTCAAGTTGATACCATCGTGAAACCGTGGCTCGATCGATATGAACCGCTCTGGATAGTCAAAGCAATTGTCGAATCATTATATCGTGGACGGTATAAAGTCAACTCAGTCGATCGCATCCTCAAAGGCTGGGAACGCGTCGGTGAAGCTAGATACACGTTTTCGATCGAGTACGAACGCAGTATCCTCGAAAAGATTCCCGAAACAGTCGCCATGGGAGTACCTGGAATGGCATCGGCAATTGGTCGATCGAATCGCCAAAATTTGGGCATGTCTCCACCAATATTTATCAGTGCAGACGATCTCAATCCAGAAAGGATCCCATCGAGTCAAGATCTCGAAATGGTGAATAGCTCTGATTTAGATTTACCACCAGTAACCGAACCAGATTTGCCCCCCGATCCGTTGGCGAAGCCTCTCCCCGAGAGAATCGACACACCAACCCCAATCCCCAGCTTACCAGCTACTTCCCAGTTGCTCAAAACCCTGACCTCGATCGTCGAGCCGAATCAATAGGGGATAGGGGATAGGGGATAGGGGATAGGGGATAGGGGATAGGGGATAGGGGATAGGGAATAGGGAATAGGGAATAGGGAATAGGGAATAGGGAATAGGGAATAGGGAATAGGGAATAGGGAATAGGGAATAGGGAATAGGGAGTAGGGAATAGGGAGTAGGGAATAGGGAGTAGGGAATAGAGAGTAGGGAGTAGGTTGGGCAGAAGCCCGCGTGCTTTGTAGCGTCTCCTGTGGAGAAAAACCAACACTCTGGGGATGTTGGGTTTTGAGGCTCAACCCAACCTACAGATATGCTGACCCCTCACCATCTTTTTCGCAGGACTTGTAGTAGAGTTTGAAAGTGCGGTGGAATTGGTGCGAGGACACTCACTAGCTCTCCAGTTTCGGGATGAATTAGTTCTAGCTGTCGAGCGTGGAGAGCTTGCCCTGGGAGGTTTACACCCACAGAGCGACCCGAACCATAGACGGCATCACCGACGATCGGATGACCCATTTGGGCACTATGAACGCGGATCTGATGAGTGCGTCCAGTCTCCAACCGAAATCTAAGTAGTGTAAAGCTCCGCAATCGCTCCTCGATGTGCCAATGAGTTACAGCAGATCTACCACCTCGATCGAGTCCAACGATAGCATTCTTCTGTCGATCTACCGGATGACGACCGATGGGTAGATCGATCGTCCCGCCATCGACCTTTGGTGCTCCGTAGACCACCCCCAAATACTCTCTTTTGGCCGTTCTGACCTGAAGCTGCTGTTGGAGGTGCTGATGGGCAAAATCAGTCTTAGCCACAACCATCGCCCCTGTGGTATCCTTATCCAAGCGATGAACAATGCCCGGACGCTGTACCCCGCCAATATTGGAAAGCGGACAATGGGCGAGTAAGGCGTGAACTAGAGTACCTGTACTGTGTCCCGCTGAAGGATGTACGACCATTCCCGCAGGTTTATTGAGGATCAGCAATTGCTCATCTTCGTAGAGAATATCGAGGGGAATCGATTCGGGGACTAGATCCAGACATTCTGGTAATGGTATTGATACATACACTCGATCGCCAGACTTTAATTTATACTGTTTATCAGTGCAAGTCTGTCGCCCGATTTGAACGTGCCCTTGAGCGATAAGTTTTTGCAACCGCGATCGAGAAAAATCTGGTAGCTGAGATACCAACCACAAATCCAGTCGTAAATCACCAGTACCCAAACCTTCAACTATCAATTCTATCGGTTGCTGACGATCTAATAAATTGTCCACATTCGTATCCACTGCACTGAAAATTTATGAACACCAGATTCCGCCGCCAGCGCATCGTGCGAATTGAAAATCGCAACGGTAGATTTGTGATTCATGGATCGGGTCAATGGTACCACTATTGGCGGGATCCTTACCATTTGCTGTTGACTATTCCCTGGATTGGATTTTTTGGGATTGTCTCAGGCATTTATCTAGTCATCAATGCGCTGTTTGCATTGGCTTATTTGGCTGGGGGGGATTGTCTCGAAGGTGCGAAGACAGGTTCTTTTGGTGATGCCTTCTTTTTTAGCGTTCAAACTCTGGGTTCGATCGGTTATGGAGCTATTCACCCCAAGACATTTTATGCTAATTCGGTGGTCACTTTAGAAGCGATCGCTAGTCTGTCTCTAGTTGCGGTGGTAACGGGTTTATCATTTGCCAGATTTTCTCGACCGATCGCTAAGGTATTATTTAGTCAAGTTGCCGTTGTTAATAGTTACAATCATCAGCCAACTTTGATGTTTCGGATCGCCAACGAGCGTCACAATTTTATCCTCGAAGCCACCGCCCAAGCTTATCTCCTCATTGATGAGGTGACACTTGAGGGCAACTTTATGCGCCGGATTCACGAACTCAAACTACCACTCCATCGCACTCCCAGTCTAACTCTTACCTGGACGATCCTCCACCCGATCGACCTAGATAGTCCTCTCTATGGGCTTACCGCCGCAGATTTAGAACGACTCCACGCCCAAGTTAGCGTTTTAATCAGGGGTGTGGATGAAACAGTCGCCTACACAATTACCGCTCGTCATATCTATGCCACTGGTGAAATTATTTTCGGCCATCGATTTGAAGACATTATCCACAATTCTGGCAATGGCGATCGCTATTTTGATTATAGTCGCTTTCATGACACCAAGCTGGTGAGGAAGGCGTTGGAAGGGGTCAGGGATGAGGGGTAGACAAATATTTTGGATTTTGGATTAAAATCCAGATGGTATTCAACCCTGACCCCTCAACCAATAAGCGGAGTAAAAATAAGCAGGCAAATTAGCAAATGGATAAGACCATAAATGGTGTGCAGCCAATCCAGCACTAACTCCGAGCAATTGCCAACCGACGATGAGGAGGAGACTAAATCTTTTGCTCCAACCACTAGTTTTGAGATCCAAACTAACCAATAATCCAGCGGCACAAAGAACGATTAGATCGATCGAAAATTGAAACCAAGTGAGTAAAATCACCGAGCCAATACTAACGATTACAATCAGAATAAAAGCTCTCATATCTGTTTTGATAAATCTGCCAAAACCCAACCCCATAAATTGACTAGGAAAAGTGACAAAACTACCCAAGCTAACGATCCCCGCAGCTACTGCGAACCACACCGATCGATTGTCAGTCCACTCATACAGCAACCAGCCAAAGGTAGCATAGGTCAGAAATAACAATGCTAATGAATTCCAAGGTAATTTAGGTACGGATGTTGGTTCTTGCATTCGCAGAGTGAGAAATGAGGTATTTATCCTACAATATTAACAATTCTCCAAACTGTTGGTATCACTCGACACCTGTCCCCCTGAAAAACAATAACCTCCAGCACTGCTGAAGGTTATGAGTTAATCGTAGATAGAGATCCAGACTAGGACATTGCTTGAATGATATAATCAAAATAGGGAGCGGCGGCGGCGGAATCTTCATCACTGAGAAGATTTAAGGATGCTTCTTTGAGAGCGGCGATCGAATCTGCCATGCCATCAACAGGAACTCCAAGGGAATTATACATATCTCTGACCCCAATCAGGCCAATATTTTCGATCGGCCCGATATCTCCAGCCAATACACCATAAGTGACTAGTCGGAGGTACCAACCATAGTCTCTCAAACACTGAGCACGTTGTTTTTGACCGTTGGCATTTCCACCAGGGGCGATATACTCAGGGTGTTGTTGCCACAATTGTTTGCTGGCACGATCGACAATTTTTTTCTCACTTTCGGCGAGAGTGGTGACAATCCGAATCCGTTGTTCGCCAGTTTGGAGAAAAGATTGGATATTTTTGAGTTCCCCAGTACTGGGATAACGCAGATCGTCATCTGCTTTAAGAATAACTTGACTAACTACACTCATAGTACTCAGTATTGATGGCGGTCGATTTTTACATTATCTCTGTAGTTTACCGATTCTGGGGGACATAAGCCAATGGTGCTCAAATCTTTAATCGATCTTCACGATCGATCCAGTCGAAAGATCCCGATTTCTAGCGTAAACTACTGTACTAGGAGTGATTATCCATCCACAAAGGTAAAAGCTACGCCAGTCAGATCGTTGGCACAGCCTCTCCCACAGGAGAATCGTCAAATACATCTTAAAAAAAACAGCCCCCAGTTCCAGCTATGACAACTGCTCGACAAATGCTGCCTCGCTATCTTTGGGCTTCCGAGGGACAGGCAACCCAAATGACCGCCGACAATTTAGTTGAAAATAGGTATCATGCGATCGCCCCCAAATTGTGGCGAGATACCAAGC
>JANMEL010000090.1:0-14514 GCA_031376885.1 Chamaesiphon sp. OTE_70b_metabat_96 | reverse complement strand
CCCCTGACCCCTGACCCCCGACCCCTGACCCCCGACCCCCGACCCCTGCTAAATGCAAATCGCCCAAATACTCAAACAGGTTTGGGGCTATGATGAACTCAGATCGCCCCAAGGTGAAATTATTCAGTGCTTACTCGCCGATCGAGATGCACTGATTGTCATGCCTACTGGGGGCGGTAAATCTCTATGTTTCCAAATTCCAGCATTACTCAGTAGCGGAGTCACCCTAGTAGTTTCGCCCTTGGTAGCCTTGATGGAAAACCAAGTGCAGGAATTACTCGCCAAAAAAGTCGCCGCTGGTTTATTACATAGCGAACTTCCCGCCGCGACGCGAAAACAGACACTTCAAGACTTGGAACATCAACGGTTGCGGCTGCTATATGTCTCACCTGAAACACTGCTAACTCCCGCAGTGTGGTCGAGATTGTGTCATCCAGCACTCAAGATCGATCGATTAATTCTCGATGAAGCTCATTGTCTGATTCATTGGGGGGAAACATTTCGCCCCGCCTATCGACGCTTAGGCGCGATTCGAGCCACCTTAATTGGACATAAGCCAATTGGTACCAAAATAGCGATCGCTGCCTTCACAGCCACGGCTGACCCCCTCTCACAGCAGACAATTAAACAGGTTCTCCAACTTCATAATCCCGCCGAATTTATTCTCGATCCTCATCGTGCAAATCTCAAATTGGCAGTAAAATCGATCTGGACTCCCAAAGGACGACGGGAGCAATTAGCCAAGTTTATCGCCCAACACCCCCGTCAATCTGGGCTAGTCTACGTGCGAACTAGACAAACTAGTGAGGAATTGGTGGCGTGGTTGTCTGCTCGCGGCGATGCAACAGCGGCTTATCATGCTGGTTTGAGTCCCCAAGCCCGACGGCGAATCGAGGGTGAATGGTTGGCGGATAAGTTGCAATATGTGGTTTGTACTTGCGCGTTTGGGATGGGGATTAATAAGGCGAATGTGCGCTGGATTGCCCATTTTCAACCACCAGTATTATTAGCTGAGTATATCCAAGAAATTGGTCGAGCGGGACGGGATGGTAAGTCTGCTGAGGCGTTATTATTAGTGTGCGAGCCGACAGGTTTGTTGTATCCTGAAGATCGACAACGGCATAAGTTTTTTACGGAGAGTATCGATCGATATTACGATCTCGCAGTAGCTCTGGCGAAGAAGTTGCCGATAAGTGGGGAAGTCAGTGAGATCGATCGACAATTTCCCCAAGGATCGATCGCGTTATCTTTATTACATAGTATCGGCGATCTGGTGTGGGAAACTCCCTTTCAGTATCGACGGGTGGTAAGTGGCAAGACTCCAAATTGGAAACCCCTTCAAAGCCAACAAAAGTCTCTTTATCAACAGGTAGAGACATATATTCGGTATTCTGGTTGTCGATGGCAATATTTGCTCTGTGCATTTGGTTCTAAATCCCATCCCCCAGGTTGGCGATGTGGTAACTGCGATCGCTGCAAATAGGGGTTAGGGAATAGAGAAGATCTATGGTAATTACTAATATTTTCGCGCTGGTGTAAGATGGGATTTTTAAAAACCACTTAATATACAATTATCCCTATGAATACTCGTAAATACTCATTTTTTGTTACTATTGGTATCTGGTTAATATCAGCAAATATAGCTCAACCTAAACCAGTAGATCCGAAGATTTTGCACGTACTGAATCGATTGAGCTATGGTATTAAGGCTGGCGATATCCATCGAGTGCAGTCGATCGGCATAAATAAATATATTCAGGAACAACTAAATCCAGACTCGATCGCCGAATCTCCCGCATTAACCGAACGACTAGCAAAACTAGATACAATTAACCTTTCGCCGAGCGAATTATTTCAACAATATAATCCCAATCGTCCAAACAATGAACAAAATCCAGAATTAGAAACTAGAAAAGTCCAACAAAAACAGGTGCGTCAAGTTACCAATCAATCCAGAGAGGCTAAATTGTGGCGATCGATCTATAGTCAACGTCAATTGCAAGAAGTGATGGTAGATTTTTGGTACAATCATTTCAATGTCTATGCAGAAAAAGGTCTGGATCGATTGTGGGTAGGTGCATACGAACAACAAGCAATTCGTCCCTATGCTTTAGGCAAATTTCGAGAGTTGGTTGGTGCTACTGCTAAACATCCAGCGATGTTATTTTACTTGGATAATTGGCAAAATGTCGCACCATTTACAAATAAACAAGGTAAGTCTAAAGGATTGAATGAGAACTATGCTCGCGAACTAATGGAACTCCATACATTAGGTGTAGATGGTGGTTATAAACAAGAGGATGTGATTTCTTTAGCAAAAATTCTAACTGGCTGGGGATTCAAACAACCAGGAAAAACAGTACCCGATGGCTATAGCTTCCAATTTAATTCTACCCGTCATGAGGGTAGCGATAAAATATTTCTAGGTCAAACTATTGTCGGATCTGGCATTAGGGAAGGGGAGCAAGCTCTAGATATACTATCTCGACATCCTAGTACAGCCGGACATATTAGTTATAAACTAGCTCAATACTTTGTAGCTGATAATCCACCCAAAAGTTTAGTGGAGCGACTCTCTCAACGCTTTATTGCCACTGAAGGAGATATTAAATTAGTTTTAGATACTCTATTTCACAGTCCCGAATTTATGGACAAGAAATATTATGGAGCTAAATTTAAAACACCCTATCAATATGCAATTTCTTCAATTAGGTCGATCGATCCAGGGCTAGAAAATAATGTTGATAATCAACTGGCTCTCACACGATATGGATTTATCAACAATCCTAAACCATTAAACGACTTTCTCAATCAACTGGGGATGCCGATTTATGGTTGCCCGACTCCCAATGGTTATAAAAATACTCAAGAGACTTGGTTGAATCCAGACAGCATGACTCGAAGATTAAATTTTGCAACTAATTTGGTCAGTGGGAAATTACCTGTTTTTTCATCACCGATCGAATCGGCTGAGATAATTAATAAAGCTATAGTTACAGTGACCACTGTCACAATCGATTCTGACGGGTTAATTGCTACTTTAGGCAATAATTTTTCAGTCAAAACTCAACAAGCTATCTCGGCAAGTCCTCCCGAAATTCGCGCTGCACTGATATTAGGTAGTCCTGAATTTATGTACAAATAATTAATTATGAAACGTCGTCAATTTTTGCTCCAATCTAGTTTATTCTCAGCCTCATCCCTCATTAGCATCGGTACTCATGGATGGGCATTTCCTAGTATTGCAGCGATCGATCCCAATCCGCAACGGTTGATTGTGGTTTTCTTACGCGGTGCGGTAGATGGCTTGAGTATAGTTGTGCCTTATCAAGAAACGACGTATTATAGCGATCGACCTAAAATTGCAATTCCTCAACCTGGCTCCCCCAATGGTGCATTAGATCTCGATGGGCAATTTGGATTGCATCCAGCCTTAGCCAGCCTATTACCCCTATGGGAGCAAAAAAGTTTAGCATTCGTACATGGTTGCGGCTTTAATGAGAATAACCGATCTCATTTTGATGCCCAAGACGATCTCGAAAGTGGTACGCCTGGAGTCAAGAGTACTCGCGATGGCTGGATGAATCGGTTATTAGGCGTGATGTCACAGCGGAATCCGATTCAGGGGCTAAGTGTGGGTGCGACAACTCCAAAGATTCTGCGCGGAAAAGTTGCCGTCGCCAATCTCCCATCGGGAAAAAGTGCTAGTAATCGCCTCCAAATCGACAAACCCCAAATCGCTAGTTCATTCGATCGATTGTACGGCAGAAATGACCCAATTGGCCGCACATATTATGAAGCTAAAGCCGCCCGCGAGGAATTGCTCAAAGATCTCGAAGCTGAGATGAAGATGGCAAATAATGGCGCGCCGCTACCAAATGGTTTCCCTGGCGATGCCCAAAGACTAGCACGAATCATGGCACTAGATCCCCGCATCCAGGTATCTTGCTTGGGAATTGGGGGTTGGGATACCCACATCAATCAAGGTTCGAGCCAGGGCACATTAGCCCGCAATCTAGGGCTATTAGGTAAAGGCTTACTAGCACTCCAACAAGGTTTGGGCGCAGCTTACGGAAAAACTACGATTGTCGTGATGTCCGAATTTGGTCGCACAGTCAAGGAAAATGGCAATGGCGGTACTGACCACGGACATGGTAATGTCATGTGGCTATTGGGTAGCGGTATTCGCGGCGGGAAAGTGTACGGAAAGTGGCCTGGTTTGGAGCCAGAGCAACGATATCAGGGGAGAGATTTGGCGGTGACGACCGATTTTCGGGATGTCTTGGCTACGGTGTTAAGCCGCAATTTCGCACTAGACGATCGGAAGTTGCAGCAAGTGTTACCTAAATACACCCCGCAGCTCTTAGATTTTGCCTAAAACTTCGTCGTAGGGTGTGTTAGGCGGTAGCCGTAACCCACCTCCACGATCTCTATATTTAGAAACCGTTACGCCCCCAAACAACCATCGAGATCGACCAAGTGAATAATACGAGTAGTGAGACCCAGCCTAAAGTAAGGATGTCCATAAGTATAAGTATAGATTGTTAGCTCGATCGTAATCCTTTCTCGACCTAGTTGTCAAACTTTTCAGGCGGGTTGTTTCAGATCTTAAAATCCCACATTCCGCCACTCAATTTTAAGGGTCGCGAAGAATCGCTGATTCGGAAATGTTGCTGTCTGTATTTTAAAAATCGAGGTATACTGCAAACGGTTAAAAACTAGATTTTGCGAATCGATCGCGAGGAGTCAGATCCCCGACTTCTCCTCGACTTTAGCCTCTAATGGTTATTGCAATGCTAGCAATATCCCAGACGGCTGTACCTGTAACTAATTGTCGCAAAGCAGATCCGCCACCATACCAACGCAAGATGAGAAATATCAATAAAATGGAGGAGAAGTCGGGGATCTTATATGTTCTAATTAGTATCGAATCGACTGGTAAAAAATCAGACTCTACTGATTGCCAATCTCGATAAATAGCTTTAAGATAAGCTGTCGAACATCTAAATCACATATTCGACTTCGCTCAAACCAGTTGATTGAGCGGAGCCGTTGGCGTTGGCGTAGCGTCTGCCTTCGCAGAAGCCTCTCGGAACGAGAAAATCAACGGCGGATGTACTTTAAATGTCGAACAGCTTACCTCAGATATCAATCATCTAAAAATCAACATGGCACAATTCATCAAAACGGCTTCAGAGGCAGTTAACCTACCTGAAGTTCAAGCTATGCTCAAAAGACTCGATGATTTTGGGTTGGGAATATTTGTCCCACATATGCACGGGAAAGAGGGGGATTTTGAAAAATTGCCCGATGGCGTGGTCCAAATCGAAGAAAACATGAAAATCGAATTTATGTCGAAAACAGATCCTAATCTCCCTGAGTCAATTACAGTAGGTTGGCGTTGGAGCACAGGCGACCAATCGGCGATGGCTTGCAGTTATTGTCAAGAGCATCAGAAGCACTGCTAGAGTAGTAGTTGTAATATTACTTTAATACTCGTACAGTGATAATCATTATCGTTATGAAAATAACGATAATGATTTGGATCCTCCATCGTCAAATCAATTCCGCCGAGTCGTGGACTTGGCTAAAGCTGAGACGATGCGATTGCTAGCAGCCCTCGCCCCTGAAAGATTTCGGGCGGCTGGGCCGACTTGTAAAGCTGCCAAACCACCCATGACGAATAGCTCGCAACCTTGCCAGCGGAGATGCTCATCAATGACGGGCAATCCATTGACGACTTCGATCGGATGGGCAGCTAAAACATCAGGTAATAAAGGATGATTTCGGGCATCCAATTGGCTCCCAGTCGCCACCCAAATCCGATCGATCGATTGATGATGAATGCACTCATGGACGGCAGAATTGTCACAATGTACCTGCCAACGATCATCGCTCCATTCTGCTTGGGACACGCCACATTGTTCATAAAATACCACCTGCCCATTTCGCTCCAATTGTCGCAATCGGGCTAAAATTGCTGGAGTCATCGAGCCACCATTCCGCGCTGCTTGAATCATCTCCCAGCGTGTATGTAAATCCGGTTCCGCCCAAAAGCCTTTGAGATACTTCGGCCCAATCCAAGCAGGATCGGCATCAAATAATTTGCCATACACATTGCGACGAGACATCAATAGCACCTGTGCGCCACGTTCCACTGCGCCCAAAGCGAGATGTCCGCTCGTTAGACCTCCCCCAATAATCAGGATTCGTTCGCCCTGGAGTCGCAATCCTCGGAGGTCTACTTGATGAGAGTGCAACAGGCGATCTTGAGGATAACTTGTAGAAATTTGCCCCACCCATTCAGGTAGATTGGGCAAGGCTCCACCATTGGCAATGACCACTCGGCGAGCGATAATAGTTTGCCCATTAGCTAGTCTGAGTCGAAATCGGGAACGACCATTATCTTTGAATGGTTCGATTTGGACGACTTGAGCCGGATAGACAAAATCTGCCAATTGCCACCGTCGAATCGTTTCTTGGCAGAAATCCCGAAATAATTGAGTTCCTGGCAAGTCGTAGGGCTGAAATAGTTCATCTGAGCGAGATTCTGCAAAGGTACGCAGGGCATGGGGATTGGGATCTGGTTGATGCACGGCAGGCGATCGCAAATGCGGGATTTCCAGCGCGGCAAACTGACGATCCCATCGATTCATCCAGGTACCACTGGGATCGAAGACCAGAAATCGTCCGCGCATGGATTTTTTTTTCTGCAATAAATGTGTCACTAGGGTCAGAGAATGAGGCCCAGCCCCAACAATTGCCAGATCGATGAATTCGGGGAGCGTCACCAAGGGATCGAGCATGGATAAATCGAATGCTAAACTATGAGAACGATTATCATTCTATCTGTTAAATTGCCTAAAGATCCGATATCATGATAATGATTATCATTTTGGTGGTAATGGTTTGACCGATCGCACTATCCCCAAAGGTGAGCTTTCGAGCTGATTACGATCTACAAATCATCCAGTTTAGAGAGGTGCAACGAACCTGGTTGACTAAATGGTTTGCTATTTAATTTAAGGAATTTGTATGACCCAAACAATAACGCATCCAAACAAAGCGACGATCGAAATCCCTAAGCGGGGAATACCTATTACTATCATCACTGGATTTCTAGGTAGTGGTAAAACTACGCTATTGAATCATATTCTGAGTAATCGACAGGACTTGAAAGTTGCTGTATTGGTCAATGAATTTGGTGATATCAATATCGATAGTCAACTGCTAGTGTCGATCGATGAAGGTATGCTAGAACTGAGCAATGGTTGTATTTGTTGCACTATTAATGAGGATTTAGTAGCAGCAGTTTATAAGGTATTGGAGCGGGAAGATAAGGTCGATTATATGGTAATTGAGACTACGGGGGTTGCCGATCCGTTGCCGATTATTATGACATTTTTGGCAACGGAATTACAGGATTTGACTAGGCTTGATTCGATTGTTACGATGGTTGATGCTGAGACATTTACTTCCGAGCACTTTGAGAGTGAGGCAGCATTTAATCAAATTACTTATGGTGATATTACGATCTTAAATAAGACCGATCTGGCAAGTCCCGAAAAGCTTTTGACTTTAGAAACTTATATTAAGTCTATCAAAGAGGGTGCTAGAATACTATATGGCGAACATGGTAAAATCTCGCTAGATTTGATTCTAGATGTGGAGTATAACAATCCAAAAAATTATGCGAATTTAATCGAAGAAAAAGTCGATCGATCCGAGCAAGATAGTCACAAGCATCATCATCATGAATCTCATGATGATGATAAACAGCATCATGCCCATCACCACGAACATCATCATCACCATTCGGCTCATTTAGATAATGATGGATTTTTATCGATCGCCTTTGAAAGCGATCGACCATTTGACATCAAGAAATTTGAAACTTTCTTACAATCTCACTTACCAGCAGAAGTATTTCGAGCCAAAGGAATTTTGTGGTTTGTAGATATGGCGGATCGGCATATTTTCCAACTCAGTGGTGCCCGAATTAACCTCAAAAATGAGCCGTGGCAATCTTCACCCAAAAATCAGCTCGTGTTCATTGGACGTAATTTAGATGCCGATCTTTTGCGACAACACTTGACAGATTGCCTTGCCTAATTTTGGCGATCGAAATATGTTTTCAATCGATCGGCTGTTTGATGAGATTTTAATCCAAAACCCAATCAAACAGCCGCTAAAATTTTGTCATTCATGGAAGATATCCCCAGAATCAGACAACCCAAACTAGTGGTAGGCTGATGACTGGTATTTGCTGCCATGACAGATATATCGCCGACTTCATATACAGTGTCATCATCATCAATGAAGTTACCTTCTAGTACCAGAATTGATTCACCCGTAGCGTGCCAATGTCTGGGTAATGCGCCAGGAATATGTACACGTAGAAAAAAAGCGATTTGAGCATTAGTTTCGTCAATTTGCCAGATTGCCCGTTGAGATCCTTCCGGCATGGGGAATGGTGCCCAGTTATTTAGATCTCTAGCTACCTGTTGAAGATCGGCAATTTGCCACTCTAGCAAATCTGAGAGCTGTTTTGGGGTAGGGGAAATCCTATCGATCCTGTCGAATAACTTTCCTTTCAAATTAGGGGGTAAAGGCTCCAGGGGCACCCCATAAGCGATATTCCCGACGGCAGACTCAAAAGCGGCTAAATCTGCCTGGAGCGACTCAGAAGCCGCCAGCTCACACTCAAATTCTTCCCATTCTTCGAGGATATCTAGAGCATAAGCAGCAGCACGATCTTTAGGGAATGATGAATTTTGCATGGGGGTGGGGAATGGGGTATTTTTAGCGAAAATTAATTAGGTGGGGAATAGATCTAAGTTTTTCCAACCCCAGTCGAATGCGCGTTTTGACTGTGCCCAATGCCATCCCAGTCTGTTCGGCAATTTCACGATGACTCAAGCCGCTATAATAGGCTAGTTCGATTACTTGTCGCTGCTCTGAGGGCAAGGTAGCTAGAGCGGTGAGAATTTGGGTGCGCTGTTCGGAGAGTTCTAGATCTACGCTATTATCGGGAGTAGTAATCGGCAGATCGCTAATGACAATCGCTGTTGCCAATTTAGTCTGTCGTTGTTTGCTCCTAAGTCGATCGAGGATGCGACTTCGAGTCATCATCAAGATCCAGGTATCGACACGAGCTTTGTCAGCATTATATCGATCTGCTGTCGTCCAAATCTTGGCGAATATATCCATGACGACTTCTTCGCTTTCTTCGACAGAACCCAAACTCCGATAAGCTACTGAGTAAATTACTCTCGCATATCGATCGTATAGTGACGACAAAGCCTGTCGATCTTTTTGAATGACGCGCTCGATGAGAGCGAGATTTTGTTGGTTTAGTTTCTGTGTTGCCACAGTCTCTGCTGTTGCAGCAAGACAATCATCACTGGGCATCGCTAGTATTTGTGTTACTAGACAAATTATAGCAGGACAGTTTTACCTCTTACAAGTTATACGCGAACAAGTTTGGTTTAGATCTGTGAAGTTGTTATTTAGTTTAGGTTGATTTTTTGGCGTTGCTGAATGTGGGTATAAATTTAGAGTAGGGGGCAATTCATGACTTGCCCCCTACCCTAAATTTCATGGGCTGTCTTGAAATTAAACCATATCTGAATTCAGCAATGCTGATTTTTTTGCAGATCGACAGATCCAATTGGAAAGTAGCGGCGTATGTCTATATAGAATGACAAATTCACCTACTTTATCATTAGTGCAAGGATCGTATATGTCACTAGCAATTTTTAAGCTCGTTCAATTTAGTTGGAAAAAATCCCTAATTATGGGCGGGATATCGTTGGCGAAGCCTCTCCTTTGGAGAATCGCACTGCTATTAACGGCGGCTGGCTTTTCTCACCAATTAATGGCTTCCGATCATGATGATGGAGAAGTCGATACCAAAGGTCGTAATTTGAATTTGACTGACTTGTATGCATTTCGCGAGAAAGATCAAAATCCAGCCGCGAAAGATGGGGATTTGGTATTGGTAATGAATAGCAATCCTCGATCGATCGCTCGTCAGCAATATTTCTTTAGTACCAATGCTCGTTATGAGTTTAAACTCACTCGTGTGGCAGATAAAGAAGCTACACCAACAGGCAAAGAAGATATCACCCTCAGATTTGAATTTGGTGCGCCAAATAATCGCAGTCAGCAACAAATCAAGTTCACAGTGATTAAAGATGGCAAAGAGCAATCAGCTCGCAATCTACGTACCACGCCGCTAAATTCTCCCCAACCAATCATCAATCAATTAGGTGCTAATGGCTCTAAAATTGCTGTTTTTGCAGGCTTGCGTGAAGATTCCCACTTTCTTGATGTCGAACAGTTTTTCCGCGTCCGTGCTGGTGCATTAGGTACTGCTCCTGCTGTGGGTTTCCGCCCAGCAAATCAAGCGGTAGATTCATTCAAAGGTTTTAATGTAAATGCGATCGCTATTCGGATTCCTGAGCAATTTTTGCAAGGTGCAAGTGGTGCAACTACTTATGATATCTGGCAGACAATCTCACTCCGCGATCCCTATACTGGCAAATATCAACAAGTAGAACGTTTAGCTCGTCCAGCAATTAATGAAGGTCTATTGACTAGCAACAATTTGCTCAATACTTTCAATAGTGTACCACCTACTGTCGATCTCAGTTCAGATGCGGCTCCAATTGGCGCGGAAGCAAGTCGTACACTCAAAGCTCTGGGTAATAATAACGAGCGAACAAAAGCTTTGTTAACAGCATTTTTACCCGATGTAATGCGAATTGATACGACTGCTCCAAGTGGTTATGGAAATGCGCTTAATAGTAAAGGTAGTCCAATTCGTGGACGCATGATTAAGGATGATGTTATCGATACGACTTTGAGTGTCCTAACTAATGGTGCTATCAAGAGTGATAACATTTCCTATGAAGGAAGTCCTGGAAATCCCGCCCAAGGACACAAACCTTTGGTATCTAGTTTCCCTTATTTAGCACTCCCAAATTAACTGATTTAGAAATTTCTCTAAATCTCCATTGAGAAGAGGGGGACTTCCCGATCTGGCTCCCCCTTTTTCAAGCTATCCATTTTGGCAACTGTCGATCGAGTAGATAAATATCATGAAATATATTCTATTTTCCTCTATCTTGTTGGGGATAACGACAATGCTAGAGCCAGCTTTTGCTCAATTGTCTTCATTTGCTACAGGCTCAGATAATTGTGCTAATGTTTGTGTGAAAGTAGATGTTGGTTCGGTAAATAATGAGAACTCTTTTAATAGTGGGTTCAATAATGGTTTTGGTAGCGATCTGAATAGTGGTTCTAGTATTAATGCCAATAATATTCGCTGGCAGGTGGGTTTAACTTGGAAACCAAATGCACCAGAAGTTACCCAAGCAGAAGGCGAAAGAACCAAGCAACGATTGGAAGATAATCGCAGTTTGATGACTTTATTGGCAGAGGCGATCGCTCAAAACAAGACTGAAATGGCACAAGGATTAGCAATACTTTTGGCTCCAAGATTGGGGTATGGCGATCATCGTAAATTAATCGCCGATCTCAAAGAAGGAGCGACTATAAAGATTGCTTCCACTAAAGTTGATGTCGAAAAAACACCACCTTCTGTCGAATCAAAAAAAGCACCACCTATTGATGTCATTCCATCTCCTATCGAACAAAAAAAAGAGCCACCTGTCGATATCGATTCTACGCCGATTATTCAGCTTCAGTAACCGATTTGGATGATTTTAATTATACAAATATTTAGATCGAATTAATCGATCGCTCAATCTCTATGGAAATTTCTGCCTTCAAACTTCGATCGACCCAAACTAAAGTCCTATTATTTTTGACTATTGTAGGCATGGGCATCTCGATCGCCGCCTATACAATCCGTTCCACACCTGCGATCGAACCCACATCGAAATACCCCTTCCAACGTCAAAAAGTCGGAAATATTACCCAAACTATCCAACAAGAAATCGCCTTCTATCAACAACGAATTCAACAACAACCAACAGCCGGACTAGATCGATCGGCATTAGCTCAAGCTTATCTCAAAATGGCACGAGCAACAGGTGAAAGTAGTTGGTATCTCCTCGCCGAACAAACAGCAAAACAATCCCTAATCCAACTACCGATCGAAAATCATAGTGCAACCATCGTACTCGCCAAAATAGCCACCGCAAAACATGATTTTGCCCAAACTCTAACCCTCCTCAAACCACTCCCACCCCAAGCCGAACCCTTAGCCCTATCAACCACCGCCTATCTCGCATTAGGCGACACCAAATCCGCCCGAAAAAATGCAGATCTATTAGTCCAAAAAGTACCCACATTAAATAATCTCGCCCTCAAAGCATTAGTACAAGTCGCCCAAGGTGAAGATCTCGCCGCCATCCGCGATTTCAAAGCTGCCATCGCCGCCGAAGAACCAGAAGAAGCCGGAAGTTCCGCCTGGGTGCGAACATTATTAGGTAGACTTTATTACAAACGCGGGCAACTCCAAACAGCCGAAGAACTATATCAATCCGCCCTACAAATCCTCCCCAAATACCCACCAGCATTATTAAACCTAGCCGAATTATCTGTCCGAAAATGGCAAGCCGATCCTACTCAAACTAAATACTCACAACAGGCGATCGAATTATACGATCGATTCTTTCTCACCACTGGAAAATCCCCCACCATCTACGATCATGTCGCGCTCAGAGGATTGGCAAGAGTCCAAAGATTGCAAGGCGAAACCACCAAAGCAAACCAAACATCCGAAATGGCTCTAGCAAGATTGCGATCGGATCTTGACGGTTTCGGACATCGCCGCGAACTAGCTCAATTATTACTCGAACGTGGACAAGAAAACGATCGAATCGAAGCCTTAACCCTCATGCAAGCCGAGATCGAGATTCGCCAAGATCCCGAAACCTGGAGCACCTTAGCCGCTGCATACTTCCACCAAAACCAACTAGAAGCGGCACAACAGGCGATCGACACCGCCCTAAAGTCAGGAATAAAGGATCCAGCACTAACCGATCGAGCAGCCCTTATCGCCCAAACTAGAGGGCAATCAACACTAGCCCAAAAATATCGAGAGCAAACTAGATCGATCGATCCCCACTTCGACGCAGGAGCCAGACAAGCTCTAGGTTTGGGCGTAGGACTCTCCAGCTCAAATTAATTCCAAATCATCAATCTTCGCTCTCCCCCATCCGGTAAGCGCGGGAGTCGCAGACTACACAAATATCTTTGCTCATACTAGTCCGCGTAGGCGGACTTTGCATCACTAGCCGCGCCTACCCTACGGGAACGCTTCGCGTTGGCGTAGCCTGCGCCTTGCGCTTACAGTCGCTGGCTAACCAAACCCCCCCAAAAAATTCATGCTAGCTTTTAAAAACCTCAAACAGCCTAATCGTCAAATATCCAAAACCTTAAAGATCGCGATTTCATGGTTACTAGGATTATCAATAGTCTTATCCTTCGCCACCCCCAGCCAAGCACATTGGGCAGATTTAGCCGTCGCAGATATTCAGATTAAACAACAAGATGTCGATATCAACCTCACCATCCCAACCGGACTACTAATCCAATTTGACACCGACAAAAATCAACAATTATCAGGCGCAGAGATCGCTCAACAGCAGACAGACATCCAAAGATTCCTCAACGATAAAATCAAACTCACAGCAGCAAGCCAACAGAGCGAAACTCTAATCGTTCAAGCCACAGTAGCCAAAAAATTACCATCCAATCTCATCGCTACTCCCGACACCCATAGCAATCTATTATTGCAATATCATTGGGCGCAACCAATAAATCAACTCCAAATAAGTTACGATCTATTCGTACCAGGCGTAAATACCGCCCGTTGTCTAGCACAAGTAATCCGCGCTGACAAAATTGACAACTTAGTATTTACACCAACATCGAAAAATGCAGCATTAATCGATGCTCCACCGATCCAACAGATTACTAGCTTTATCCAACTAGGGATCGAACATATTTGGACTGGTTACGATCATATTTTATTTCTAGTTAGCTTATTAATGTTGGGTGGAGAATTGCGCTATCTACTCAAAGTAGTGACCGCATTTAGCGTATCTCATTCATTCACCCTATTTCTAGCCGCCCTAAATATTGTCTCGGTGCCTAGTCGCTGGGTAGAGATTGCGATCGCATTATCGATCGCGTATCTTGCCGCTGAAAATCTCTGGCGCAAACAGCCTCAAGCTAGATGGGAAATGGCGTTTGGCTTTGGATTGATACATGGGCTAGGATTTTCTTCAGCATTACAAGAATTAGAATTACCCCAAACTAATTTGGTGACTTCCCTCGCTAGTTTTAGTATAGGCATAGAAATCGGCCAATTTGCGATCGTCCTAATTGCCTACCTACTTCTATCATACCTCCGCAAATTCCCTTGGGATCTAACTATTCGGCGGCTAATTTCCGCTGGCGTAATCGTGATGAGTGCCATCTGGTTTTATGAACGAGTATTCAATGGTTGAAAAACTAAATTGAATCAGTGCAAGCAAT
>JANMEL010000030.1:0-66579 GCA_031376885.1 Chamaesiphon sp. OTE_70b_metabat_96 | reverse complement strand
CGGCTGTTGGTGTTCGCCTGTGTAGATTTGGGTGGGGCGGAAGATGCGATTTTCTTGGAGTTGCTCATTCCAGTGTGCTAGCCAACCAGAGACTCTGGCGATCGCAAAAACGGGGGTAAATAAATCGGCGGGGATGCCCATTTTACGGTAAACTAAGCCGGAGTAATAATCAACATTTGGATAAACTCCGGCTGGGCCTAAGTGCTCTTCGAGTACGCGCTCCAACTCCAATGCAACATCGTAGTAGGGATCGTAGCCGAATTTTTCAAATAGTTGTTCTGCTAAATTTTGCAGAATGATCGCGCGAGGATCTTTCACTCCCCTGTAGATCCGATGACCAAATCCCATAAACTTGTGCTTGGGATTTAGTTCTAGACATTTTTCCACATATGGACGGACATTCGCTACCGTACCGATTTTATCAAACATCGCGACCGCTTCTTCGTTGGCTCCACCGTGGAGCGGCCCAGCTAGGGTACCTACAGCCGAAGCAATTACAGCATAAGGATCCGTTAGGGTTGAAGCTGTTACCCGTGCGGAAAAAGTCGAGGCATTCATGGTATGCTCTGCATGTAAAATCAGACAGACATCCATAATTTTAGCGACGATCGGATCTGGCTCTTTTTCGGTCAACATGTACAAGAAGTTGGCAGCATAGTCGAGATCGTCGCGAGGTAATACAGGATCGTTACCTTTTCGCATCAATTGAAATGCCGCTACCATCGTCGGAATTTTGGCTAGCAATCTGATTACGGCTTGACGTACATAGTCAGGATTTTCGATCGCTCGCCGTGAGTAAAATAGCCCCAAAGCTGCTGCTGAAGCTTGTAAAGCGTCCATCGGATGACCAGTTTCGGGAAAACATTTCATCATGTCTTTGATCCGATATTTGATCCGCCGATGGGAGTAGATATCTGTACTAAACTGCTTGAGTTCGGTATCAGTTGGCAATTTCCCCCAAATCAGCAGAAACGCTGTTTCGACAAAATTACTATTGGTAGCTAATAATTCGATCGGAATACTGCGGTATTCCAAGACACCTTCTTTTTTACCTTCAGCGGTTGTTTGGATCCCCACATAACTGATGCTCGATCTCGCAGCAGGAACTCCTTCCAATCCGGGTCTATATTCTGGTTTAAGATTGCCTTCAGTCATGTATGGTGCCTAGCTGTAACGATCGATTAGGGATGCTTTCGGATTCCCATTAATATTACCTTGAATCGGGGACTGTAGGATGGATAGGTGTCGATCGCCGATGTGGATTTGAGGATCTTTGCCAATGCTTGCCACTGTTTTTAGATATCCACAATCCGACGATCGAAATATTTCTAGTCGATGCCAAACTTGACTGATACGACTCCGGTGATGTCTTTCTCGATCGAAGTGGTATCATAGCTACCGCCATTACTCACCGTTGTCGAGTTGCGCGGTGTAATTTGGAACACCCCCGTGTCAGCACCACGCACCCCACCAACCCGATTGCCCGTACTTCCGGCAATTGCTTCGGCTCTAGCCTTGGCATCCTTGGTGGCTTCAGCAATCATTTCGATGCGGAGCTTACTAAGTTCATTATAGAGGTATTCTGGCGGCTCAGAAGTCACCGGGATGCCCTCATTAATCAGCTCCGTAATCTGCTGAGATAGTTTAGAATAGCGATCGACTTCATTCGATCGGATTTCTAGACGTTGAGTTAGTTTATAGGCGATCGTCTTCCCTGTTTCTCTCCCTGCGAGTACTTCAGGAATAGACGTAGTTTCTAGTGCAGCGATCGTAATCGCTGGATCGGGAACTTTGGCAGCCTTGAGATAAGTTTGAACGCGATTTGTCCAGGTTTTGAGTTCCTGGTATGCTGCTGAAGTGGTAGGCTGTTGACTAGAGATCGAGACTCGCCACACCATATAATCAGCCTTAATCGGTCGTTTTGCCGAACCAGTCACCACCAAAGCATCATCTACACGCTTGATATTCCGAATAGCTCCCGCCCATAAAAATGAACTAACAATCAAAGAAGCTGATAGCAAAGCCAATCCTGCGAACAATTGGGGAAATCGATCGCGTAATCCGGTAGTTTCCATTACTTTTGACTCTCACACATTAAGTAACTGTTCAGTGGATGGTAGCATTATTTACCAACCCTAAAGCTAACTACCAGGGATGAATCCATAATTCCTGAAAAATAGCCATGACATTTCCACCGCTGCTACTCCCTTCCCGCTCCAAGCAGATTGTAAATTTTAGCTGCCGAAAACCACAAGCCGACACCTGACCCCTGCCATCTGTACACTTCACACAAAGCATTTTCGGCTTTACTAATTGACTTATGCTGTTTCGCGAATTGATCTTAGAGAACTTCGGTTCCTATCTGGGTAAAAATACACTCAATTTACTCCCTGAAGATGCCCAAAAGGGGGTAAATGAGCTACCCATCAGTCGCCCAATTATTCTGATTGGGGGGATGAATGGTGGGGGGAAAACAACGATTATGGATGCACTGAGGTTGGCTTTATACGGCTCCCGCGCTCAATGTTCGACAAGAGGGAATTTGAGCTATGGGGATTTTTTGACTCAGTGTGTGAGCAATCAGATAAAGCCGACGGAAAAAACCCGAATTGAATTGGCTTTTCAAGTGGCGGATGATGATAGTTTATTGGATATTCGGATTGTTAGATATTGGGAACGTAATCCCAAGGAAGGGAAGGATACATTAGGTATTTTGGTTAATGATTGGGCTGATAAGTCTTTGTTGAGTATTTGGGATGAGTATATCGAAAATCTCTTGCCATTGGGTATTTCTAATTTATTTCTGTTCGATGGGGAACAGGTGAAGGAGTTAGCAGAGCAGGAAACTCCTCCCGTTGGTGTATTTGATGCCATTCAATCATTATTAGGATTGGAACTAGCTGAACGATTGGCGACAGATTTGGATATATTGGTGGCTAAGAAACGACGAGAGCTAGCGAGTAGCGAACAATTAGCAGCAATGGAGGAAATGGAGACTAAACTAGCTGGATATAAGTTAGAATTGGCGGAGTTGGAGGAGTTGAAAGTTAGCTTGGATCGACAATTAGGCATAGCGATCGAACAGGAAGAGCAGTCTTTTCAGAAGTTTGTTCGAGAAGGTGGCAAAATCGCCACTGAGGGAACTGAATTGAAGCTTGATTGTCAGACAATCGAAAATCAAGCCGAACAATATAGACAAGAGTTGCGTCACCTCGCTGCTGGAAGTTTACCGCTTGCTTTGATTACGCCATTATTGACTCAGGTGCGATCTCAAGGGACGATCGAATTACAACAACAGCAAAGTAGAATAGATTTAGATATATTAGTCGATCGAGATCGTCGTCTGCTAGAATATCTTCAGCATCAGGCAGGTTTAGAAAGTTATCTCGCCGATATCAAATCTTTCTTGGATCGTGAAAATCAACTCCTGACAGCGGAAACTAAGTCCGAACAACCGTCATGGTTAGGTGCAGATGCAGCAGCGATCGATAAATTAGATACAATCCTTAAATACGATCGTCATCGCGATCTGGCTCGACTCGAACAATTAGAAGATAAATTAATTAAACTCCAATCTGACTTGGACTTTATCGATCGACAAATTGCATTATCTGCATCACCAGAAGAATATACTCGACTAAAAGAACAAGAAGCTGAGGCTCGTTCGATCGTCGTAGAACTCAAAGCCAAACAAATTGCTACCAGTCGTCATTTAGAAGAACTAAACCGCACTATCTCTAGTACAGATCGACAATTAGCTAAATATACCGAACAGAATATCAAACTAACGAACGATCGACATATTATCGATTCGATCGCCAAAGTCAAAGAGACACTACAAATATTCAAATCCAAGCTCACACTCAAAAAAATTAATAAACTTGAAAATGAAGTCACCGAATGTTTTCGGTATTTATTACACAAATCCGAACTGGTGCAGCGAGTGACGATCGATAGTGCTACTTTCACCTTATCACTCTACGATTGCCAAGGTCAATTACTACCAAAACATCGTCTTTCGGCTGGTGAAAAACAACTCCTTGCAATCGCCTTATTATGGGGATTGGCGCGAGTATCAGATAGACAATTACCCATTGCGATCGATACCCCATTAGGTAGACTAGATTCATCCCATCGAACTAATCTAATCGAGCGTTATTTTCCCGCTGCTAGTCAACAGGTGATCTTACTATCTACCGATACCGAGATCGGCAAAATAGAAGTAGCTAAATTGCGCGAACAAGATGCGATCGCTCGCGAGTATATATTAGATCATGATGCTAATTTACAGCGTACTCAGATTCGAGATGGATATTTTTGGGAGTAGTAAGTCTTTATTGGTGCTTTTTTCAACACAGAGGGGCACTGAGGATTCACTGAGGAACACGGAGGAATTTTTAGACAATATCACGTTCCGATCGGTATTATTTAAAGTCGAAGTAAATTTTTTGTACATAGTGAGAAAGCAGTTTTTTATAAATACGGCTGTGGCAAAATCCAAAATCTAACATTCAAATGATAAATACTATTCATCCGCTCCAGAGATTATTAGCTTACGGCAAGAACTATCGCTTTGAAACTTGGCAAGCTATAGTTTCATCAATTTTTAATAAACTGTGTGATATTGCTCCAGAGATTTTGATTGGTGCTGCTGTTGATGTGGTCGTCAAAAAACAAGATTCATTTATTGCTAATTGGGGGATTAGTGACGTTCGCGAACAATTAATTGCCCTCACAATTGTGACTGTTATTATTTGGATGCTAGAATCTATCTCTCAATATATTTATACAAATCTGTGGCGCAATCTATCTCAGAAAATTCAACATAATTTACGTCTCGATGCCTATGGACATATTCAAGCATTAGATTTGGCTTACTTTGAAAATCAGAGCACTGGTAATCTGATGGGAATTTTGGGTGATGATATCAATCAGCTAGAACGATTTCTAGATGTGGGGGCGAATGAAATTATTCAAGTGCTCACTAATGCGATCGTCATCGGGGCTGTTTTCTTTGTGCTTGCACCATCTATTGCTTGGTATTCGATGGTACCGATTCCAATTATTATTATCGGCTCAATTCTATTTCAAAAAGTTCTGGCACCTTACTATAGTGACGTTCGCGAAAAAGTAGGCTTATTAAATGGTCGGTTAGCTAATAATTTGGGCGGTATTACTACGATCAAAAGCTTTACTACCGAAGCTTACGAACTCGATCGAGTTCGCCATGATAGCGAAGCATATCGTCAAAGCAATCGTCGAGCAATTGCCGTTAGTGCAGCCTTTGTACCGATGATTCGGATGGCTGTTTTGTTTAGCTTTACAATGACTCTATTATTAGGCGGAATTGCCGCCGTAGATGGTCGATTGGGAGTTGGTACTTATAGTATCCTAATTTATCTTACCCAACGGTTATTATGGCCCCTAACCCGCTTAGGTGAAACCTTGGATCTGTATCAACGTGGGATGGCTTCTACCAATCGAGTCTTGGATTTACTCGATACATCAGTTGCAATTGATTCTGGACATTTAGCTTTACCAATAGTGCGTGGTGAAATTGAGTTGCGTGACGTGACATTTGCCTATGCAGATCGATCTACCGTCGTCAAAGGGCTATCATTGAATATCCCCGCCGGAGAAACAATCGCGATCGTCGGCGCAACAGGTTCGGGCAAAAGTACTTTAGTAAAATTGCTCTTACGACTATATGAAATCCAATCGGGAACGATTACTCTGGATGGAATTAATATCAAAGATTTACATCTCGCCGACTTACGCAGATCGATCGGTTTAGTCAGTCAAGATGTATTTTTATTTCATGGTTCCATTCGTGAAAATATCGCTTATGGTAGCCCCGATGCTAGTTTAGAAGCCATCATCGCCGCAGCACAAATAGCTGAAGCTGACGAATTTATCGATCGATTACCCGAACAATACGATACCATTGTAGGCGAACGCGGCCAAAAATTGTCAGGGGGGCAACGTCAACGTATCGCCATCGCTCGCGCAGTTTTAAAGAATCCACCGATCCTGATTCTTGATGAAGCAACTTCAGCAGTAGATAACGAAACAGAAGCCGCAATCCAACGATCTCTAGAACGAATTACTATCGATCGTACCACGATTGCGATCGCTCATCGCTTATCCACTATCCGCAATGCTCACTGTATTTATGTGATGGAGCAAGGCGAATTAGTTGAGTCTGGCACTCATGATGAATTGATCGCTCTTAATGGCATTTATGAGGGCTTATGGAATATCCAACAAAATGCAAAAATAGTACGATAAATATCAATCCTCATGAAAATGGTTGGTAACTGTTCAGGGGGTAATGAGAGAATGCGGGTTTCAAGCGATTCACCCGACATAATTTGGTACTAAATAGCCATTTTTTCGCCTCAGTAATGGCTCAAACCCATTGACTTCCTACCCCCCTGAACAGTTACAATGGTTGAATCTATCGAAATAGATGCCGATTGGTTTTCAAAAATTTAAGATGGTAATATATCGATACTATTTAATTGCAGATCGAATGTTATAATTGGGGTAAGTATAGTGAGCAAAAGTAGAGTTCAGATGCTAGCTACCGATCGGATTATTTACCCAGATAGTGACGGACAACCGATGGCGGACAATACTAAACAATTTCGTTGGATTGCGACTATTCAGGGGAATCTAGAATGGTTGTTTCACGATGATGATTTGGTATTTGTGGCAGGAGATTTGTTATGGTATCCTGTAGAAGGGAATCCTAAGTATAGAATCGCTCCAGATGTAATGGTAGCATTTGGAAGACCAAAAGGCGATCGAGGTTCCTATAAACAATGGGTAGAAGATAATATCGCACCCCAAGTAGTGTTCGAGATTCTTTCGCCAGGTAATACTGAGGGAGAAATGGATCGAAAATTACAGATTTATGCTCGTTGCGGTGTCGAGGAGTACTATATCTACGATCCAGATCGATATATTCTCAAAGGTTATCAGCGAAGTGAGGATTCTTATCTCGAACGTATTGATGCTATGGATGGTTGGATTAGTCCGCGTTTGGGAATTCATTTTAACTTAATTGAGAATGAGCTACAACTCACTCATCCCAATGGAGAAATCTTTGAAACTTTCAATACTGTTGCTCAAGAACGCGATCTTATCCGTAATGAAAAAAACCAACTAGAGATGCAGAAACAACAACTGGAAATGCAGAAACAACAACTAGAGATTGGTAAAAATAAGCGAGATACAAAGCTGCGAGAATTAGGTGTCGATCCAGATACCTTATAACCAATAGTAAACACCCTATATGGGTGCTTACTATCGATTATTTTTGACTGTTGTTTTGAGGGCGAGACGTTGGATCTGGTGATTTTTCAATTGTTCCGGTTAGCCTTTTATATATTGGTTCTTCTAAACTGGGATTGTCGTAGAGAAATGCCTCATCTTTGGCCAATTCTCGGTTGACTAGATCAAGCTGAGGCGCAGTCAATTGAGCGCGACTTTGCTGTTGTTGTTCGTTGATTTTGGCGATGGTAGCGATTTCAAAGATTGCGAGTCCCAAAATCAGAATCCCAAAACCTTGTGTTGTTCGATTGCGGAGGGAAAAGTATTGTTGCATTTTATCACCAAGAATAGCGATCTAGGAAATTCTTCAAACTCCAAGCTCAATCCTAAGATTCACTACTCAACCGATCGAATCGGGACAAAAATACCTTAATAGTCGGTATCATGGGCTATCGATCCTACCTTGGTAGTATCGATCGCATATTGAGCAATGAGGATCGTTAGTTTTGCACGTTCTACTTCTGTCAATTCTAACCAATTTAGAGGACGAACGATGCGATCGGGATCGTTTACGCCAGGATCGCAACGCATAGCATAAGCATACGGGCGAGCCATCACCAATAAATCTTCCATCGCCCAGTTTGATAACAAATCTTGCACCGACTGAACTAATTGTTCTGCAGGTTCGAGATTAAAATCAATCGTACTGGTAACTTTGAGAGCGATCGCTTCCAACCACTGTTGTGGTACTCTAGAGCCAAATTTGGCAGTCAGTGCGGTCAGGGGGTTATTGTCTACTATTGGAGAGGGTAGATTCGCCCAACAGGATTGAATCTGAGTGAAAAAAGATTGGGATCTCTCCCCGATTTCTTCATCCGACCAATCATCGAAAATAAACTCACGATCCGAACGTTCATAATACTCGACGGTGGCTGAGTCTGCGGGGTTCCACGGATAATTGTCTGGATTTGGGGCAAGGAGAGTTTGAATTAAATCGGCTTCAAAGTCAGCTTCTGTAGCAGTGAGTGTGTGAGGAACGAAGGTCATGTTTGCTCTCCTGGCTGGGGCGATGTGGTTTGGTTGTTAATATAGCAGGGGTCAGGGATCGGGGGTCAGGGGTCAGTTTGGGAAAACTGATGCACTAATGGTTTGTTGGCGTAGCCTCCGCCAGAGCGGAAGCGTCTACATCTGTTCTGGTTGTTAATATATTAATTTGTGTAACAGAGTCGAGGAGCTTCAGGAACTTTTTGGGAACGAAGTTTATCTAAGGATCCGTTCGGCTCTGTCCGTAGCTACATTTTATGACTAGGCGATTCCGCAAAAGTGGAACGGGTTTTTGTCGCGAAGTATACCAATAGGCTAGACTCGGACAAGGGTTTTGGGTTCGATTCCAAGTCTAGTCTGGTTTTTGGCTGTTTGGCTCTGATAGGTCGATCGTAAATTCTAGGATCTGCCCTTCCTCACTGCCAAATTTGAGCTGCATTCCCGACTGAAGCGGAAATTCTTGGGTATGAACTTTGAGCCATTTACCTTCACTGGAGAGGATGTAACTACCAAAGCGGGAAAAGTCGCGCAGAGAGTAAGTTCCAGTGCTAGGATCGCCTGTTGTGGGGGAGCGGTAGATGATTTCGCCATGACGTTGGGATACCCAAGGTTCGTAGAGCACCAAGTCATTATCGATCGATCGACCGACACGCATCACACCCCCAACGATGGGATAATTGGGGAGGATATGTTCGTCGATCGATCTCAGATGAGCGCGAGGAATTTGATGGGGAAAAGATGGAATCTGAGTAATGACTTCAGCTAATGGTCGAATTAATTCTCCATTAAACTCTGGGTGCATGTACAGAATCGGTAACGTCCATGCCGGTTGATTGTACTTGTAGAGGGTCAGTAATTGCTGTCTAGCGATCGCCGTTGCTTCGTCGATACAGATCCGGTGCGCCAACGCCTGGGTAAATGTCTGAATAAAGCTCAGAGCTTCACGATCGGCGATCGTATCCCGCATCGCCAACACCGCAGGTACCCCATGATGTAGCAATACCTCAGCCAGACTGCTTCGAGGAACGGTTTGCTGTCCGACGCGATAAGGTTGAGCACCCCAACAAGTATTAAATACAGCTAGTTTTACACCGCGCCGAACCAAAACTTGCGCCAACTCACTGCCATTAAGATTATACCCATCATCGAGTACTAATAACCCTCCCTCTGGCCCAGGCATTCCATGCCCAGCATAGAAAAAAACATTGTACTGCCGACTCTCCAAGGCAGCAATCAGCGCGTCTGGAGTAGGCTGTACGAGGGTATCGACTTGACAAGCGGCGGGATTGAGTCGGTTGGGGGGATTGAAGCCGCTAGGGATGGTATTCGCCAAGATTTGAGCGATACTGACAGCTTCTTGGTGCAAATTTAGTTCGCGATTACCACTCTTATTTTGACCGAGTACCAATAAAATTTTAATCCCGCGATCGAGTCTTTGGGGCGGGAGTGGATCTACATCGCTGGTAGTCCGACTGAATAATACTTGCTGGCTGAGGGCGATAGCAGGCTTTCCAGGCTGCGATCGAACTATTTCCCAAGGTAAGGGTATCAAGTCAGGATCGCGGACTTCTAGGCGCAATCTGAGGGGTTTATTTTGACCGATGGCGATGCCATGACTTTGGGCGAAAGCATTTCCCACTTGACCGCGAAACATCCACTGCCACAAGTTTAGTCCCAAATGCTGCATCAAGCTGCTGCTATAGCTTTGCACCTGAATGTCGGCACCTTCACTGTGACTAGAAGCGAGATCTAGTTGGGGGATAATGGTATTTTGATGACATGGCAAACAGTACGGTTGACTACCAGGGCTAAACAATCCTTGCCAAGCCAGCCAAATCTGTGTCAGATCGATCGTCCAATGGGAGTTTTCGATCGCGTAGCCACCAGGATATGGTGCCCTGAGTACCCAAATGGCATAGTTACTAGACTCGGTTGCCGCTAACCTAGCAACCGCAATATTTAGAGAGGGATGTTCATCCACGGTAGTTTAAAATAACTCGTAACTCGTCACAATGTTTTGGTGAACTGAACTCGATCGTTAATGTCCAGTGTCATTATCGGCGATCGCTTCACCCCTTGTCACCAAAATCGGTCTGGAACTGGATCTTTTCATACTTTCAGTTGTGGTAAAATAGTGCCAAGTCGAGTCCAGTCACTCATTCAATCAGCCTTCGCCATGTATCAGTACGAGTTACCCAGATACTTACCCACTGCCGACGAACTACCCTGCTCCGACGACACTCCCGTGGATAACGAACTTCAAGAACTCATCCCCAGCCTGCTCAAGTCAATTTTAAGAATCCTCTGGAACGAGCGGATGGACTGGTTCTTTGGCATTGACATGGGCATCTATACCGACCCAGAACGACCGCCAATTGTCCCTGATGGCTTTTTATGCTTAAATGTAGCGCGACACTATGACGAGGATTTACGCCTAAGCTACTTACTCTGGGAAGAGGAAATACTGCCAATACTGGTACTCGAAGTAGTCTCCACTAGACCAGGTGGTGAATACACCACTAAACTCGATGAATATACACGCATGGGCGTACTTTACTACGTCATTTACAACCCCAAACGCCGCCGTAAAGCCAAACTAGAGATATATAAGCTTGTCAATGGCAAATACCAGTTACAAGATGGCAATCCAATCTGGATGCCAGAAATTCACCTCGGTATTGGCAGCGAGCGCGCCAGCTATGACCGATTGACGCGGGAATGGTTGTACTGGTACGATCGAGATGGTAAACGCTATCCCACTCCTGACGAACAAATCGAACGTGCCGATGGCTTAATCGAACTCGAACGCCAACGAGCCGAACTCGAACGCCGACGAGCCGATCGCCTAGCGGCAAAATTACGTGCTCTGGGCATCGATCCTGACTAGTTCACCCCCGATCCGACTAGTTTCTGTAAGATGTGAGTATACTTAGATAGACTATCGATCGCCAAATAGAGGGCTATGGGCTGGATTCAATTATCAATTTTGTTGGCTTTAGGGGCGGGGATAGCCACACTAATCGATCGAGCCGATCGACGCAAACGCCTAGAGACAGCCTTTTATAATCTACTCCGACAGCAAGATAGTTGTATCGCGTTGATTCAATTGATGGCTAGTTCGGAAGTCAGCAGTCAGACAGCCAAAATATTTCTGGAAGAACAAATCCGCTTGCTCGATGGCATCCCCGAAGTAGATCCCGATGGCGATACCTTTTATCGATTTCCCAAATTGCGACTACCAGGAGCAGTAGTCGAAGATGATTGGTAAAATTCACATCCCCCTTCACCCCCTCCCCCTAAGGTTGAGGAAAATTAAGGAATGTAATATTTTCGGTCTAGGATCGAGAGTAGAGAGTCGATCGAGACTATGATGAGAAAAATTGTAAAGTTTCTTGAGCAGAAAGCTTTAAACATATGCCGATTCCATTATTAGAATACACACCATCGAGCAAAAACACCCGTGTTGCTGGTTATGAAACCCCAGGTGACGAACAACCCAGAGTGTTTTCTACTGACAATTTACTATCCCCTAGTCAACTCGACGATCTGATTGGAGTTGCCTATCGGCAGATTTTCTTTCATGCTTTCGCAGCAGATCGCGAAAAATTCTTAGAATCTCAACTTCGGAGCGGACAAATTACGGTTCGCGACTTTATTCGTGGTTTGTGTCTTTCGGATACTTTTACCAAGAGTTTTTACAACCTAAATAACAACTATCGGTTCGTCGAACATTGCGTTCAAAAAGTGCTAGGGCGCGATGTATATAGCGAACGGGAAAAAATCGCTTGGTCGATCGTTGTTGTTAATAAAGGTCGGACTGGTTTCATTAATGACTTGCTCAATAGCGACGAATATTTGGAGAATTTCGGTGATAGCATCGTTCCCTATCAACGTCGTCGGGTATTGCCTTCTGGAGCAAGTGAATTACCTTTTAATATCAAATCCCCTCGTTATGGTGCTTACCATCGCAATCAACTAGGATTCCCCAAAGCTTCCTGGCAAAATGTCGTTCGCAATTATACTGCTACCGACAAGAAACCCAAAACTGGCGATCCTCAACTATTCTTGGGAATGGCAAAAAGTCTCACTTCTCAAGGTGGTAGCCCACAAACACTCTCCACATTCAATCTTGATTATCTCAACCTAGTTCCTCGTCGTTAATTATCATCAAAGATCCCCGACTTCTCTCGAAGAAGTCGGGAATCTTTATACTCCCAATGTGCCGCGAGTCACACCTAATTGATTACTCAACTGTAAACTTTGCCACAAGTCGGTACCGCTAATTTGACCGCCTAATAATTGTTGATAATAACCGATCGTCTGAATGATTTCGGCGGGTGTCTCATTTACAAATTCTAGTCGAAAATTGTACATGCCTAATTGGATCAAACGGTGGATATATTCAGCACCAGTTTGAGCGACACCATTAAATACGGTATTTCGACAACCAGCATCAGCGAGTAATAGATGATCTGTACCGATTCTGTCGCGTAATTTGACTTGATGTTCGTCGCAGGGACGACCGCAATTGGTATAATTGGTACCTTCAGATAGGAAGGCACAAAAGACGCAGTGTTCCATATGGAACATTGGCATATGTTGATGGACTGTCACTTCAAACCAATCGCGGGGACAACTGCGGATTAGGGCGGTTAATTGGTCGATATTTAGGTCGTAGGAGGCCGTCAGCCGCTCCAAAGTATAGTTTTGGTAAAAGTAGTCGGCGGTGAGGGGATTGGCGACGTTGAGGGCAAAATCGCCGATACAGCGTTGGGTTTTAAAAAACTCTAGGTGATCGTAGTTGCGGATCAAATAACCATCAGCATCGCTCGATAATACTTGTTCTAGAATCCAGTTTTCGCCGGATTTGGTAATCCGTGGTGGGGCGACAAATATTTGGGGTCGAATAGATTGATGTTGTTTTGCAGCGCGAACTAAGGCGACGGCTTCGCGGTATTTACGCGGATCTTCTAGTTCGCAATAGATGGTGGCGATACCAGATTCGATCGCGGCTGGAATTTGGTCTAATTTACGGACTAGGGCGATTAGTTGGGGTGGTTGGAGATAAGTGTTTCCAGATGGGGGAAGGAGATCTTTGAGTTGGTTAGTTGGGGATATTTGCCATTGTTTTGGTTGGCTGCGTAGTTCAGTTAATTTAGTTACTATTTCTCGGCGCAGATGATTGAGTGCGCTGACAGGTAACATTAGATCGCCATCGATCGAATTAGTCAGATTTCCTAAGCTAAATGGGGTGTTTCCCAGTCGCCCCAATTGGGAGATTAGTTTATCAGTAGTTAGGGGTTGTTTTTCGGCGGGGACTAATAGTATTTCTGATTCTACTTTGATAGTATGTCCCATTTCGTCACGGGCGATCGCCGTTAATGGTTGGTTTACCGCTCCATGGATCTCTAAATCGATCGAACGTTGAACTTGGGGGATGTCTCCGGCATAAGTTTGACGGACTTGTTTTTCTAATTCTGGATCGCTAGTTTTCCAAACTTTGTCGCCTATATATACCTGCCGGAAATTGACAGCACCTCTACCAAATGTCAGCATGGTTTCGGTATAATTCTGTCCGCCCTTAAATACCTCGTAAACCCGCCCCCCTTCTTCCTTCATCTCTGGATGTCCGCAATCGAACACTACCCCATCACCAGCTTTAATCGGTACAATTGGATCGATAGTAATTGCCTCGCGATCGACATAAACTCTACTTACCGTTCCTAAATATACCCCCCGCTTTTTCCCAAATCGAGCATGTACCAAAGCCTGATTATCAATCCCATCAAACCATCCCGTATATAATCCCCGCGAAAAAGCCATTTCCAAACTATATAAATCTCGCTCCGGTACAACTTGCGCCCCCAAATCTGCCACAATCCGATCCAAAGCTTCCCGATAAATTCGCGTCACACTAGCCACATATTCCGGTGTCTTCAATCGCCCCTCAATCTTGAGACAACTCACGCCACTTTTGACAATCTCCGGTAATATACTCAGCCCCGCCAAATCTTGGGGACTAAGTAAATACTTGCGATCGCCCAAATGATAAACCTCACCGTCTACAATCAGATCGTAAGGCATCCGACAAGCCTGAGCGCATTCGCCGCGATTTGCCGATCGACCACCCAAAGATTCACTCGTCAAACATTGCCCAGAATAAGCAACACACAACGCCCCATGTACAAAAACTTCCAACGGAATCGAAATATCTCGATCGACTAATTGTTCGCCAATCTTCTCAATTTCCTTGAGCGAACATTCCCGTGCCAACACCACCAAATTACACCCCAACTCATGGGCGAATTCCACACCCGCCGCACTCGTTATCGTCATCTGAGTCGAAGCATGAATCGGAAAATCTGGTGATAAATGACGAATCGATCGACAAATACCAATATCCTGAACGATCGCCGCATCTACACCAGCTAAAATAATACTCCGTAAATACTGCTCCGCCGCCCCCAATTCCTGACTAAACACCAAAGTATTCAAAGTCACATATCCCTTCACCCCCCGCTGATGCAACCATGACATCAGCTCCGGCAAATCTGCCTCTGTAAAGTTCTCCGCCCGCATTCTGGCATTGAACCGCTCCAATCCAAAATAGATGGCATCCGCGCCATTCTCGACGGCTGCCTTAGCACATTCCCAGTTTCCCGCAGGCGCGAGCAATTGAGGGCGACGTGTCAAAATTGGAGTAGAAACGGGCATTGGCATAGTAATGGGGTAGGGATGGTAGGGAGTCGGATATATTCTCACAGTTGGGAAGCCAATATCCGATCGAATTCGCTAAGTCTGCGTCCTTATATTCTAGCTCCGATCGATCGACAAATATCGATCGCTCGCCGATCTGTGGGAGCTATTTTTCGATCGACTTTTGAAATTAATTATGGGCAATTCATGAAAAGGATATCCCCTTAATTTTAGGTGCATTTTAGATATCAATTCAGCATAGAATCTTGCTCTGCGTTGGCGTAGCCTGCCTTTGGAATTCCTCCGTGGATCCTCTGTGTGCCTCTGTGTTAAATACACACTTTGAACGCAGCAAGAAATACTTAATCTTTTAGCGGAAACAGAGTAAAGCGATAATCGACGATCTCTGGGTTATAATATTAGCACAGCTTACCACGATGAATCATGGAACAACGCTTAACAACACAGCAGCTCGATCGGATTGTTGGTGAAGTCGGACGCATGGCAAATCGTCAGGCGGATGAATTAGACAGATCGGCAGTTTTGCAAATTCTTCAAGAGCTAAATCTACCGCCGGAATTGTTGGATGAGGCGATGATTCAGGTGCAGCGAAAAGATGCTTTGGCGCGGGAGCAAAAACGAAATCGGCAACTGGCGATCGCTGCTGTCGCGGCAGTAGTTGTGATGATTGTGAGCATTGGGATATTTTCGCACAATCGAGCTAGTTCGATCGCCAAAGTAACTGCTAGTCAAGATCGAATTACCCTAGCTCAAGATGGCGGCGAAAATTTACAAGCGGTTAGTAGGGGTTCGGCTCTGACATATCGGGTAACTCTAAATGATGCTCCTGTCGGGGATAAATTGAACGTTACTTGTAATTGGCTCAATCCTGAGGGGAAAATTGCCTATACAAATCGCTTTGACACCAAAACTATTACTACGGCTGTCTGGAATACTCAGTGTCGTTATCAGATGCCAATGGGTGCAGCAATCGGTGCTTGGAAAGTCCAAATATTAGTGGGCGATAAGCTTGTCGAGCAGGCACCATTTGATACAAATTAATGGGCATGGATTTATATCATGGTGTCACAGTTTTAGCTGGAGAATTATTAGGGTATTGGGGCAGTGAAGATCGATCGCACTTATTTTCTACCAAAACTCAACCGCTGACGAAAATATCGATCGGTATTTCAGCATCTGGATTAGAATATGACTGTTGGGCAAGATTAGAAAACTCTAACTTAATCTTGGGGAGAGAACCCTTTGGGCGAACACCTCTATATTGGACAGAGTATAATGGAACGATCTGGTTTGCTTCCCATTTACGATTATTATTACCGCTAATTGATGGGGCAAAGATTGATGTGAGGGGGCTATATGGCTATAGTTGCTTTTCATATGTACCCACACCATTCACACCGATTAAGGGGATTCAATTGATTCCCGCAGGCTCGGAATTGTCTTGGACATTAGGCGACCTTCAACCAACTCTAATTAGTCAATATTCATGGCAACAAAGTAGCGAACAAATAACCGACGAAAAAATCGCGATCGACCAACTTCAACATCTATTGCAATCGGCAATCCAGCGACAAATTCAGGATTTACCAGATCGACCAGTTGGCGTATTATTATCTGGGGGATTGGATTCCTCGATCGCTGCGGCTCTTTTAGTTCAAAATGGAATTAAAGTTCGCGCTTATACCCTCGATTTTGGAGCGGCGGGGATTTCTGAATATCCCTACGCCGAGCAAGTAGCCAACCACCTAGATATTCCATTGGTGAAAGTAGCAGTTAATCCCCAATTGGTGAGAAAATCATTACCCTCCACCGCCCGCGCCTTAGACTCACCATATGGGGATGGAGTAACGGTACCCCTCTACCTCCTCTGTCAAGCGGCAAAACAAGAAGTATCAGTAATTTTCAATGGTGAAGGCGGAGATCAATTATTCGCAGGTTGGACGAATAAGCCCCTAATTGCTGCGAGTATCTATGGAAATAGTTCAGACTTCATTCAGCCATATCTTCAGACGTTCCACCGCCTTTATGGATACACTCAACAGTCATTTCAACCTCAGATCGTGGCACAAATCCAGGATCTAGATCCGGCTGATTGGATTAGTGAAGCTTTAGATCCAAACTTTGCACCTGAATTGCTCCACCGTTTGCGACGTGCATCTTTAATCCTCAAAGGTGCCCAAAATATCCATCCCCGTGCGACTAATTTAGCTAGTTGGCATGGGTTGAAAGTTCGATCGATCTTCTGCGATTTACCATTAACAGAATGGACATTTGGCGTATCTGGTGCCCTACATTTGCAAGGTGCTTGCGAAAAGTATATCCTCAAACGATCGGTCGAAAATATCCTGCCATCTGAAATTGTTTGGCGCACTAAACGCGGAATGGGTGTACCCTTGAATGCTTGGTTATTTCAAGAACTATGGGGCGATTTGGGCAGATGGTTAAATCCTCAAGTCTTGGAAAAATCTGGGTTTTGGCGATCGGATCTTGCCAGTATGCTAGTTAGTGGTAAATTTAGTGGATCGATTCAAGGTCGCCGCATTGGTGAGATATTATGGTTAGTTATTATGTGGGAGCAATGGCGCACTCAGGTATTGGGGCAACAATCTAGTAGTCACAGTTGGAATCATCCATTTTGGCTGCCCCAGCGGTTATGGAAATTCATCCAGTCTAGAGATCGAAATTGATTGTAAAAGCAAATTATAAAAGATCGAATATATATCCAATTCCATTGGACTATTTACTTAGTCGATCTTGCCAATTATTAGGATTTCGTTTACTGTGAAAGCAAGCAATAACAAAGACTGTATCTTCCCCAACAATATAAAAAAGAGCATAAGGAAAACGTCGGACTAAGACACGTCGAGCTTCTTGATAAATAAGCTTATAAGCTAGAGGATTACGTCCAATTGTAGATATACAAGTATCGACTGCACGAACAAATTCAGAACCTAAACCACTCGATTGAGACTCATACCATAGGAAAGCATCTTCTAGATCTAACTCTGCTTCAGGGCGAATAATTAGCCGATAAGTCATTGGGAAATGCCTAATCTTTGTTTGACTAATTCCCATGTAGATCCAGCGTTAGAATTTTGATGATATCCTGCTAGTCTTCGATCGAGTTCTTTTTGTTGTGCTTTATCCAAAATAATTTCATCTTGCCGATCTAGAATACTATCCCATAGATCCTCGGCAAGTTGAATCCGCTCTGCAATACTTAGATGGGACATTTCAACTTTGAGAAGCGGATGATTGCTCATGCTAACCTTGAATTGCGAAGGGTAAAAACATTATAACATTGTGCCTACCGATCGGCTCTGATTAGATCCCAAACTAGAACATTAGGATAACATTTAGAAGGTATCCTCAATCGAGATTTATAAATGGATCGACTAGAGCGACTAATCGAGCAGAGTATTGTACCATTCCCTCTAACTACTGCCCAAGAGCTATTAACCATCTATGGTTCGCCATTGTATGTATATCAACTCGACAGATTAACAGAGACGATCGATCGGATCGCCAATTCTATTCCCTATTCCGATACTCAGTTTCAGTTTGCTAGCGTGACTAATGGTAATGTCGCCCTTCTGCAAATTTTTAAAAACCACGGCTGGGGTATTCATGCCAATACACCAGGAGATGTCTATTTAGCTCTGGCGGCTGGGGTTACACCCGATCGAATCGTCTATAGTGGCAGTAATCTCGATCGATCCGAACTACGTCAAATGCTCGAATGGGGCATTCATACGATTAATCTCGATAGTCTGAGTCAACTTGAAGTTTTGACAAATATCTATAGTGAAAAATACGCCAAACCTCGACTGGGATTTAGGTTGAACTATCCGCCTTTAACTGGTGATAGTCGAATTGGGGTACATCCCGATCGATTTGGCGAAGCTGTCGATATTGCCCGTCAAGCTGGCTTAACTATCGACGGTTTACACTTCTATCGCGGTACTGGTACGAATGCGACACAGGCGTTTGTAGATGCCATAGATATCTTATTATCGATCGCCAGTCAATTACCAGATTGGTCTTATTTAGATTTTGGCGGTGGATTTGGCTATCCTTATCATCATGACAAAGTAGCTTTTGATTGGGTGGAGTTTGGGGCGGTATTGAGTGAAAGATTGTCCAAATTAGAACGCCAGATTCAGCTTACCATCGAACCTGGACGGGCAGCGATCGCCGGATCTGCGGTACTACTGGCACGGGTAGTTTCCACAAAGTGGCAAGATCGAAAACAGATCGTTGGTGTAGATACCACGGTTGGAAATCTTTCAGTACCCTCGGTGCATGGTGGCTATCGAGAAATAGTTACTTGGCAAAATGGGGACGAATTATTCACCACTGATATCTGTGGGAATACGACTTATTCCCGCGATTATTTAGGTCGCAATTGTCAGCTACCGCGACTGAAAATAGATGATATTATTGCAATCTTAGATGTGGGAGCCTATGGTTATGCCATGTCTTCTCATTTTCTCCATCGTCCGCGCCCAGCCGAAGTATTATTAGATAATTGTGACCATCGACTCATCAGACAGCGTGAAGATTATAGTATCTTATTAAATCATCAAGTCTTTGATGACGACTACCTACGTTAGGCTACGCCAACAGCGACAATTTAATAATTTGGCTGTTAGGATCGCGATCGATCCACTATACTCTGTTCGTTGCAATTTTGAAATGTATCTGTTGAGTTAATATAAGTAAATTGAGTTCCGCAATAAACACAGATAGCATCGATGGTTCGATTCAGTCGAAATCTTGTTTCTGGATTTTCTTGCTGTAATCTACTTACAAATCTGTTCCATTCAATATCAGCTAATTCGAGGGCAGAATCTCCCAAAATATTACCACAATTTGAGCAGGGAAATCGATCGGCAGATTTTCGCTTTTGTCGGTCTGCAAGGTGAATTATTACGGGTAAAAATATGATAATAATTGGCATTAATAAGATCGAAATGACTACGAAAATAATAATCTGGATACTCAGCCAGATTGAAGATTTGTTAAACAATCGATCGAGGCGTTGTTTTATCGATCGCATTGCCACTTTTCCCTCGACAATCGATAGAGACAATGTTCTCGAAGTGGATGCCCGATTGGTACGCTAGGATGCTCGAATGTTTCATCCGCCAAATTCATCCCCAATCGCTCCATGATTGCGCGAGATCTTTGATTCTTAATCGCGGTAAATGATACGATCTCTGATAAACAAAGTTGCTCGAATCCAACCTCTAAAGCACCTCTAGCCGCTTCTGATGCGTAGCCTTTACCCCAATAGGGAAATGCAAGTCGCCAAGCAATCTCGACACAGGGAGAAAATGGTAAATCTGCTCTAGGGATACCCAAACCAACGGTACCGATAAACTTTTTATCATCTTTTAATTCTACCGCCCAGAAACCCCAACTGCGATCGATTATGCCTGTCTGTAATCGATCGACCATTGCATCACTAGCAATCTTATCAAGTACACTAGGAAAGTATTCCATTACTCGTTCATCGGCATTAAGCATCGCAAAAGGTGCTTTGTCTGCTGCTATCCACTGACGTAAGTGGAGCCTATCTGTGTCGAATTCGATTATTTCTGTCATGAGAAGGTTTTTAAAAATACTGCGGTGAATAATGAGCCGATCGATCGATTTCGATCTACACTTACTTATTAGTACAATTAGCCTGTAGCCATAGTTCCAAACTCACCAACAACCACAATTTAACACCATACCTACTCCAAACATCACCACGAAAATTCAACCACTCTTTGACTAGATCTTGATTGATATAAGGTGCAATTCGAGCGTGATGACTCAATAACATCGATCGAGCTTGACGTTGCCAATGTTTATGAAAGCCACGTTGAACTGGTACCATCATCCCACTTTTTGGTCGATCGATAATCGCTGCTGGCAATAGATCTAATACTGCTTGCTTGAGTACAGCTTTTTCTTGGACTCCAGATAGCTTATATTCAGGGGGAATTGCCATACTCATCTCAACAATTCGTCGATCGAATAATGGCGATCGACCTTGCAAATTAGCCGCTTGAGTGAGATTATTTACTTTAGTCAAGATCTGATCTGCACCCTTGAACTTAATATTTAGAGTCATCAAGCGATTGAGATAACTCATGTCAGAATTCAAATCTGCCTCAAATATCCACGGTTGCTGCATTTGTTGCCATACTTCCGGTTTCAGTAACTGAGGTAAATCCGCCGCACACTTTTGGAAAGAGGTTAAATAAGCCTGTAATTGCGCCGAATTAGTCACCGAACCATATAAACTATTAATTAGCATCGGCTGATTTTTTGGCCCACCAAAGCAAGGATCGCCACCTTCACCATTGAGAGTAATTCGGACATCTTTACTAGCTAATTGCCCGATTAATAAGTTTGGCACAGTGAGAGGATCGCCGATGGGATCGTCAAGATATGCCATTGTCTGAGGCAATTTTTCCCACATATCTAGAAAGGTGATTTCTAGAATATGATGATTGGTATGGCAATGACTAGCAACCATGCTGGAAAATTCTAGTTCATTGGCGCATTCGCTACCAAAATGGATCGAGTAAGTATTTATCGGTGCATCATGCAACTTGGCGGCTAAAGCAGTGATGCAACTAGAATCCAACCCTCCCGACAAAAATACCCCAACTGCCTCCCCTGCTGGTAGATATTCTTGCATCACCTGCTCCAATTGCGATCGCAGTTTATCTCCATGCCATTCCAAAGACTCCTGCTCGACTACTCGCTCCTGTAGCTGCCAATAGGCGATCGTTTGCTGCGCTGATAACTGTAAAATCGTCCCAGGGCGAATTTCTCGGACATCTTGCCACATCGTGCGATCGCCTGGAACAAAAGAACAAGTAAGATAATCTCTCAGGGCGATCGGATCTAGTTGATTCGATCGATAGGCATTTAAACTACTAAGTTGAGGCGCAATCCAGCATTTTGTGCCAGTAGTATAATAAATCGCTCTCCCGCCCACAGGATCCCGCACCAGGGATAATTGCTCCAATTCCAGATCGCACACAACCAGCCCAAACATGCCCTGGAGCAAATTGGGGGTATCTAGAGTTGTTTTATCCCAAAGTCTGGCTACCACATCGATATCAACCATGTCTGGAGTGATATCCAACTTATCGATCCAATCTTGACGATTACTCAGCCACAAATCCCCCACGATGATAAATCTACCACTAGGACTAACAGCCCAACAACCATCTCCCGCGTGATGAATCCGAAAATTTTCTCGACACCACTCAGATTTGATTTCCCGTTGTTCGAGCCATTGAGGGTATTTATCGCCTCCAATCCCCGTGCATAAAGAATCCACAGGTGCTGAAACTATCTTCTCTGGCTGCCCGCAAGACACCAACCATCGAGGTGGAAGTAGACGAGTTCGATCTTGTTTATTCCGTGCAAACATACGGTATTTCGCTGCTATGGTTTACCAGCCTGGATCTTCGCCCAGATGAATGACGAGTGTGGGTTTATCGATCGGAATTGCCGTAAGACAAGCACGGACGGGTTGCTCTACACCTTCGATTTCAATCTCACAGGCATAACAACCGCCCATCAGACAGCCCGTTGGAATCGATAAACCCCCGCGCTCTGCAACACTAAGTAGTGGTTCGCCTACCTCTGCCTCAACAGTTACTCGATCTGGCATGAAAAGAACTGAAACTGACATAAAAATTAAACTTTGGTAGAACTTCTTCTAAAATGATTCGATAAAAATCTAGTGGCTTTCGATCGAGTGCTGGGAACTCCAAGGGCATATTGGTAGCACAACGGACTTTTCAGACAGCCTCTAAGATTACCATAGGCGTTAAGATAACAATTGCTAATCGATAAGTGATAACTACCCATGAAACGAAGAGATATATTACTTGGAGCATCGAGCATTGCTACCGCCGCAGTTGTGGCGAATTCACAACTGAGTATCGCCAAACAACCAGATCCTCAAACAACTACTCCAGTCGGTAAAAATATCCAAATTGCCACAGGTTTACCTGGATATTATGTCACCCCAGTTGGTAGAGAAAAATTTCCCGCTGTCATTGTATTGATGGAGGCTTTTGGTTTGAATCAATGGTGCCGAAGTATTTGCGATCGGTTGGCAAAGTCTGGCTTTGCTGCGATCGCTCCAGACTTTTATCGCGGTACTAGCTACCAGTATACAGATATCGCTGGGGCGATCGGCAAATTAAAATCTCTCAATGATGATGCCGTGATGAGCGATGTCGGCAAAAGTATCGATTTCCTCGGAGGGAAAACCGAAATTATTACCAATGCTATCGGTGTTATCGGCTTCTGTATGGGGGGAAGATATGCTTTTCTTGCCAACGCTGTCTACGGGGGCAAAATCAAAGCTGCCGTCTCTTTTTATGGCGGGGGTATTGATGCGCTACCAGGCAATCAATTAGGTCAAAAATCTCTCCTGAATCGAGTGACAACTATGCAAGCACCGATTATGCTGATGTATGGTGCCGAAGACCAACTAATCGCGGCTGATGAACATGGAAAGGTTGCAACGGCACTATCCAAAGCCAAGAAACGTTATATCCTCAATCTATTTCCGAATGCAGGGCATGGTTTTATGTGCAATGAAAGAGATAGCTATGAGCCGATAGCGGCGGGTGAAGCTTGGATGATGACCACCGGATTCTTGAGCCAAAATCTCAAGCCAAAGAAAATCAAGAAATAAGCGATCGCAGACACCCAAATTATTTGATAAATCGGGTGTCTCGATTCAATTCTCTGCTTGGTGCATTTTTACCGACGGGGAAGCCCGCGTCTGTAAATGCATCCGTAATTCTCAATTAATTTAATCGCGATCGATTTCGGCTTCCTTATTATTTCTAGTGTGGTTATTATAGGCGATCGCTAGATTCAAGTCAGCTTCTAGATCGTCGGCGGTTTTCTTGCGATTTTTATTGTGTTGTTGCAATAGCCACCAGTCCAAGAAATCTTGATAGGCAGTTTCATTCACAAACTGCCACTTTTTGATTTTTTTCTTTCTTTGGGCAAAAAGTTCTGGGAATACAAATCTATCGGTGCCATGTTCGCCCAGATTGAGATCTTTTGGAAACTCTTCATCTTTAGAACTCTTCTTGAGCCAACCAATCCGTCTATCTCTCATCACACTGATAAACAGTTCAGCCGCCATTTTATAGCGGAAAAATTCATCATCCAAATTATTTCCATCGGGAAAATTAGACAGAGATATCTCCAAATCATCTCGATGAATTGACTCATAAAATAGCACCAAGAATGTATATTGTTCTTCTGCCGTATTCAGATGCGCTGAAGCCATTGACTGATGCAGTTTTTTATCAACGATATTTTTGATATTATCTGCTGTGCCTACTCCTCGTGACATTGATTTGTAGATATCCAAGTATAGTCTCTTGGTGTCAAACACAAATGAACTTACTAGTTGTGAAGTTCGATCCATTGGATGTTTGGCTACTTTGGGTGGGTACTCCAATTCATATGCGGGCAAGTTTTCAATCAATAGATCGCGAGGTTCGCGAGCTGGTAATAGGAGTCTGCCATTCTGAAGCCGATCTTCAATATTATCCTCGTCGCCTTCTCTTTCTTCGGCGTTGATGCCACTCAATAATAAGGGGATAATTTCCATCAGGATCGAAATCATAATCGCAAACACCATGAAACCCAATTGCCTATTTGCACTACCACTAACAAGAGTCTCAAATGGAATCAAAAAGATTGGCGTTTTGATATATTCATCATTTACAGGCGGTTTGTTATTTTTGGCAAAGTCAGAATCAACAGCTTTTGTACTGGTGTTCTCTAATTCCGAGAAAATGTCTCGATACAAACTCGCATCTTGGGCGAACAATTCAGCCGAAGTTTGACCTGAATCGATGAATGTTTGAACGCTTAAACTACTTTTTAATGTGGTTTTTTTCTGCTCTTGAAGATCGACTAATTTTTGATGAAATTGATAGCTAGAAGAATCTTCCATCGACTCAAGCAATGTTTGGAGTTCTTTTTTAGTATATTTAACTCTACCTGCCATTTCGCCTGCGGCTTTATCTTTGCCTTCTTTGTCAAACTGTGCTCGTTGTTCGGTAAATTTTTCTAAATCCTGTTTGAGTCTTTTTATTTTATCTATCTTGGGATTCTCAGTTGAGAGATCGTTGATTTGTTTTGTCAAAGAAACGCGGAGATTATTGACAAAGTTGTTGTGAGTTTCAACTGTTTTTTCGATCGCTTGATGCTCTAGCTTCACTTCACTCATCTCTTCATAGATCGAGAAAAAGCTAGTGTAGGTACTGCAAGTGGCAAATATGTATAGTAAAACCAACCTTCTTAATGAGTGTTGTTTTTTGATGTTTTCTGATACGGTGACGAGAATATAAGCACTCGACAAAAATATGCCGATCGGTAAACCAGATGCCATGGGTAAAATCAACGTTACCCCCGCGATGGTGGTAACTGCATTGAACAACATAAAGGGGGTGGCTAAAAACGCCCCAGCATGGCGATTTACAAATCTCATCCCCCCTGAATTCAACTTGAGCCGATCTTTTCCCCCAATCCCATGATTTCGATCTTCGTCTAGTGGCAGATATTTTCTTTCAGACATATTATATTTACCTATTCACTTCGGTATGTGGTAGCTGTTTCATCAGGGTAGCCATTTCGATCGCGTTGAGTGCATAACCCCAACCATGATTGCTTTTGATCCCAGCACGTTCGAGTGCTTGAGTCATTGTATCCACGGTGAGAATCCCAAATATTACTGGGGTACCACTTTGGAATCCAACTGCTGCGACACCTTTGGCTACTTCTGATGAAACATAGTCAAAGTGGGGTGTATCGCCACGAATTACTGCACCCAAACAAATAATCGCATCATATCGACCAGAGTATGCAAGTTTTTTGGCAACCAGTGGCACCTCGAAGCTCCCTGGTACCCATACATAGTCTACCTGAGTACCTTCAGGCGCGATATCAATTCCGTGACGTTTTAGACAATCTTGGCAGCTTTCTACCAATTTATTCGTCACGAGATCGTTAAATCGAGCAATGACGAGCGCAAATCGGAGCGAACTGTCACAAACGAGAGTGCCTTCAAAAACTGCCATGATATTGAATGTATTCGGGGTGAGGATTTTGAGAATTTTTGAATCGAATGGAGATTGGTTGTAACCAGGGATTTTAAACGATCGCTGCCACAACCAACTGTACTATTAGATAGTCTAGACTACTAGGAAGTTTAAAACGGCAACCGCTACTACCAAAAGTGCCCAAGCTCCCGAACCGATGTAGAGGAGTTGTTTGGAGCGATCCCAGTTCTGTGGTGCTGCGTAAGCTACTGGTACGCCGACAATCATCACGAAGGATAATAGCACTAGGCCAAATAGTGCCAGGTTGAAAACGACGATCATTATATTAGGCTCCCAAAATAGGAATATTTTAACTCAAGTATTAAAAATTTAGCACTTATTGGGTGATGATTTGGATCTTTTTGGCTTTAGCCACTCACGCCCAATCCTGCTGAAATCCCATATGCTGGTACTTTGAGGAAATAATTACGTCTAAATTGTTCTTCCGCGATCGCAGCTAAAAATTTTTTGACTGTAGCTAAAGAATAAAGGTCGTGGTTTTGGTGATGATTTGGCTCGCGCCATTCGACGGCTAGCAAATCTGGTTGCTGAAACGAACATCTAAATCCGATTTCTGTTAGGGCATCGATGCCTAATTTTAAACTGCGATCGCCGATATTGAGTACCGATCTTAGTCGATCGATTGGTTGAGGTGCTTTTGTCTGAGCTAGATATTTGGCGATACCGACTAATCGATCGAATTTTTCGCGGCTGGTGGCTGAGTCTGTGGGTTGATAATTGAGTGCCAAATCCCGATCGGTATCGATCGCCATTTTACACGACGATTGCAGTTCAGCCCAGCTACTGGGACAGGCGGATACACGGACAACTGATTCTAGTTTGACAGATGATGGGATGGAGATCTCGCGCAAGTCCAAAATTTTGAGCGCGGCGGGGCGATTTGGCGTTGTTTGGATTTGGGTGGCGGCTGGGCGAAGTTCTACCAGTCGCACTTCCCATTTTTTGTCGAAGGAGTTGTAGTCTAGTTCGACGATCGCATCGCAATTTACTGATGGAATATCGTCTTGGGGATGCCCCCACCAGATGCCTGGAAATCCCCGCTCGTTGGTGCGATCGACAATCTCAAATTTCGTCCGAATATAGCGAACTGAGTTGCCTTTGAAATCTTTAATATTTTTGTTCCAAATATTTTGAAAGGTGCAGTTTTGGATTAATAGTTTGGGGACAGGATTCCCCATGCCATAGGGTTCTAGCAATAGTAAATCTTCAAATAGTTCTCGTCCATTTAGCTTGTGTAAATCTGCACAGGTAATAACTAGATCGATGTCGATCGCAGGCAATGGCAATTCACCGATCGAACAGCGTAATTGGCGATTAATTGCTTCGATAAATAAAGGGATTTTATCAGTGTCGATACTCAAGCCAGCGGCGAAGGGATGACCGCCAAAACTATTTAATAGATGAGATTGAGCATTAACTAATTGATAGAGATCGATATTTTGAGTCGATCGAGCCGAACCCCTAGCAATTTTACCAGCTAATTCATCCCCATCTCCATCGCCGATTGTACTCAATAAAATTGTCGGTTTACCATGCTCTTGGGCAATTTGTCCAGCGACTAAACCCAATACCCCTGGCGACCAATTGGCATCTACCAGCACGATAACTGAAGTGGTCGATAGATCCAATTCTGCCAACTTCTTCTGAACTTGGAGTAGAGTATTTTTCTGTACCTCCTTGCGCCGAGTATTCGCTAATTCAGTATCATTTGCCAGAGCTTCACAGCGATTTACATCCAGACTAGTTAATAACTCGACCCCAAAACTAGCATCCCCATAAATCCGACTAATCGCATTAATTCGTGGAGCAATCCCAAACGAAATATCTGTCGGTCGATCGCCATTGCGCTTACACAACTTCAATAACTTATGTACCCCTGGTCGAAATCCATCAATATCCGCCTGATTCTGTAGCGTCAGACGTTTGATGCCCTGCTGTGCCAAGTAACGACAATCACCTTTGAGCTGAACCAAATCGGCAATCAAACCAATCGCCACCAAATCCAATAAATATTCGATCGGTTGACGCGGAATATCCGGCAAACTAATATATAAAGCCTCCACCAACTTATAAGCAACCGCCACCCCAGACAGATGAAACAATGGATGACTCGCCTCAAAATAACGCGGATTGATAATCGCTGTAACCGGAGGACGATCGACAGGTAAAGTATGATGGTCAGTGACGATCGTCTCAATCCCCAATTGACTCCCATACTCAATTTCTAAAATATTCGTGCTACCAGTATCGCAAGTGACAATCAGCGTCACCCCCTGAGCCGCCAACCTGTCAATCCCCGCCAGGTTCAAACCATGAGATTCGCGCATTCGATCGGGGATATAATAACTCAACTGCTCCCCTCGATCGAAAAACTGCCCCAACCCATCCCAAAGCACACTAGTCGCTGTCACCCCATCCGCATCAAAATCACCCCAAATAGCCACCTTCTCGCCCCGAATCCGCGCTTGTTTCAGCCGCTCCACCGCCAGAGTCATTTCCGCACCAAAAGCAAACGGACTTTGAGGCTGATATTGCTCGCAATCCAAATAACCCGACAGCCCCTCAATCTCCCTCATCCCTCTTTGCCACAACAACTGTGCCGCAAATCGACCATTTATCGTCGATTTGCAGCCGCGCACAGCAGCAATAAACGCTGCTGGAACCTCGGAGGGAGAGGGAATTTGCCAATCTGCCATATAGTTTAGACTCCTGCGAAAGTAACAATATAATCTTTTCTAGATATTGTTTTCGTCTAAAGTTCCCCCTATCCCCTATTCCTTATTCCCTAGAACTTAAACCCAAGTTGACCGCTGACACCACGAATCGAATGATAACCAACTCCAAAAAAAGTATTCCCAGGTGGATAAAACTGAACACCACCAGAATATGCCACCACTCGATCGCCATAAAGACCTAATCCAGCATAAGGGGAAATCACGGGAAAGCTAAAAAACTTCAACGCATCGACTCCTGTAACACCATTCGGCCCAGTTCCCAATTCGGCCCCAAAATCAAAAAACTTGATCCCGACACCATAACTCACGCTACGATCTTTACTGCCAAGTGTCACCCAGGGTTCAGGAATGAGTTGAGCGGATACAGGGGGTGCTTGCATGAGGCTGATGACTGCGGCAATAGCTGAAATAGACCCACAGATTGATTTAAAATTCATAACTAACACATCTCAGTGACGATATTGAAGGGGGATTGGCAAACAGTTAGAGTGGTGCTCGATTTTTCCAAACACTACCAACTGTTGACGATACATCCGCGAGATTGTTTCAGCATTAGATTAAATCTTCAAGCTCTAAGAGGGGGTGTGGGGAGTGTGGGTGGAAAGCCTCTTAAATCTTTCCTCCCCATCCTCCGACGCTCCCTCATCCTCCCCCTTTAGATCTGTGGGTAATGGATAGCTTGGCAAGGGGGTTTGGGGGTGTCTTCGAGGGTTTACGTATTAAAAATAACTTTTCAACCAGCCTCTAAGTCTATTCGGTAATTTTTATGATATTGTGGCTACTGTAATATTATCGATCGACTAAATAATTGTGCGGATTATTACTGACTTTGATGGGCCGATTATTGACTTATCACAACGATACTATCATGTTTATCAGTTATCTTTAAATACTGCCGCACAGTCTGAACCGTTGAAAGTGTTGACAAAGGAAGAATTTTGGGCATTTAAGCGGGCAGGTATGGATGAGATCCAGATTGGGCTTGAATCGGGGCTGACGACGATCCAGGCAAAATACTATCAAGCTCTGCGTAATAGAGACACTCATCAGCTAAAATATATCACAATGGATCGACCGATCGCGGGATCGATCTCCACTCTAGAGAGGATTAGACGATCGCCCAATATCGAATTAGTGCTATTGACACTGCGCCGCCGGAGCGAATTGGATTGCACACTGGCTCAGTATGATTTGGCAAGATTTTTCGATCGTCACCGTCAGTATTGTCTCACCGATGATTATGTCAAGCAAGGACATATTCAAGATAAAACTCTGTTGTTGGCTCAAGCTTTGGCAGAATTGGGCGAAGATGAAGATACTTGGGTAATTGGGGATACAGAAGCCGATCTTGTTGCTGCTCAGGCTCATCAGCTTAGATCGATCGCCGTACGATCGGGAATTCGCGATCGACATTTCTTGGAGCAATATCGATCGGTTGCGATTGTTCCCGATTTAGTCGCAGCAGTAGAAATGATTCTATCTGGTGAAACTACTTACGACCCACAACAGGAAGAAAGTTAACAGACTGGCGAACACCTCACCAGGAATCCCAATTGCTGCGACTGGTAAATGTAGATAATTTACAAATACACCCGCTACCGCAGTACCAATAACCAAAGCAATCAGACTACCAAGCAGCGCACGTTTAAATCGGCGTTGTTTTTTATTAATGAAATATAGGCTAAATCCAGTCCCTAATGCCATCAAAGTTGGCAATCCAGCATTTGCTACGCTCGGTACCAATGCCAAGCCTCCCAGTACCGTATAGACACCAGCCGTGGTCAACATTTCCGTTCGATCTGGACGCTCGAACGTATCTTGTAGCCAACTAGGGGAATTCGCCAAATTTGGCGGCGCAAAAGTGGGGCGAGGAATGGGTGTTTTTTCAGGAAACCTAATTCCTTCGGGCACCTGAATCTTCCCCTGTTGACGGAGCTTGAGCCGATCCATTAGAATCGCATCATAAGCTGCTTCCACATTATCCTGTAGCTGTCGATTGCCACCAACTTGAGCAATGACTCTTTGTTTTGCTGCCTGAATTTCTTCAAAGGTAGCATCTTCTGCTACGCCTAGCTGCTCATAAGGACTCTGCTGACTCATCCACAACCTCCGATCGATGGTCTCACCTGAATACTTATTACTCTAAACTGCTTTGGATCTATCTGCCACTTTTGCAAGCAAATGTTAAGGAAGTGGGAGGAGGGGGGAGGGTGGTAGGGTTTTGTTTTTTCCCTGAACCCTGAATTCTGAACCCTGAACCCTGAACCCTGACACCTGACACCTGACCCCTACCTACGAGATTTGTCGCAAGGAAATATGTAGATTTGAGGGCATAATAACTTTACATAGATTAGCGACCTAGTGTTATGGTTGTCGATGATGATCGTCAGCAGCAGCGTCACTACCGTTTGTAAGTATCATCTAGTTGTTATGCACAAACCAGAGCGCGATCCATATATCGCCGCAGTCATCTTCGATCTTGACGGTGTAATTACAGATACTGTCTACTTTCATTACCTCTCATGGCAGCGATTGGCAGATGAGGAAAGAATTCCATTTGATAAGGCAATTCACGATCGCCATATGCTCGGTTTGAATCGGGAAGACGCACTGACATACTTACTGAGTATTCCGGTGAGTGATGGCGATCGTCATACCAGTTATGCAGAGCGACAATTTTTACTATGGCGAAAAAATGAGTACTATTTAGAACTAATTGCCGAACTCGATCGCACAAATCTACTCCCTGGGATCGGTAATCTATTAGTAGAACTTGAGAGTGGGGGGGTGAAAATTGCACTTGGATCTTCCAGCAAAAATGCTGAATACGTTCTAAACCGATTGGGAATTATCCATTTGTTTGATTTTATCGCCGATGGACATAGTGTACCCCGTCTTAAACCAGCTCCAGATGTCTTTCTCCATGCTGCGGAATCTTTGAGTGTCAACCCCTGTGATTGTTTGGTGATTGAAGACGCACCCGCAGGGGTGGCGGCAGGTTTGGCGGCGGGAATGTGGGTATTGGGTGTAGGCCCTTACGACAGGTTGAAGTCGGCAGATCTGATCCTACCAACTTTGGCTGATATTAGGTGGATAGACATTTTGTCGAAGCTGGTTTATCGCGATCGATAAAGTTGAGCTTAGGGGCTGTTTTCCAAGTCAACCTTTGCCCTCACTCCGGCTCTGGCGGGGCGAGGGGCTAGGGGAGATCTTCTAGGATGTGCGTATTGAAAATAACTTTTCAAACAACCTCTAAAAACCCAATTCTCAATTCTCAATTCTCAATTCTCAATTCTCAATTCATTTAATTATTAATTACTTCCCAATCGAACTAATCAGATCGTCAATTACTTTGAGGTTAGCGGTTATCTTGTCAGATTTTGAGGCATTTTCAGCAATATTTTGGGTCAATTTTTTTACTTCAGCAATTCGGTCTGTTTCCATTCTTTTGACAAAAATAAATCCGGCGATGAATATCGCGCCGATAAAGATGGTTCCGAGATTAGGGATGAAGATAAATAAACCCCCAACGCCCAGGAATACATAGCCTATCTTCATCGTTGATTCTTCTTTTTGCAGGTTAGATATCTTTAATTTAAGGTCGAGATCCTTGCTAGCCAGATCCTCAAGTTTTGATTTATTATCGGCTTGATATTTTTCTGGTAGACTTTTAATTTTAGCAATAATTGATTGTCTATAGCCGATTAATAAATTGTCTTCTGTCGGGATAGATTGAATCGAAATTTGTCTGAGTTGTAAATATAAATTATTATCGAGAGCATCGATCGCAGGTAGCGCGGCGGCAACGACTGCTTTGATACTATGAATTTTATCTCTTTCTATTTCTAAGTTATTGGTGTCATTCCAAGCTTCGTCTTCTTTCTTCTCTAGCCGTTTTTTTTCTGCTCGTGCTAATTTGCCTTGTTTTATTTTTTCTTCTAATTCTGCTTGGGCTGTTTCGCTCAATATCTGTTTGAGATTTTTTTCGGGCGATAACATGTCGAGATCTTGGGCTACCTTTTTTGTCCGATTGATGAGATATTCACTAATTCGATCGCGTGACACTAATTCTCTGGCGACCTTTAAGTTACCAAGAATTTTAGCCAAATCTTCATAGGACATTTCTGGATAAGAAAAATCTGGTTCTGGATCGAAATCACAAGCACAAATTGCTTGAGATAAGGCAAGTAACTTTGGCATGAAATCTAATTCAGTTAATTGTTTTTCGTCAATTGCTAACAGAATTGTAGCTGCTCTGAGTCGAGTTGGTGGATCGTTGCTTTGAAGCGAGTGCCCTTGAGTGACGATCGCTAGTTTGAAAAGTTCGGCATTTTTGCTCTTGATAAATTTTGCAGACAACCGTTGAATAAATCTCTCGAACACCTGATTTTCATAAGCTTCCTTAGTTAGCCTGTCGGGATAGTCTCTTTCCTCAGATTTTTTCAATAATTTGTTATGCTCTTTAATGCCATAGACATCTTGTTTTTTGACGACAGCACTAACAATTGCGGCATAATTATCGCCGTGATATTTGGCAGATATCGATCGCAAATCATAAGTTGGGCCATATACCCAAAAATCAACTGACTCTTTGGCGATACTTTTCTCGATCGTTTTAATCTCACCTTTGTTCGGATCGTCAAGGTCGATTAAGATCCTCTGCTTGGATTCCAAGATTTTATAAAAAATGTTGAATGGTTCCTCGGCTAAATGTTGAGAAATCGCCAAAAATCCAAAGCCAATCTTATCGATAGTTCTCGCGGCACTCCAGCGAATCAAGTCAGACGGCCCAGATTTCGATCGATCGCTTAACATCCCTAGCAGTTTATCATTCTGTTTTAGTTGAGTTTTGATTTCAGAATTGGTAATTGTGCCAAATGCTCGAATCGTTAATGCTAATACTGCTTCTATTTTGACTGTTTGGAGAATTTCTTGAAATGGCTCGATCGGTGATTCCGTCCGAGTTGCTAAACACTCAAACAGGTCAATTTCCTCGCCAGGATTTTTGCATTTACGGAAGGCTTCAAGGATATCGGAGGCCGTCTTTACTTCTTCGTAACTCATATAACAAAAAAAGTGAGATAATCGATAGAGTTTGGTTATTTTAATCGAACATCACTGCGGACAATGAATTCATAGATACCTAAATCTGAACATGCGATCTTCTGAATCAACCGATTTCACCCTGAATGATTTGTTCGTCGAGTGCGGGCAAAGCCTGTCTGTGGATCTGACTCCAACTTATTTATATACGGGTTTGTGTCCTCAGAGTGGAGATTTATTGCAATTACCCCGTACTTTGGGGATTGAATCGATCGCCCGTACTCTGATGTCACAATTAGCACAGGACGATCGATACCAGCACGAGGGGAAGATGTATGGCGTATTATTGGCACAGACGGCAAGGGGTGAGTGGGGCATTCTCAAAGCTTTTTCGGGCTTGTTGAATGGGGTAGATCGAATAGCAGGCTGGGTACCGCCTATCCCTGGGCGAGAGCGGGTAAAAGCCGAAGAAACTCAGACTCTGGCAGATTTGGAAACAATGAAACAGGAATTAATTAGCCTCGCCCAATTGCCCCAACGGAAGGAATACGAGGGATTGGTAGCGGCATTTGCGGCTAAATTAGCACAACAATCGATCGACCATCGTCAGCACAAAGAATTACGTCAACAACATCGAGCAAAATTACTAACTACTCTCGCCAATAATGAACTAACCATCGCCCTCCAACAACTCGAACAAAACAGCCGCCAGGACGGACGAGAACGCCGCGAACTCAAACAAGAACGCGATCGCATCTTACAGCCACTCAGCGCGCTCATAGCCAAGGCTGACGATCGAATCAGTGAGTTGAAACAACAGCGAAAAAACCTCTCGCGCCAACTTCAAACCCAAATGCACGATGCCTATCAGTTGATGAATTTTTTGGGTACTAATAGCTCTTTGCGTGAATTGATGCCCGCAGGTATCCCCACGGGAACAGGTGATTGTTGTGCGCCGAAACTGCTCCATTATGCTGCTACTCATCAGCTTACACCGATCGGCCTAGCCGAATTTTGGTGGGGTAAAAATAGTCTAGACAAAACTCAGGGTGAATTTTATGGAGCTTGTGAAGATCGCTGTCAACCACTGATGGGCTTTATGTTATCGGGTTTAAGATCTCCGACTAAATTTTCGCTACCGATTATCTATGAAGATGAATATCTAATTGCGATCGATAAGCCTGCTGGATTGCTATCCGTACCTGGGCGGTATCTAACAACTCAGGATAGTCTAACGACGAGGTTGCGTCAATTTTTGGCAAATGATGTATATCCAGTTCATCGACTCGATCGAGATACATCAGGCATCTTACTATTCGCACGAGACAAATCTACCTATCGCCATCTCAGTCAACAATTCGAGCAACGAGCAGTACACAAAGTATATGAGGCAATTTTGGGCGGTGAGATCGAGCAAACAGAAGGCACGATCGATCTACCATTATCCAGCAATCCGATCGATCGACCGCGCCAAATAGTTGACCCCCAACATGGTAAACCCAGTCTGACCAAATTCCAAGTCCTAGCTAAAATGGGCACCTACACCCGAATCGAGTTGATTCCACTCACAGGACGTACTCATCAATTACGAGTCCATACAGCCGATGCTCAAGGGCTTGGGGTAGCGATTTTAGGCGATCGTCTTTATGGGAGTGGGGGAGGGGGGGATTTGGGTATCGATCGATTGTATCTCCATGCACGAGAACTAACTTTTGCCCATCCAACATTAGGCGTAATTCATCTTCATACTGAATCACCATTTTGAGGGGTCAGGGGTCAGGGTTCAGGGAACTGGGAGAAAACAAAACCCTCCCACCCTAACACCCTACCACCCCCTCCCCCCGTCCCCTCTTTCTGCTAGAGTGAGATCTGAAGAAATTAAAATGTTGTAGACCTAGTATGGCGGAAACTCTATTTTTTAATGCCCTACGTGCCGCGATCGATGAAGAAATGGCGCGGGATTCAGCAGTATTTATCATGGGAGAAGATGTAGGACATTACGGCGGTTCCTACAAAGTGACAAAAGATCTGCATAAAAAATATGGAGACTTGCGAGTACTAGATACACCGATCGCCGAAAATAGTTTTACAGGAATGGCTGTTGGTGCGGCAATGACTGGATTGCGCCCAATTATTGAAGGGATGAACATGGGCTTTTTGCTCCTCGCCTTCAATCAAATTTCCAATAACGCTGGCATGTTGCGCTACACCTCTGGTGGTAACTTTACCATCCCGTTGGTAATTCGCGGCCCAGGTGGAGTCGGCAGAAATTTGGGAGCCGAACATTCTCAACGATTAGAAGCTTATTTTCAAGCAGTGCCAGGTTTAAAAATCGTCGCTTGTTCTACGCCGCGAAATGCGAAAGGTTTGTTAAAATCAGCGATCAGAGACGAAAATCCCGTCCTATTTTTCGAGCATGTACTGTTGTACAACCTCAAAGAAAATCTCCCCGACGAAGAGTATTTATTACCCCTAGACAAAGCCGAAATCGTTCGCCCTGGTAAAGACGTAACCATCCTTACCTATTCACGGATGCGTCACCACTGCACCCAAGCCATGAAACTGCTCGAAGGAAAAGGTTACGATCCAGAAATCATCGATCTAATTTCACTCAAACCATTGGACTTGGAGACGATCGGCAAATCGATTAAGAAAACCCACAAGGTAATTATAGTCGAGGAATGTATGAAAACTGGCGGGATCGGTGCGGAATTAGTCGCATCCATCAACGACAATTTCTTCGACGAACTCGATGCCCCAGTGATGCGGATGTCGTCACAAGACATTCCCACACCGTACAATGGGAAGTTAGAGTATTTAACGATTATTCAACCACCCCAAATCGCGGAAGCGATCGAAAAGATTGTTGATGGCAAAGTCTAGGGATCGGGAACTAGGTAGTAAGTAGAGGCAATTCATGAATTGCGCTACTTACTATAGCAATCCTAAATTAAAATCTAGATCTTGACTTCCTACTCTCTGCACCCTCTGTGCCTTTGCGGTTAAAAGATCGGGAAAATTATTTAGGATCGCTACATCCAATTTCCAACTTCCAAATTGGCACTGTTGACGCTCACAGCTTACTCCCGTCTTCTAAACCCTCATTCCCCACTCCCAAATAATTTTATTATGCAAAAACAGCGAGTTATCTTAGGCTTAATTATAGTCCTAGTTATCGCTGCGATTACTCTACTGGTCAACAAACCAATCCGTTTGGGGCTAGATTTACAAGGAGGATCGCGACTAACTATGGAGATTCAATCAACCAAAGAACATCCTAATATTACTCCAGAGGATTTAGTCGCAGTCCAAAAAGTAATCGAAAATCGCATCAATGGTTTGGGAGTATCAGAAGCATTAATTCAAACTTCTGGCAGTAATAAAGTCATTGTTGAGTTACCTGGAGTCAACGATCCAGAGCAGGCGGAGAGAGTCCTCGGCGGTACAGCACAACTAGAATTTCGCGAACAAAAAGCAGGTACAGAAGGACAACTAACTGCTGAGTTGGCAGTGCTAAAAGAAGCAAAACTAAAACAGACACTCCTCAAAAAATCTCCAGATCTAAAAGCTGTTGCCGATGCAAAAGCGGCGATCGACAAGCAATATATAGAGATCGGTAAATTGTTTGATAAAGCAACAATTACTGGGAAAAATCTCAAAAATGCTAGCCCAGAACCATTGCAAGCTGGCGGGTGGAATGTCGCGATCGAATTTGATGATTTTGGCGGTAAAGCCTTCGCCCAACTTACCAAAAATCTCGCAGGCACAGGTAGAACAATTGGTGTTTTCCTCGACAACGATCCGATTAGTACCCCAACTGTAAGTGCTGAATTTGCAGCTACCGGAATCTCTGGTGGTAGAGCAGTAATTACGGGTAATTTTACTACAGCTACGGCGAGCGATCTCGCGGTACAATTGCGAGGAGGTTCGCTCCCAGTTCCTGTCAAGATTCAAGAAATCCGCACTGTCGGTGCAACATTAGGGCGGGATAGTATTCAAAGTAGCTTTTATGCAGGAATTGGTGGTTTAGGGCTGGTAATGATTTTCATGGCCGTTTATTACCGACTACCGGGCATCATCGCTGATGTCGCGCTGATAATTTACTCGATCCTTACTTTAGCAGCTTTCGATTTATTAGATGTAACTCTTACATTGCCAGGAATTGCGGGTACAGTGCTGAGTATCGGCATGGCTGTAGATGCAAATGTGTTAATTTTTGAGCGAATTCGGGAAGAAATCCAAGCGGGGAAAACTCTATACAAATCGGTTGAATCTGGATTCGATCGAGCTTTTTCGAGTATTCTTGATGGTAACGTCACCACCCTATTTTCCTGTCTGGCATTATTCTTTCTGGGTTCTGGATTGGTAAAAGGTTATGCTGTCACCCTGGGTGTGGGCATCACGATCAGTATGTTCACAGCGTTGGTATGTACCCACGCATTTCTTCTATTAATAGTACTAGGTGTTCCGTCTATCCGCCAGCGGCTGGGGTTATTTGCACCCAATCTACCTAACTAGTCACAACTTAGTATAATTGAACAGGAGAAACCGATGGCAAAATTTAGTGTAGTCAAACAACGTAAATGGTGGTGGTTCTTGTCTATCTCTGTCATTCTGGCGGGGATTATATCGATGGTGATTTCTTGGGCAAATCCAGAAATTCGATCGCCACTGCGATTGGGATTGGACTTTACTGGTGGAACGAAATTACAATATCAACTAGACTGCAATATCCCAAATAATTGTAAACCGATCGATATTACGACAGTTCGGGAAATTCTCAAAACACAGGAATTGAGCGACGCAATCATCCAAGTCGAAGGTGCTAATTCTACTGGATTATCGATCCGCACCAAAGATCTAAAAGTTGAATCTAGAACCAAAATAGAAGCAGATATTAATGCAAAAATCGGCAAACTAGATCCCACCAAGACCCAAAATGATACCGTTGGGCCAACATTAGGTCAAGAGTTATTTCAAAATGGCTTAATTGCGATCCTTGTATCATTTGGACTAATTGTTGTTTATTTAGCATTCCGCTTTCAGTGGGATTATGCTTTCTTTGCCTTTGTCGCCCTATTCCATGATGTGATAATTACGGCGGGTGTCTTCTCAATGCTCGGCTTAGTGCAGGGAGTAGAAATCGATAGTCTATTTGTCGTCGGTATTTTGACAATTATTGGTTTCTCCGTTAATGATACAGTAGTCATCTACGATCGCATTCGTGAGGTGATTAGCATCGATCCCAATCGACCGATTAATGAGATTATTGATGAATCAGTCAATCAAACCATGTCTCGATCGATCAATACCACTCTTACTGTACTCCTGACACTATTTTCGATCTTCCTTTTCGGCGGCGAAACCCTCAAAACCTTCGCATTATGTCTGATTGTTGGCTTTACTGCGGGCGCGTATTCGAGTATCTTCATTGCCAGTACTCTGTTTGGTTTGTGGCGGGAGACTCATCCTACTACACCAAATGAACCAGCGATGAGTTCCGAATCTTAACCGGATTGAGTAGTTAAGTAATATGTCTCGAACAAAATCTGTTGAGAATCTCGTATGCCCATCAGCACCTGAAATCGAACTCGATCCAATTTTTAAAAACCAAATCGATAATTTATATCGTCTCACTATCTATGCCAGGTGGCTATTTATCTCTCTCCTCTGGGGGACTATTGGCGTTTATAGCCTCTGGGAACTTCGTTACCCCATAGAACTCATCATTGAGGATTTTACTTGGGCTGCGGTCAAATATGGGCTAGTTTTCCAGCCTCTCCCTGCGTTCGGTTTATTTGCCTGTGTCGGGATGATGACTGCCACTCTTGTATGGCAAAGTCGCAATCTCATCTGGGGATTACCACTCTACGAGCAACAACGATTAGCTAGGCAAGTTTGTCAAATTCGCCAGCAGGGAAGTTCACATCCGCTCTGGAAGTGGGTAGTGGGTGAGGGGTGAGGGGTCAGGGGTCAGGGGTCAGAAGCCTGTCACAAAAATGAACTGATAGCTGATTACTGTTGATGTAAAGAATAACTGATAACTGATAACTGATAACTGATAACGGACCCCTCACCCCTCACCCCTCACCTCTGACCCCTCATGATTCGGATTGCAACGATCGAAGATTTGCCCAGTATTGTTGATATTTATAATACGTCCATTCCTGGACGGATGGCAACAGCGGATTTAGTGCCAGTAACTGTTGCGAGTAGATTGGAGTGGTTTGAGGCACATCCACCCGATCGTCGCCCGCTATGGACGATTCTCGTTCCGAGAGGCTCCGCCAACGAAGTAGATGATAAAATTGGCGGATGGTTGAGTTTGCGATCGTTTTATGGGCGAGATGCTTATCGTCATACCGCTGAGGTGAGTGTATATGTATCGCCAGATTATCACCGTCAACATTTAGCCGATCGACTATTAGCCCATGCGATCGCATCTTCTCCCAGTTTAGATCTAAATACTCTAGTTGGATTTATTTTTGGTCACAATCAACCCAGTCTAAATCTATTCAAAAAACACCAATTTCAACAATGGGGATTCTTGCCCCAAATCGCCGATCTTAACGGGAGCGATTCTCCGGTGGAGATGCGATGCGAACGAGATTTAGTAATTTTAGGCAGAAAAATACAACCGATTAACCACGATGCCAACGGCTAATTGCTGGGGGGAAAGATCCAAAGGCTTCTTCGAGAAGCCCTTGGATCTTGAGTAATTTTAAGAAGTCTAGTTTTTAAGCATCCCTAGTATGTTATTTATCCATACACCCAGAAGCTGGCTGAGAGGGATAAATCATTGTGCCCGATCGAGATTGAGCTACTAGGATGATGTCGCCATTGAGATCGCGCATCCAGCCCTGAGCCTCAACTATTGGTTTTGGCGACTGAACTATATTTGGATCGATCGGATTAGTAGGAACCATATCTGTTGGATTCAATCTTACCCAATTGACAGCAATCTTTTCCTCATTAAGGGGATCTTTCGGACTAGAAGGAATGCCCCCTCGTCCGACATTTGTAAAAGAGTTATTGCCGATCGATTTGGGCGAACAATTGGGATTTATTCGATCGGTAGGATCCACAACATTATTTGGCAAAGGTGCCAATCCAGTCGTAATATCTATCCCAGGTGGCGTAATATTTACCTGTCCCGATAAATTGGGATTGACTTGAGAAATGGCGGTAATATTGTTAGTTGAAAGACTAACTGGAGTAAGTTGACTCGGATCCGTCGTACCCAAACGTTGTTCCAATTCTGCTCTACTAAGTGGAGCAATCCAAAAATTCTGTTGACTATCGATCGTCACTTTTCCCCCACTCCCACCAAAAGCATTCGCGGTAATATCGCTATTTTCATTCGGTGCCGTGACGATAAAACCATTCGGGATATTAATACTAATATTTCCACCATTTCCACCTTGCTGAACAGAACTAGTAGAAATCTGAGATCCGCGCCGGAGAGTGAGTAGATTTGCCGCATCTGGAGATATACCTCCGATGTTAATATTCCCACCATTCCCAGTATTAGATCTAGCGTTAATTGTCCCCCCATCCAAAGTGATTTTGGGTGAAGCTACAAAAATATCTCCAGCAGTTTCCGTATTGCTTTCAGAAAATACAAATAATCCACTCCCACCAGAGATCGTGACAAAATCGCTAGCCGTTATGGTCACACTACCTGCGGTTCCTGTCCCAAAAGTTGAGGCTGTAACCGCAGCACCATCTTGTAAAGAGAGAGATCTAGCCTGAATATCGATATTACCACTTCGACCTTCTCCATTCTGGCCTACCTGACTACTAATCGAGCTGGGTAATCGAAAAACCCTATTAACACCTGAAAGAGACACCATATCTTTAGCCGTTATGGTCACATTACCAGCATCCCCCGTACCCAAAGTTGAAGCGGTAAGTGAAGCAGCATCTTGTAATGAGAGAGAGCCAGCCTGAATATCGATATTACCACCCCGACCTTCCGCATCCTGACCTACCTGACTACTAATCGAGCTAGATAATCCAAAAACCCTATTCACACCTGAAAGAGAAACAGCATCTTTCGTCGTCACTCGCACATTACCAGCATCCCCCGTACCAAAAGTTGAAGCGGTAAGTGAAGCACCATCTTGTACAGATAGAGAACCAGCCTGAATATCGATATTACCACCCCGACCTTCTGCATCCTGACCTACATCACTACTAATCCCGCTGGGTAATCCAAAAATCCGATTAACACCTGAAAGAGAAACAGCATCTTTCGTCGTCACTCGCACATTACCAGCAGCTCCCGTGCCAAAAGTTGAGGTGATAAGTTGAGCACCATCTTGTACAGATAGAGAACCAGCCTGAATATCGATATTCCCACCACGACCTTCTCCGCCCTCTGATACATTACTAGTAATCGAACTATAAAATCCTGACAAGTTATTGACACCTGAAAGAGAAACGGCATCTTTAGCCACAATGGTCACATTACCCGCATTACCGATGCCACTAGTTGCGGCGATAACTGAAGCACCGTTTTGGAGCGATATCGCAGTAGCACCAATCGCGATATCACCACCATTCCCGACTGCATCTGTTGATACAGTGTTAAAGATATTCGCAGCAGAGAGAAAGACATTATCCTTGGCGGTGACAGCGATATTACCCGCCTTTCCCACTCCCGAAGCCAAGGATTCAATTATCGCACCATCTTGTAACGAAACGGAACCATTGCTAGCATTGATGGCGATATTACCCCCATCCCCTTGTCCGAAATTTCCAGACAGCAAGTTACTCGCGCCCTCAAGGGATATAGAACCAGCCTCGATCGATATATTACCCCCAGTACCAGTCGAATTGGTGTCAACTAAATTGAAAAGATAGCTATTTGACAAAAGTACTTCTCCTGTTGCATTTAACTTGATATCTCCTGCCACAGTTGTTGGTGTCCCAGCCTCTACAATTCCACTAACTAAATTACTTTCGCCGGATAGATCGATATTCCGTGCTGTAATGTTAATATCGCCGCCGCCATTTCCAGGTACATATATGCGACCGCCATTAATTATAGATACATCCGATCGCATCACATTGGGCGGAAATTGTACCCGAAAACTATTCCCATCTCCGCCCAATTCTACCGCTCCCGCTGCTGACAATCCCCCGACTTCAACTAGCCCACCCACCGCATTGATGCGACCACCATCGATGCTTACATTGCCCCCAATTAGACCGATATATTTACCTGGATCGGTAGTAGTGCCGATCGTACCCAAAGTGCTAATCTCACCATTACCACCACCCAGAATCAACCTAGCTGGTGTTAGTACAGCATTTGGATTAATTGTTAGCAACGGTGCATCATTACCATTAATCCCAAACCGATAACTATTGCCCCCAGCATCTTTGAAATCGATCCCATTCGCGGTACTCCCGACAAATGTTTGACCCACATTTAACTGAGCATTAGCTCCAAATACAATCCCATTAGGATTGATGAGAAAGAAATTTGCTCCTTGGGTATTGACAATTCCATTGATATCTGAAAATAAATTACCTGTAACGCGAGTGATAATTGCTTTATTCCCAACTGGATTGATAAATGTAGCGGAACCACCAGTCGGTACAGAAAAATCTTGAAAACTATGAAATAAGTTCTGCCCCCTACTCAAACCCCCTCTAATTTCCGAGACATTACCACCCGTTACTTGAGTGCCGAGAGTATTATCTGCGATGGGAATACGGGTGCTAGCAGGAACGGTTTGGGCAAAGGTGAGGTTTGTACCCAATCCGATCCAAATGGTGGTCAACAGGGGAATTAGAAGCTGAATCTTCATGGAGATACAGAGGTTGTTTGGCAATATATGGTTTGCATATTATAGCAGGGGTCCGAGGTCAGGGGTCAGAGGTCAGAGGTCAGGGGTCAGGTTGGGAAAGCTGACCTACTAATGGTTTGTTGGCGTAGCCTCCGCCAGAGCGGAAGCGTCTACATCTGTCCTAACCGCCCTGGCGGTTGCTATACCATGAAAATTCGATCGACAGATATCGTAGGTTGGGTTTTGCTTGGCGCAACCCAACCTAGGATTTTTCGACGTTTCAGGAGTTTTGCACCTTACGATCGGTTTGACAACATTCCTCACCACGCTCTTCGATCGAATTTCCAAATCTATTCTAGATCCAATGCTGCTGACAGAATCGCGATCGAAAGTTGAATCAAAATATTTTTAAAAACTATTCCCACATTTTGATCAGAGCGTCTTTAACTGTTGTGGGTAATTGGCGCATAATTTTACCCTTCTCTCGATCGACCGCGACCAGAGTCACAACCCCTGTAAGATAGACGATGGCACGATCGGGTGATTCAATCTCATATTCCCACACCATGCGGACACCTTCCATATCAATAGTACGGGTTTTGACGATCGCGGATTCACCCATCCGTAACGAGCGATGATAGCGCAAAGATAGATCTACTACAGGCAAATCGCATCCCATCGCCACCAAATCGGCGAAATTGATGCCCACAGAGCGCAGACATTCTACCCGCGCTTCTTCGAGCCAGGAGATGTAACTACCGTGCCAAACAATGCCCCCATAGTCGGTATGATGGGGATGTACAAAGATCGGATATTCAAACCAGTTTTGACCTATGGCTCGATCTAGAATCCGCTCGATCGAAGTATCAGCAGCAGGTTGGGAACGAAGATCGGTTGTTTCTGGCATAATTTATGACTCCAATTTAGCGTTGCAAACCAAGATTGTGCGTTATCTTAATTAAAATATTAATATAAGGTCTTGCTATGAATATATGTCGGATTGCCGCACTTGTATTGGGGTTAGTCGCGATCGTGATGTGCAATACTCTACTTATTATACCGGATGCGATCGCCACAACACCCACACAACAAAGCAAGCTCGAATTCACGCCCCAACAGCAAAAGATAATCGGACAACTTAAAATTGCGAAGGTTGTTTATTTGGGTGAAATTCATGACTCCCAATTGCAGCATCAACAACAATTGGCAATTATTCAAACCCTATTTAATTATAAGCGACAAATCGCGATCGGGATGGAAATGTTTCAACGTCCAGCCCAACCGATACTCGATCGTTATTTGGCAGGAAAAATTAGTGGGGAGGAATTGCGCCAACAAACAGAATTCGATCGCCGTTGGGGATATAAGTGGGAATACTATGAGCCGATCCTCAATTTTGCCAGAGTCAATCGTTTACCTGTAATTGCGCTCAATACGCCGACAGAAATCACTCGTAAGGTAGCCAAAGAAGGATTGGAGAGTCTCACTAGTCCAGATCTCCAGTATATCTCACCACTGGCCGAAATCGATCGATCTAATGTCAAGTATCGAGAGCGAATTTTGGCTAGTTATCAAGAACATATGGGGATAGTATCGATAGCTAGTAAGAGTTTCGATCGATTCTACAATACTCAATTGTTATGGGATGAGACAATGGCAGATCGGATCGCTAGTTTTAGTAAAGAGCAGCCAAATTACCAAATGGTTGTATTAGCAGGTAGATCGCATATTATCGATGGTTATGGTATTCCCGATCGAGTATATCGTCGATTGGGATCGAAATTGATTCAAAAGAGCGTAATTCTCGGCGATGATGGAAAAGATCGTTCGAGGGAGAAAATTTTACCACAACAATCGATCGATCTATTCTGGAATTAAAGGAATAGATCCTAAGAACGCTTAGAAACCGAACTTTTAGAATTACGATATATCCCCGACTTCTTGGAGAAGTCGGGGATATGTTACCACTAGAATATTATTGCAGATTTAGCTACTTACTTTCGGTTTATAAGTAGACATTACTTCTAGTTCTTTGAGTTGTTTGGTATCGACACTAGATGGTGCATTTGTGAGTAGACATTTTGCTTGTTGGGTTTTGGGGAAGGCGATGACATCGCGGATGGAATCTTCACCAGCAAGGAGCATTACTAGTCGATCGATTCCGTAGGCAATACCGCCATGTGGTGGGGTACCATAGTCAAAGGCTTCGAGGAGGAAGCCAAATTTATCGTTAGCTTCTTCGGTAGATAATCCGATTGCGGTAAATACTTGTTCTTGGATATCTCGTTGATAAATTCGGACGCTACCGCCGCCGATTTCGGTACCATTATAGATGATATCGTAGGCTTGAGCGCGAGCAGTTTTGAGATCGCCAATATCGTCGCGATGAGGTGCGGTGAATGGATGGTGGAGTGCTTCTAAGCGATTTTCATCGGCATTCCACTCGAACATGGGAAATTCTGTTACCCATAAGAGATTTGCTTGATTTTCATCGATTAAACCTAGTTCTTTTCCTAGTACTAATCGCAGTCTGTCGAGTGTTTTATTTACTGTCGCTGCATCGGCGGCACCGAATAACAGTAAGTCGCCTGATTTAGCTCCGGTGAGGGTGAGTAGTTGTTGTTTGCTTTCGGCGGTGAGGGAATCTTTGATCGCGCCGATGGTGTCGATTTCATTATCATCGAGAACGCGGATATAAGCGAGTCCTTTTGCCCCTGCATCAGTGGCTTCTTTGAATAAGTTGCCGCCTGGTTTGATCCGCACATTGGAGACGGTTTTATTACCGCCTGGGATGGGTAATACTTTGACGATACCACCACTGGCGATCGCTCCAGCAAAGACTTTGAATTGGGAGTCTTTGAATAGATCCGATACATCCACCAATTTTAGATCGAACCGAGTATCGGGTTTATCACAGCCATAACTATCCATCGCTTCTTTGTAGGTGAGGCGAGGGAAAGGGCGAGGTAAATCTACTTGCTTGATTTCTTTGAAGATTTGACAGATTAATTCTTCGTTGAGGTTGATGATTTCTTCCTCAGACATAAAACTCATTTCCATGTCTAGCTGAGTAAATTCTGGCTGTCTATCCGCCCGCAGATCTTCATCACGAAAACATCGCGCGATCTGATAATATCGATCGAGTCCCGACACCATCAATAGTTGTTTGAATAACTGCGGTGATTGGGGTAGGGCAAACCATTCGCCTAAATTGACACGACTGGGGAGAATATAATCCCGCGCTCCTTCTGGAGTCGATCGAGTTAGAATGGGCGTTTCTACCTCAATAAAATTGTGACGATCTTCGAGAAAACGGCGAATGGTTTTGATGACTTGGTGGCGAAGCTGGAGATTGTTGCTCATCCGCTCCCTGCGTAAATCCAGATAGCGATACTTGAGGCGTAAATCCTCTCTAACCGACTCATTTTCGGTTTGAGATACTTGGAATGGTAATTGCTTGTGAACGCGGTTTAGAACCTCGATTTGTTCGGCATAGACTTCGATCGTGCCTGTGGGAATGCGAAGATTGAAAGATTCTTCTGGACGCTGGTAAATTTTTCCGGTAATCTTGACTACATACTCACTGCGAAGAGTCTCAGCAAGAGCATAAGAATCAGGGGTACGCACAGGATCGCTGACAACCTGAATCGAACCACTACGATCGCGCAAATGGAGAAAAATTACCCCCCCAAGATCGCGGCGACGATCTACCCATCCACACAGGGTAATGGTTTCGCCAATTTGTTCGGTACGGATTGTGCCGCAATAATGGGTTCGCATATACTTTGACTAATAAATCTAAATTTAATAACGATCGTTGATTTCTATTTTCACCCCATTGGGTGCAAGGACACTTATTGTACCCCAGTCACTAGTCACTATCAGATGTTAATTTGTCCTCAACCACCGATACTCGATCGCCATATTCATGTTTGGTGTATAGATCTTAACCAAGGCATAGATCGGATCTCAGTATTAAGTCAATCTCTATCCGAATTAGAACGACAACGCGCCGCCAAATTTATCTTTCCTATCCACCGAGATCGATGGACTGTTGCTCGTGGATATTTACGCCACATTTTGAGCCAGTATCTAAATATTACCCCAGAACAGATCGTCTTTAACTATGGAGCGCAGGGTAAACCAGAAATAGCAGGTAACGAGCTGCAATTTAACTTATCCCATTCCCACGATCGAGCCGTATACGGAATTAGTGCCACATGTCCGATCGGCATCGACATCGAGTATATGCGCGAATTACCATACCTGCAATTAGTCGATCGATTTTTTTCTCCCGCCGAAGCTACAATTTTCCACAGTCTCCCACCCTCAGCTCATCAGTCCGCATTTTTCCATGCTTGGACACAAAAAGAGGCATACCTCAAGGCTGATGGTACAGGATTGACGACCCCATTGAACGAAATAGAAGTCTCGATCGATCCTGCTATTGCTGGAATTATTTCTACTTCAGGGGGGGGGAGAGGGAGAGGGGGAGATTTTTGGCAGATTGTGAAACTCAAGATTTCGCCTGACTATGCTGGTGCGATTGTAATGGGTGGAGAGTATGGATCGATTGAGTACATCACCTGAGAAGAGCGGGAAGTCGTTTCTCCCCAGTCTCCCCCTCCCCCCCTCTGCCTACTCCCACTCCCCCCACAAAGCTGAGGTATTCCGAGTCAGCACATGCTCAAATTCGATCGCCGCAGCTACCCCAAACTGAATTACACCCAGAATCCAAAAAGCTTCCAACATAAATCCACCCTGATAATCGTTAATCTGATTTCCCGCATAGGCAAACCACATATCAGCAATGTAGAAACAGACAATCGCCTGAGCGTTTACTTGCCAAGCATTGCTCATGCGCCCACCCCAAAACGCTAGAATCATGATGGCGGCTAGAGTAAATAAACCAACATCACACCAAACATAAAAGATATTTAAACTTTGCCCATAGGGTTTGAAGATGCCATCGAAAAACATCACCCATTCAGGTGCTGCTATGTTCGATTCGCTTGATGCCTGTGCCACCTCTGGATCTCTATTGCTAGTTGATGACTGGGCACTCTGAACTTGGATTGTTTGTGCAGATGGCGGTGCTAAACTAGCCGCAGGAGGCTGGAGAATCCACATTAATAGTGTTGCTGAATAGATGGCAATTCCTAGTACGAGTGCCCATTGATATATTTTCAATCGAACCTGGTTACTCCAAATGGCGATCGTCATTGCCAATGATAAGCAAATATAAAAAATACAGAAAAATGGATCGCCGAGAGAACCAGTAGAACTGAGATGCCAGACTAATTCCCACGAACTAAAGAAGATATTTCCCATCAAATAAGATATTAAAGATATCCCAATTAATAACCAAACTTTACTTCCACTAGGCATTCGCCTGCTCAATCCATTCCGAATACATAATATTCCAGCAACTAAAGGAGGAATATTTTGCAGGATGTAAGCGGTGAAAATTCGATACCAAAATGGTCTTTCGATCCCTTGTGGTGGCCCGCTAAAAAATATGTATGTAAATAAGGACAAGCCTGCCCAGACTAATCCCCAAAGCATGACATTTCTTTTTTGAAATAAAGAATCTAAATTAGATATTGTTCATGATAAATTTAAAAGCATACGCTGTCGCTTATTACGTTAACAAGACGCTGAAAAACTGAGTCACTAAAACTAAATGACAAGCAAGGTAGTCGGGGTTAGTTTGACTAACACTAAAAGTCAGTATGCCCAATTATCGATCGAGTTCGATCGATCCAGAGATAAAATATTTTTGTAGTTATCTTGCAGGTTTTTACACGCATTCTCCACGATCGAACCTAACCTTTTACGCCACTACCTGCTGCTGTAGGAACGATATACTGTTGAACAAAAACGAATAGGATTAGTACAGGTGCGATCGAAATTACCAAGCCAGCCGCTACCAGTCGCCAATTCAATCCAAAGGCACCCTCTGAGAGCTTGGCAACCCCTGATGCTACAGTACTTGATTATTTACCATCATTGACATCTGTCACTCTCCAACTTAACTTTAAATTCAACCAAAAGTTCAAGAGTGTGACTACCGCGATCGCAATTAACTTTGCTATATATTCATTGATATGAGTTATGTTGAACAACAAATTTACGATTAAAACATTTAGAAATACTCCTGAAAGGCAAACCATGTTAAATTTGAGAAATCTTCGTAACCGTTGACGGACTCCTTTTTGGTTTTGAGATATGTCTGCGAAAGTCCAAAGATCGTTCCATAAAAAATTATTAATAATCGCTATTTCTGAAGAAAAAATGCTACTACGAGTTAACGCTAGTCCCAAACCTGTACGCAGTAAATAAAATATTCCTAAATCGACAAAAACACCACTAAAACCGACCAGTCCAAATCGCAAAAATCGCGCAATCGGCCACAAAGAAAATCTAAGTCTAACTAAATGTTGAAGATATTCTACATATTGTTTCCATGTAACCTTACTTGCTCCTGCCATCCGCTCTCTAAAGACATAACCAGTTTCAGAAATCCATCTAATCCTACCTCTACCAGCTACTTCGATTAATATTTTATACCCAACGGGACTCAATAGTCGGTCAGAAATAGCACTACGTCTTACCATGAAAAAACCACTCATTGGATCGGAGAGACGACCTATGACTTCTGGTAAAATAATCAAGCCCAGTACTTGTGCCCCACGAGACAAAAATCGGCGCACTACACTCCATTCACTCACCCCACCGCCTTCAATATTCCGGCTAGCGACTGACAATTGGGCACCTTTTTCCATCTCTTCCCACAGTTGTAAGAGGATTTCTGGAGGGTGCTGCAAATCCCCATCAATTACCCCTAAGATTTCGCCTCTGGCGGCTTGCCAACCGCGAATTACGGCAGTAGAAAGTCCCCGTTCTGTTTCGCGACGCATGACGCGCAATTGAGGGTAATATGGTATTAATTTGCAAGCTAATACCCAGGTAAAATCGGGACTGTCATCATCAACAACAATTAGTTCATAATTTGCTGGAATGATTTCATCGAGCAATTTACATAAAATTCGTACGATCTCCTCAATATTTTTACTTTCATTAAATGTCGGAATTACTAGAGATAGCTTTAGAACCTTTTCGATCGAAGATTGCTCAGTAATTACTAACGATCCCCCAGGGACTTCTAATAATAAGTCGTCTTGATTGTAGCTCATGATATTCTGTTTACTAATAAAGTTAATGAAATAACTGGCTAATTCACTATCTATAATGTTAAGTCCGTTGGCGACATTATAGGAAAATAACCCGATCGATTCGAGTTCCATAACATGATACAGTTGAGCCTTAGTATTTTGTTCTCAATATAACTATCCTACCCTATGAGATTAGCATACCTTTTATCTGACGAAGACTTCACTCTTCATTTTGGGTGGATTTTAGCTAATAGACTGTTTAAACATCATCTAATAATTTCTATTCTATTCGATCTTGCGAAATCCTGTTTTTTGTGGTATTGTCTATCTGCATCAAATCATAGTTATACTTTGCACTGTGATAAGCTGTTCGATATCTAAATTCCACATTCTATTTTCTCAACCCAGTTCGCTCACGCGGGGTGGTTGGCTGTAGTGAAGCGTTTGCCTTGCAATAGTCTTTAAACGGCGGATGTATTTTGAATGTCGAACAGCTCGGGCGAAGGCTTACTCTCACGAGTGTGCTAGACGTTAGCCGTAACGGATAGTTTTATCAAAATCGCAATTATTGTTTGTGCAGAGTATAGTAAACTTATCTTATTTTTAGAGCTTCTGATGAAAATTAGTGCCATCGAAAGTCAAATAAAGAATCGACCGATATTATTTCTATTATCGCTGGCTTTGTCAGTGAGGATATATAATATTACGGCACCACTTATCGGGGTTCACTCATGGCGGCAATCAGACACCGCAGCAATGTCAAGAAATTTTGACGCAAATGGATTAAATTTATTTTACCCTCAAATCGACTGGGGCGGTTTACCTGGATATTGTGAAACTGAATTCCCAATTTATTCGTTTATAGTTGCTTTACTTTATCGTATTTTCGGCGTTCATGACTCACTAGGCAGATTATTGTCAGTTGCCTGCTTTCTAGTAACGATTTATTTTTTGTATCAACTTACGCTCAAGTTTTTCAACGGAACCGCAGCATTTTGGGCTTGCCTTATCTATTCTATTTTACCACTTAATATCTATTACAGCAGAACATTTCAGCCCGAATCAATGCTGTTGATGTGTTCTATTATCGGCATCCACTATTTCAATAATTGGATCGATTCAGAGAAACATAAAGATTTGATTTTATCGGCTGTCTTTGTTTGTCTGGCGTGCCTTATCAAAGTTTTGCCAGTTATATATTTGGGAGTACCACTTTTTTATTTAGCATGGACTAAGTTTGGATTTAAACTTTTTTCTAAATTAACTCTGTGGGTTTACGGCATTTTTATTTTAGTTAGTGTATTTGCTTGGTACCATCACGCCCACAATATATTTTTGGAGTATGGCAATACTTTTGGCTTTTCATCGGATTCAACAAATAGGTATGACTATAGTATTTTATTAACATTAAATTTTTGGACGGAACTAATATTCAGAACTTTCTTTAGACATTTTGCTATTTTTTGTTTTCCCATTTTTATTGCGGGATTACTGCTCCCTAAAAAAAGCATACGGGAATATGTATTTGATATTTGGTTAATTGCAATTGCATTCACTTGGATTTTAGTGCCTGTAACTAGCGTGGTTCACGAGTATTATCAACTGCCATTTATGCTACCAGCAGTTGTGTTCATTGGGAAGGCTTGCGATCGATATTTCGATTCACACAAACGAGCTATAGTAATTTGCTTATCGTTAGCATTACTTGTGGGATCGATACTCTACACGACTGGATATATGTCAGTAGAAAAAGCAGGCGAATCTGAGGTAGTTAAATTAGCAGAGGAAATAAAATCTATCGCGCCGAAAAATGCGCTAGTTATATCTAGTACTGGTGGGGATCCAACATTACTTTATCTATCAAATCGACGGGGATGGTTAATCGATCGAGAAGTAACTGAAGAATATATTTCATCCAAACGAAAATTAGGAGCTGAGTATTTGCTAGGGAGCTTCAATTTTATCGAAAATTATAACACGGTAGATAAAGATCGAAAGACAACTATTAATAAGAAAGTAAACAGCATTCTTGAAAAATATCCTAATCTAGCCAAAAATAGTAATAACTTTATTGCTAAATTAACAGATGGCAATCCTAAATGAGAAGCCATAACCACTCTCTTAGTGCGAACCTAACCTTTTACGCCACTACCTGCTGCTGTAGGAACGATATACTGTTGAACGAAAACGAATAGGATTAGTACAGGTGCGATCGAAATTACCGAGCCAGCCGCTACCAGTCGCCAATTCAATCCAAAGGCACCCTCTGAGAGCTTGGCAACCGCTAAAGGTAAGGTATAGTATGTATCCTCCTGAAGGACGATTAGGGGCCATAGGAAGTCACTCCAGGCACCGATGAAGACGAATATTGAGAGCGTTACTAGTGCGGGGCGAATTGCGGGGAGCATGATACTCCACCAAATCCCAATTTCCCAACAACCGTCGATTCTGGCGGCTTCTTCCAGCTCTTTGGGTACAGATTGAAAGGCTTGACGGAGTAAGAAGATCCCAAAGGCTGAAACTAAGTTGGGTAAAATTGCTCCTAGATAACTATTTACGAGTCCTAATTGTACCGCGAGAATATATAGGGGAATCATGATAATTTGAAAGGGAATCATAATTGTTGATACGACGATCGCAAAGATGATTTCTCTCCCTTTGAATTCTAACCTAGCTAAGGGGTAAGCAGCTAAAGAGCAAAAAATCAAGTTGATAACAACGCTCAGAATTGCGACAACACTACTATTAACTAAATACCGCCCAAAATCATTACTCTGCCATACCATGACAATATTGTCGATTGTCGGGTGAGTGGGTAATAATTGGGGTGGCGATTGGAAAATATTTTCATCCGCCGATTTAAGTGCCGTACTAAATAACCATAGCAGGGGAAATAACATCACCCCAGCGATCGCACTCAAGCTTCCATAAATCCCCCATAATTTAGCTGTCGGAGATTTCCAAAAATTTTGAAACGGGGAATAGGATTGCTTTGAGTGCTTCATTTAGATAGTTAGATTTTGGATTGTGATGGCAATATTAGCTTACTTTTTAGATAATTTATCTGCTTGAGCATAGTCATCAGATGCTCCTTTTTTATCACCGATTGCCGCACGAGCATTACCGCGACTTTTATAAGCAGCAGCACGATCCGATCTGAGATCGATCGATTTTGTCAAATCCTCGATCGCGCCTTGCTTATCACCTACAGCCGATCGAAGATTACCCCGATCGAAATAAGCATCAGCACGATCTGGTTCGAGGGTAATTACTTGAGTATAGTCCTCAATTGCCCCTTGCTTATCGCCAATATTGGCTCGATCGAGACCCCGATGGAAGTAAGCATCTACTCGATCTGGTTTGAGCGTAATAACTTGAGTATAGTCCTCAATTGCTTCTTTTTTATTACCGATCGCCGAATAAGCATTGCCGCGCTTAGAATAAACATCTGGCTCATCAGGTTTGAGGGTAATAGCTTGAGTATAATCCTCGATCGCGCCTTGCTTGTCATTAGAATTAGCGCGAACCTTTCCCCGTTGAAAATAGATATTAGCATCCTCTGGATTGAGCGCGATCGCTTGAGTATAATCTTCGAGTGCCTCTTTCTTATTGCCAACTGCCAAGTTAGCATCACCGCGATGAGCATAAGCCTCGGTATCACTAGGATTGGTATTAATGACTTGAGTATAATCCTCGATCGCCTTCGATGGATTCATCAATCTATATTGTCTTTGAATCGTCGGTAATAGCACGATCGCCCCAACCACAACTCCGCCAAATAATACCGTATTAAAATTCAACCATGTATAGTCGCGATTTAATTCTGCCGATCTATTTCTAGCACCCCTTGCTGGTGAATCATCCAGATTATTGTCTCTTGAATCTCTGCCAACTCTAGATTGGGAGCTATTCCCATTGATACCTGAATTTCTGCTAACTCTCGAACGGGAGTTTCTGGGGATGCTGCCAATGCTGAGATTCTGGGTTCGATTTGCATTTGCTGCCTTGGATGCACTTCTACGGTAAATCAAGTTTAGATCTTTCGATACATTTTTGGCTGACTGATATCGATCGCGATAATTCTTTTGCAGCAACTTATCAACAATATTACTGAGATCCTTGCTGATCGTCTGATGTAAATGCTCTTGCCATTTATTTGTCCAACCATGTTCGCGATCTTGAAAAGCAATATTGGGATGTTTGCCTGTCAATAAATGAAAACAAGCTGCACCCAAACTGTATAAATCACTAGCTGGATTTGATATTCCTTGCTCTGTCTGCTCAAAAGCCGTATAACCTGGAGTGCCAGGGGCACCTTCAAATATATTGCCTGTAGACTGCTTGCCAATCCCAAAATCTGTTAACACGAGTTCACCATTACTCCGTCGAATAATGTTCTCCAACTTCAGATCGCGATGAATGACTTTGTGCTTGTGAATCAACTCCAAAACTGGTAGTAATGAATTCATAAAATCCACGACCTCATCCTCTGAAAAAGCCCCGTGACGTGCCAGATATTCATCCATGTTTTCCCCATCGACAAACCACTGAACTAAATACAGATATTCCCCATCCAATTGGTAATCTAAGATCTTGGGAACTTGGGTAGTTTTGTTGCTGAGATTGTGTAACTTTTGCGCCTCACGTTCTGCCAATTCGCCGATCTCAGGATTTTGGATCGATAGTTGTTTGATGACACAATCTTTGTTAACAAATGCCTGCCGATCTTGAGCAAAATAAGTGACAGCAGATTCTCCTGTACCCATCCGGCGGATTGGGCGATATCGATCGAACAATAGTACCAACTGTTGTCCACAGCTAGTACAATGCTCGGTACCCTCACGGCAAGGGGGATTTTCCTGATTACAACGAGGATTTAGACAGCAGATCATAAGTTCATTCCCGATCGATATAAATCTATTTAGCACTGATTGGCGAAATTTGCTATTCAATCGAGCACCTTTTCGATCGGGAATCGGGGGCAAGTAAGTATGTATCGATCGATTATGAGGGCGCGTGCTGGCGTTTAGACAGGCAAAAAATCGACGGAGGATAAATTAACCGTTATAATGCTTGTATCGACCTCAGAACTACTTCAGGCTAACGATCGTGAGCAAAAAGCAGGTACTCTATCTCCTCACCGGATCGCTTATTTTTACCGCGATCGAAATTCAGCCAGTTAGCGCGAATACAGTTCGGCAAAAATTCGATAGATTTCAACAGGCAAAAGTTCAACCGTTTTTAGATAAGCACCGCGCCAAGATTCGGGTTACTTATACCCCACCAAGATTTCCAGTCTCGATCGGTTGTGACACACAAGGAAATGCCTCTGTCTTCGTCAACCCAGGATTAAGTACCCCTGTTGGTAGGTTCGGTATTAATGCTTCCCATCAATTAAACAGGAAATGTCGTTAAGTTTAGACTCGATAATTTGAGGTATGAAGATTCAATTCCTCATACCTCAGCATCAAAAAAGCCATTAGTTAGTTAAAACAATCGTACTACTTAGCCTGTCTTCGATAAATACCTTTACTTCTAATAGTTTTGGCGAGTGAGTTCTCCAGTGACATTCAAAAAGAATATCCTCATTTTTTAGTTTGCATTTGTATACTGTCGCCGACGACAATAGATGGATAGAACATGCTTCAGTAGATATGGATCCTGATTTTCGTCTTCCTTCGTAGATGACTTGACCATTGCGCTCTTGAAGTTGTCCGATGGTTTCACCACCCATATATGATTGGTTAAGCGGCGATGAGACAGGAGGAGCCATACCTCTTACTAATTGAATTAATGTACATGTAGCTATTATGGAGGTAGGAACTAATGATAAAAGTTTCCACATTGATGTATTTCCTTGAACAAGAAAAGAAAAATATTACCTCAAATTGCATTTTTGCAAGTTAACTCCTCATTCGATATTTTAATTGATTTTTATCCGAAAGACCATAAAACGATCGAACAACACGTAAAAATAGTTTTTATAAATTAATTGATTAAGAAACAGTTAACTCATGGTTATTATTGTATTTGATTAGGTTTGTAGATCGACTCATCGCCCATCGGAAATAAGCCTCGCACTGGAGAGCGTCAAGAGAACGTGATATTCGTCGATCGTGAGCCACATCTATTTGAGGAGCCTACCTGTGAGGATGGTTTCAATCCCTGACAAATCCTCCCAACACCCAAAATTCCCAAAGATATAGACAATATCGATCGCATACTGTATAGTCATAGATCGTGGTCTAAACTTCCGACAAACCCATGTCGCGACTATGGCCGATCGGCTGAAACTGATACTAGGTAGCTTGCTGCCCCAGTCTGTTTCGGCACTCAAAACGATCGCCTCTGGTTAACTTATCCGCACGGCAACACAGTACATTCTTACTCGAAGTGAAAGTTTTCTTTCGCGCCGCATCATCCGCATCTCATGCGACTGCGATCGTCTAGATGCTTTGAATCTGCCCATTGATAAATTTAAGTCAAACCCACACATGGACGCGCCTGTCGGTGGAAGTCCATTATTTCCTGTTGTTTCAAATCTAAGGAAGTCTATCAAACCGTGTCTATCGGTATTCTCGGCACCAAACTCGGCATGACCCAAATTTTCGACAAAGAGACAGGGAGAGCAATTCCTGTCACCGTCGTTCAAGCAGGGCCATGCACCGTCACTCAGATCAAAACCAAAGACACAGATGGATATAGCTCCATCCAACTTGGTTATGATGAAGTCAAAGAAAAAGCACTCAATCGACCAGAACTAGGACACCTCAAAAAATCTGAGGCTGCACCTCTGCGTCATCTCCAAGAATTTCGCGTCGATAGCACTGAGGCTTGGACGCTCGGACAAGAAATCAAACCAGACATCTTCACCGTCGGTCAAAGTATCGACGTAACAGGTAACACCATCGGACGCGGTTTCGCTGGTTGGCAAAAACGCCACAACTTCGCTCGTGGGCCAATGACTCACGGTTCCAAAAATCACCGCGAACCTGGTTCGACTGGTGCGGGTACAACCCCTGGTCGTGTCTTCCCTGGTAAGAAAATGGCAGGACGACTCGGTGGTACTCGCGTAACAATCAAAAAATTGGTTGTGACTCGCATCGATGTCGAGCGCAACATTCTCTTGATTGAGGGTTCGGTTCCTGGCAAACCGGGCGCACTACTGCGGATCGTGCCTGAAGTCAAAGTAGGTAAGTAGTCGTCACAGTAGTATCAGGAGATAAAAATTAATCATGGCTAATTGCGTAATTCGCAACTGGCAAGGCGAGGAAGCTGGCACCGCCACCCTCGAAATGCAAGTTGCAAGAGAAGAAAATGCGTCCCACATCGTTCACCGTGCCCTAATTCGGCAGACGAACAACGCTCGTCAAGGTACAGCTTGTGCCAAGACTCGCGCTGAAGTCCGAGGTGGTGGTCGCAAACCTTGGCGACAAAAAGGAACTGGTCGCGCCCGTGCTGGTTCGATTCGTTCTCCGCTCTGGCGTGGTGGTGGTGTCATCTTTGGGCCAAAACCCAAAGACTATGACATGAAAATGAACCGCAAAGAGCGGAGATTGGCTCTGAGAACTGCGTTAATGGGTCGCACCGATGATATTATCGTCGTCGAAGATTTCACGGCTCAACTAGCCACTCCCAAGACCAAAGAGTTTGTCGGTGCATTGGCTCGTTGGGGTGTCGAACCTGAGAGCAAGGTCTTGATTATCGTTCCAGAAATTGATGACAATACACTGTTGTCGATTCGGAACATTGCCAAAGTTAAAATGATTTCTCCGTCGGGATTAAATGTATTCGATTTGTTGGCCGCCGACCAAATCGTCATGACTGCTGGAGCAATTACCAAAATCCAGGAGGTCTACAATGACAATTAGAGTTGACGATCGCGATTTACCAGATTTAATTCGTAATGTAATTGTGACTGAGAAAGCCACAATTGCCATGGAACAAAACAGATACGTTTTTGACGTAGTGCCCCAAGCTACCAAGACTCAGATTAAGGCGGCGATCGAATCCCTGTTTGAAGTTAAAGTTATTGGTATCTCGACCCAAAACCTCCCTCGCAAAACTCGTCGGGTTGGTAAATTTCTCGGTGCAAAACCTCGCTACAAGCGAGCGACTGTCACCGTTGCTAAGGATCAATCGATTATCCTCTTCCCTGAAGTTTAACCTGCCTCAGTTGTTAATCGATTAGGGGTTCGCAATACTCTGCACAGTGATAATCTGGATTTAAATTGTAGGGTGTGTTAGGCGGTAGCCGTAACGCACTAGCTTAAATATTTCTGGCAAAAGCGCAAGCTGCGCCCGTGCAAAGTATCACCCCTCACCCCTCACCCCTCACCCCTCACCCCTCAGAACTATGGGAACTCGTTCTTATCGGCCGTATACGCCAAGTTCTCGCGAAACCGTAATTTCAGACTTTGCTGAAATCACCGCGAGTAAGCCGGAAAAATCATTAACCATGAACGTTCATCGTCCCAAAGGACGGAACAATCGTGGAGTCATCACTAGCCGTCGTCGTGGCGGCGGTCACAAACAACTGTATCGGATTATTGATTTCCGTCGTCAGACCAAAATCGGTATCCCTGCCAAAGTTGCTACCGTTGAGTACGATCCCAACCGGAATGCACGGATTGCCCTCCTGTTCTACAGAGACGGCGAAAAACGTTATATCCTGCATCCAGTTGGCTTGGAAGTCGGGACAGAAATCATCGCTGGGCCAGATTCTCCCTTTGAAATTGGCAACGCTCTACCCCTAACCAACATTCCGTTAGGTACGACCGTACACAGTATCGAACTCACCGCTGGTAAAGGTGCCCAAATCGCTCGTTCGGCGGGTGCTGGTGCTCAACTAGTAGCAAAAGAAGGGGACTACGTGACCCTGAAAATGCCTTCTGGTGAAGTCCGCATGGTACGCAAAGAGTGTTACGCTACCATCGGTCAAGTTGGTAACTTAGAAGCTCGAAATACCAACGCTGGTAAAGCTGGTCGGAACCGTTGGAAAGGTCGCCGTCCGAAGGTCAGAGGTAGCGTCATGAACCCTTGCGATCACCCACATGGTGGTGGTGAAGGTCGTGCGCCAATCGGTCGTAGCGGCCCCGTTACGCCTTGGGGTAAACCTACTCTGGGCTACAAGACTCGGAAGAAGAACAAAGCCAGCAGCGCACTCATCATTCGTCGTCGCCGCAAATCCTCCAAACGCGGTAAAGGCGGTCGTCAGAACTAGGGGATAGGGGTTAGGGAATAGGGAATAGGGAATAGAGAATATGGGATAGGGAATAGTTGACAGTCGGAATTCGGTAGAAAACTACTTTATTCCCTAACCCCTAACCCCTAATCCCTAACCCCTAACCCCTAATCCCTAATCCCTAATCCCTAACCCCCAACCCCTATCCCCTATCCCCTATCCCCTATCCCCTAAACAACATGGGTCGTTCTCTTAAAAAAGGACCTTTTGTCGCAGATCATCTGATGACAAAGATCGAAAAAATGAATGCTTCGGGTCGGAAAGATGTGATCAAAACTTGGTCGCGGGCATCCACCATCCTACCTCAAATGGTCGGACATACGATCGCCGTACACAACGGTCGTCAACACGTTCCCGTCTTTGTCTCAGACCAAATGGTCGGACACAAATTAGGTGAATTTTCCCCTACTCGTAACTATCGTTCTCACTCGAAGGGAGACAAAAAATCCGGTAGATAATTCAAAATATTAATTTTGAACTGCTAGGTTTAAAGAAGAAAGATTATGGCAATAGATAGCAAAAAAGAAGTCAAAGCAATTGCGAAATATATTCGCATGTCTCCCTTCAAAGTACGTCGGGTATTGGATCAAATTCGGGGTCGTTCCTACCGGGAAGCCTTGATTATCCTTGAATTCATGCCTTACAAAGCTTGTGAAGATATCATCAAAGTATTGCGATCGGCTGTAGCCAATGCAGAACATAATAATGGTATGAACCCAGCAAACTTGGTAGTTTCTACCGCATTTGCTGACGGCGGGCCTGCTCTCAAACGCTTCCGTCCCAGAGCGCAAGGTCGCGCTTACAAAATCCGCAAACCGACATGTCACATCACTGTGGCAGTGGCGGAAATGAATTAGGGAGCATATAGAAAAAGAACATGGGACAGAAGATTAATCCGATCGGTTTTAGACTAGGAATTACGCAGGAGCACCGTTCGCGGTGGTATGCAGATTCCAGTCGATATCCCGCACTTCTCCAAGAAGATTACAAGATCCGTCAGCACATCGAAAAAGATCCAACGCTAAGTACTGCGGGAATTTCCAAAATTCGCATCGAACGCAAAGCAGATCAAATCGAACTCGAAATCCACACCGCTCGTCCGGGTGTAGTCGTCGGTCGTCAGGGCAGTGGTATCGAAGTCATTCGCCAAGCCTTGGTCAAAAAACTCGGCGGCGACAGACAAATTCGGATTAACGTGATCGAGATTGCCAAAGTAGACGCAGATGCAGCCCTCATTGCTGAATTTGTCGCTCAACAGCTCTCCCGTCGGGTTTCCTTCCGTCGGGTCGTGCGTCAAGCCATTCAACGCGCTCAACGCGCTGAAGTCAAAGGCATCAAGATTCAGGTCGGCGGACGGCTCAACGGAGCAGAAATCGCTCGGACTGAATGGACTCGCGAAGGTCGCGTGCCATTGCACACTCTCCGTGCGGATATCGACTACGCTTGCAAAACAGCGGATACCACCTACGGGATTTTAGGTATTAAGGTTTGGGTATTTAAGGGCGAGATTATCCCCGGACAAGAAGATCTTGCTTTACCAAGCAATGTTCAACCCAAACGACGCGGCAATCAACAACGCCGTCGTCAGTTTGAAGACCGCTCTGATGAAGGATAAGGATTGAGACATGTTAAGTCCTAGAAGAACGAAATTCCGCAAACAACAACGCGGACGGATGACTGGTTTAGCAACCAGAGGAAACGAGATTAACTTTGGTGAATTTGGCTTACAAGCCATCGAACCATCGTGGATTACCTCCCGCCAGATTGAATCTTGTCGGCGAGCCATGAACCGCTATCTCAAACGGGGCGGTAAAATCTGGATTCGGATTTTCCCTGACAAACCCGTTACCATGCGACCTGCCGAAACACGGATGGGTTCGGGTAAAGGTTCCCCAGAGTTCTGGGTAGCAGTAGTCAAACCCGGTCGGATTATGTTTGAAATTGGCGGTGTACCCGAAGCAATTGCACGGGAATCGATGCGTCTAGCGCACCACAAGCTACCAATTAAGACTAAGTTTATTGTCAAGCAACATTTAGCAGAAGAAGCAGAATAGATTATGGCTCTGCCCAAAATCGCCGAAGTAACCAGCCTAAACGACGAAGAACTAGGTGCGGAAATCGTTGCTACCAAACGCAAATTATTCGATCTCCGCCTCCGCCAAGCCACCCGTCGCTTAGAAAAAACCCACGAATTCAAACATACTCGCCATAAACTAGCGCAGTTATTGACCGTGGAACATCAACGCAAAGCTGTCAAAGGCTAGTCCCTGTCCACATATTCAAGAATAGAAAATGGCAGTCAAAGAACGAGTCGGCATCGTCGTTAGTAACAAAATGCAGAAAACTGTAGTTGTTTCGATCGAAAACCGTTCCGCTCACCCTAAATACGGCAAGGTTGTCGTCAGAACCAAAAAATACAAGGTTCACGACGAAGAAAACCAGTGCAAAGAAGGCGACAGAGTACGGATTCAGGAAACTAGACCCCTCAGTCGCACCAAACGTTGGACGCTCGCGGAAATCCTTAGTACCAAAGCTAAATAATCTCTGGTGAAGTTGGAGATTTATGGCAGTGGTTGAGCCTAGAGGTGGTTGCAAAACCGCCTCACTCCCCACTCCCCACTCCCCACTCCCCACTCCCTAAAATTATGATTCAACAAGAAAGTTACTTAAACGTTGCGGACAACAGCGGTGCTCGTAAAATTATGTGCATTCGCGTCCTCGGCGCGGGGAACCGCACTTACGGCGGCGTAGGCGATACCATCATCGCCGTTGTCAAAGATGCTACCCCCAACATGGGTGTCAAGAAGTCTGAAGTAGTTCGTGCGGTCATCGTGCGTACCAGACATACTATGCGCCGCGATAGTGGTATGAGTATTCGGTTTGACGATAACGCTGCTGTCATCGTCAATGCTGATGGAAATCCTAGAGGTACTCGCGTTTTCGGCCCCGTCGCTCGCGAACTCCGCGACAAAAGCTTCACCAAAATCGTTTCCCTGGCTCCAGAGGTACTCTAAATAATGGCAAGAAATATTCCCAAAGTCATCCATCGGATGCACGTCAAAAAAGGCGATACCGTCCAAATCATCTCTGGTAAAGATAAAGGCAAAATCGGCGAAATCCTCAAATCTTTCCCTGAATTGAGCAAGGTCATCGTCAAGGACGTAAATATTCGCACCAAGCACGTCAAACCAGCTCAAGAAGGCGAATCTGGTCGAATTGATACTTCGGAAGCTCCGATTCATAGCTCCAAAGTAATGCTCTATTCCACTAAGGAAGGCGTTGCTAGTCGGATTGGTTATACCATCAACGCTGAAGGTAAAAAAGTCCGCGTCTTGAAGAAAACTGGCGAAGTATTAGCTAATTAGGTAGAGTCTTTCATTGGCAGCTATCTAGCTAGTCAAGGCATCGAACTTCCAAATCTATAGTTAACTCAAAAATCTTCCTGACCAAGCCCAGGAACCTAAATAAACGATATATCATGGCACAACAACTCAAGACTAAGTATAAGGAAATTATCGTTCCTAAATTGATGGAGCAGTTTAGTTATACTAACGTTCATCAAACACCTAAAGTAATTAAGGTGACAATTAATAGAGGTCTAGGTGAAGCAGCTACTAATGCTAAAGCATTGGAATCTTCGATCGCCGAAATCGCTAAAATCACTGGTCAAAAACCAGTTGTGACTCGTGCTAAAAAAGCGATCGCAGGTTTCAAAATTCGGGCGGGAATGCCAGTCGGCGTAATGGTAACATTGCGCGGCGATCGAATGTACGCATTCCTCGATCGGTTTATCAACCTTACCCTACCTCGGATTCGAGATTTCCGTGGCATCAGCCCCAAGAGCTTCGATGGGCGCGGTAACTACAGTATTGGGATTCGCGAGCAACTAATTTTCCCCGAAATTGAGTACGACCAAATCGACCAAATTCGCGGGATGGATATCTCAATTATCACTACTGCTGAAAACGACGAATCGGGACGCGCACTACTCAAAGAAATGGGAATGCCCTTCCGCGCAAGCTAAGGTGATTCAAACAACTAATTACTTAAAGAACTAATGGCGGCACACGACACTATCTCAGACATGTTAACTCGCATTCGGAATGCGAGCATAGTCAAGCACCAAACCACCAATCTTCCAGCCACCAAAATGACTAGAAGTATTGCCAAGGTTCTCCGCGAAGAAGGCTTCGTCGGTGACTACGAAGAAACTGGAGAAGGGATTGACAAAATGTTAGTCCTCGCCCTCAGATACAAAGGCAAAGCGCGTCAACCAATTATTACTGCACTCAAACGGGTAAGTAAGCCTGGATTACGCGTCTATTCCAACCACAAAGACTTACCAAAAGTATTGGGTGGAATCGGTATCGCCGTAATTTCTACATCTAGTGGAATTATGACCGATCGCGAAGCACGCAAACAAGGTCTAGGCGGCGAAATCCTCTGTTACGTCTGGTAACACCTATCGATCGGGTAGTTAGTAGGTAGAAGTAATATTCAACCTGACTAAATCAGTAATTTTAATTTCGTTACTAATCTTACTCCCCTGACTCAAACATCCATCAAGCTACAAAGCCATCCCATTGACAAGGAGTAAATATTAATTATGTCTAGAATTGGAAAACGTCCAATTCCTTTACCTGCAAAAGTTACCGTCACCATTGATGGGCAATCAATTGTAGTCAAAGGGCCAAAAGGCGAACTCACTCGCATTCTGCCTCCCGAAGCCAAAGTAAGTCAAGACGGAGATCTCATCCTTGTGGAGAAGGTGGGTGATTCTCGTCCCGCTCGTCAACGTCACGGATTGTGTCGTACCCTCGTTGCGAACATGGTCGAAGGCGTATCCAATGGCTTCCAGAAAAAACTGGAAATCCAAGGGGTAGGTTATCGGGCAGCGGCGCAAAATAATAAACTAACTCTTAACGTCGGTTATAGTCTTCCTGTGGAAATCAATCCTCCGGCTGGCATCTCCATCGAAGTTCCCAAAGACAAAAACACCAGTGTCATTATTAGTGGGATTGACAAAGAGTTGGTAGGTAACACTGCTGCAAAAATTCGTGATGTCCGCCCACCGGAAGTATACAAAGGTAAGGGAATTCGCTACGAAGGTGAAGTTGTCCGCCGGAAAGCTGGTAAATCTGGGAAGAAATAGAACATGAAATTAACACGCAAAGAATCAGTCCATCGCCGCCACCGTCGCGTGCGGAAACAAGTCAACGGTTCTACCGAACGTCCGCGTTTGGCAGTATTCAGATCTCACCAACATATCTACGTTCAAGTCATCGACGACACCGAGCAACATACCCTCGTGTCTGCGTCTAGCCTCGAACCCGAACTCAAGTCCAAATTGACTACTGGTGGTAATATTGCCGCAGCCGTCGAAGTTGGTAAACTCATTGCCGAACGCGCCAAAGCAAAAGGCATCGAGACAGTGGTATTCGATCGAGGTGGTAATCTATATCATGGTCGCGTCCAAGCTCTCGCCGACGCAGCTCGCGAAGCTGGCCTAGTATTCTAATTGTAATAACTTAGTGGATATTGGGGCGTAATGAATAATGAGTAAATGCTATAGGCATTTACTCAACTCCCAACTCCCCACTCCCAACTCCCCACTCAAATAAAGATTATGGCAAAAGAACAAGACCGACAAGGACAAGGCCAAGACCGTCAAGGGCAAGGTCAAGGACAAGGCGATAGACGACGTAGCGGCGGTAGCGGCGGCGGCGATAGAAACAAAGGTGGTAACAAAAACTCCAAAGACAAAGAAGTTACTTACCAAGAACGGGTGATCCAAATCCGTCGGGTGAGCAAGGTAGTCAAGGGTGGTAAAAAACTCAGCTTCCGTGCCATCGTGGTAATTGGTAACGAAAAAGGTCAAGTTGGCGTTGGCGTAGGCAAAGCCAGTGACGTAATCGGCGCAGTCCGTAAAGGCGTAGCTGACGGCAAAAAGCACCTAGTCGATATCCCATTGACCAAATCCAATACCATTCCCCATCCGATCGTCGGTGCGGGCGGTGGTGCTAATGTAATGATGCGCCCTGCTGCTCCTGGTACTGGCGTAATTGCTGGTGGTGCCGTGCGGACAGTATTAGAACTAGCTGGTGTCAAGAACATCTTGGCAAAACAACTCGGTTCTGGGAATCCCCTCAACAATGCCCGTGCAGCAGTCAACGCCCTCAGCACTCTCCGTAGCTTTACCCAAGTTGCCGCAGACCGTGGTGTCACCGTAGAAAGTCTATTTGCATAGGGATAGCGTAGGTTGGGTTGAGCCTCGAAACCCAACCCTCTAAGAATGTTGAATTTCGAGTTTTGCGGACTACCCTCTAAAGATGTTGGATTTCGCGGACTTCTACCCTCTGAGGATGTTGGGTTTCGAGG
>JANMEL010000028.1:0-21388 GCA_031376885.1 Chamaesiphon sp. OTE_70b_metabat_96 | reverse complement strand
CAGGGAATAGGGGATAGGGAATAGGGAATAGCGAAAAGTGCGTTCTTGGGGTTTCCCCAAGTGAAGCACCTTTTCAAGACAGGGGGAATTTTAGATGAAAACGGTATTGAAAATGATTGTGCTTTTACTTTCGCAGGAGGTTTAATGTCTAGTAGGCTCTAAATTCTAGCCAAACGCTGCATTATAAATTAGCTCATTCCGCTTGGCTGACTTGAATAAATCTACAACGGGTTGGGGATAATCTACGCCGATTTTTACGCCGAAACGTTCTTGTTCGACTGGTAAAAGCTTCCAGGGTTCATGGACTTTCGCGGCGGGAATTTGAGCTAATTCGGGTAGCCAATGCTTGACATATTTACCATCGCGATCGTAATCGAGAGACTGTTTACTAATATTAAAAAAACGAAAACCTCGCGCATCATTACCCACGCCTGCGGTATAGTTCCAATTGCCCCAATTGCTACAAACATCATAGTCAATTAGGCACGATTCAAACCATTCTGCACCCATCCGCCAATCGATACCCAGGTTCTTTGTTAGGAAACTACCGACATTTTGCCGCCCGCGATTGGACATAAATCCAGTGGTGGCTAGCTCCCGCATATTGGCATCAATTAGGGGAAATCCGGTTTTACCTTCACGCCAGAGATCGAAGCGTTTCCAATCTTCTTGCCATGCTAAATCAACACCTTGCAAACCCGATCGATAGAATATTTTATCACCATGTTTTGCACAAATTAGTCGAAAATAATCGCGCCATAATAACTCAAAGAACAACCAATAAGTAGAATCATTCTCGACTCTTTCGGCTTCATACTTATCAATTTGGTGACAAATATAACGGGGAGAGAGACAACCCAAGGCTAACCAGGCTGAAAACTTGGAAGAATAATCTGCACCTAACATGCCATTTCGAGTCTCTTTGTACACTCGTAATTTATCATTATCCCAAAAATACTCTTTCAGCCGAGCCATTCCAGCCGTTTCACCACCTTGGAATACCAACACTCCGCGCGGCTCTAATTTGGGTGATTCTAGCCCAAAGTCGGCAAGAGTAGGCAGATTACCGAGGTCAATTTCTGGGGGAAGTGCGGGTAATTTAGTTGGTGCGGCAAAAGGTGTCGGAATCCGACATTCCCGCTCGACATCTTTGCGAAATTTGGTAAATAGTTCGGGAATATTGGCAAGATTGAATGGTAAATCCTGAAGTCGATGGATGGTATGACCCCAGAAGGATTTACAATTGACATTTATCGGCTTTAAGGTTTGCTCCAAGGCTTTATCTACGGCGAGTTCTTCGGAGGTACATTCGCGATGATAGTAGATATCTGTAATGCCTAGTTCGGTGACTAAAGCGGGAATAATTAGTTCGGGTAATCCCCGTCGAATAATTAGATCGCTACCGATCGACCTCCAAGACGATCGCAAGTCTGCTACACTCTCGATCAGGAATTGTGCGCGAAAATTACCCGTTTTGGGAAAACCAAATTTCGTCTGTCCAAAATGGCGATCGTCAAAGCAATAAATCGGAATTATTCGCGCGCCTTCATTAATTGCCTGATTCAGGGGAGCATGATCGTGTAGTCGGAGATCGTTACGGTACCAAATGAGTATTTGTTTAGCAGTCATTTAAGGATTTTTATTGATTAATTTAATTCGAGATCGAACGACATTTGTTCGTCAAATAACAGGGGTTGACTATCTGCAATTAGCCGATCTGCTGCTGCAATCATGGCTGTGGCTATATCTTGGAGATCTGGACGATTGTCTAGATAAGTAGATAGTGCATCGATCGGATTTAGAACGCTACAGCCGAGTTCGGGCAATCGGGGTTGACTGAGTTGACCGACAGATTCAACTTGGATAGTATAATGGTGAGCCGGACTTAATGCCTCATGAATGTCGGGAGTATTAATCAGTTCGACTTGAGTAGGATCGAGTCGATAAATCAATCGAACTACTACATCGTTAATATCTACTTTACTAATTGCTTGAATAATCGCCGTCTGAGGATCTTCTCGTTCTGATACATCGATTCTAATCGTCTGAAATTTGCGAACTGGTAGCGGGCAAAATTCCCAACTAGTCGCAAACTTTCGAGTAGCTAATGACTCTCCTGGCTCGATTGTCACCATCACATACCCTTTTTCCTCCTTCTCTTCGCCAAAATCCACCCGCTCGATACTCCCAGGGTAGACAACTGGGGGGTCATTAGTCTTATTTAGATTTTGGTGACGATGGACATGTCCGAGTGCCACGTAGTCGAAGCTAGAACGAGTCAGGAAGGACAGGGGAATGGTAAAACCACGTCCAACAGCTAAAAGTTTTTCGGCTCCTAGTAGGGCATTATCAGCCATGAGGTGAGCTAATACGACAGTCGGTAATTCGGGATCTAATTTGCGGATTTCGACTTCGAGGCGGGGTTCTAGTTTGGTGAGCAATAATTGATTGACTTCAGGAATCGACAGCTTTTCTGTCACCTCGCGGGTAAGTAATGTAGCGCGATTAATCCATGGCATGGCGATGATTTGAATCTCGCCGCTCCGAGTAGAAATCTTGTGAGTGCTCATTTCATCGCCAACGATTACGCCGGGAACGCATAGGGAGCGGTAGATGGAGAGGCTAGCACCACCTTGTCCTTGAGCGTGTTGGTCGTGGTTGCCAACTAGTAATACAGTGGGGATTTGTGCATCCACCAGTCGCTGAAATTGTCCGGCAAAGGCTTGTTGAATGTAGGGTGCGGGGGTCGCATCGGGGAAGGCATCGCCACCGAATAATACTAAGTCTACTGGCTCTGTGAGGGCACGATCGATCGCCAATGACAATGACTTGACAAAATCTTGAAGTCGGGTATTTTGTCCGGTTTCTGGGTCGATTCGACCGTGACTAAAACCGCTACCCATATGGATATCAGCTAGATGGAGGATTTTCATACAGGGGTCAGGGGTCAGGGTTGGGGGGTCAGGGATGAGGGGTCAGTTTTGACGTTTGATTTGGATAGGAATATCGCCCATTCTGCGGCTAGGGAAATTTCTGTAAATGGAATTTTTATATTGTCTGGATTGTCAATCAACTGAACTTGGAGGTCGATCTTTTTACCTCCGGTTGGTAGATGGTTTAGATCGATCGATTTACCATCTACCATTAATTGTACCTGGCTAACTCGATCGAGGCTAAAGGTCTGGAAATCGATCGATCCAGATTTCGTCGGTTTCCCCCAAGTGAGATCGCGATCTTTGATGCCCATCGTCGAATAGATATCATATTTACATCGATCGAATCCCACTGCCCATATCTTATAAGCTTCCAGCTTTTGATATTCATCATAACCTACTTTTGCTAACCAGAAAAATATTCCAAGCAATGGAAACCACATCAAACCGTGCAGCATAAATTTAGAATGGGATAGGAAGACCTTCGATCTAATATATTCTAACGCATCAATCAATGTTAGATGTTTTAGTTCCCAAAAAAATCGGGATATAGCGATCCTAAATGATTGTCAAGATTTTTTAACCGCAGAGGCGCAGCGATGTCCGCCCGCCTTTGTTCCCCGACGTAAAAAGGACATCAAGACAGAGGGCACAGAGATAGGAAATAAAGACCTAGATTCTCAAATAGGATCGCTATATATGGAGTAAATAATGACTGAGGGAGATTGTCCAAAGCTAACAGATTACGTTAGAAAATTGGATTAGATCCGCCTATTGTTACTTGAGTATTTGCAATCAGATACTCAAGGGTAGTTCTAATTATTCACTAAAAAGCTCTTCAGCCAGATCGAAGTTTGCGGTGACTGTTTGGACATCATCTAGAGATTCGAGGACTTCGATTAGTTTGAGCAATTGTTTACTTTGCTCTGGATCTGTAACCACAATCATATTTTGCGGAATCCAGCGCAATTCGGCATCGCTGACAGCGAAACCAGACTTAGTTAGAGTTGCATTAAGTTGTTCGAGATTAGCCACACTGGTAAATACTTCCGCACCTGGATTGTCTTCATCTTCGAGTAGCTCATATACATCCGCACCACCAATTAGAGCGGCTTCTAACAGTGCATCCTCATCAATTGTACCCTCGATCGTACAGACACCTTTGCGATCGAACATCCAACCCACAGAACCCATTTCGCCGAGATTTCCGCCGCGTTTGGTAAATGCCGAGCGCAAATCTGCCGCCGTTCGGTTACGATTGTCTGTAAGGGCTTCGATGACGATCGCTACACCACCCATTCCATAACCCTCGTAGCGAATTTCTTCGAGTTGGGAGCCACTCTCGGCGATACCTGCGCCTTTGGCGATGGCTCGATCGATGTTATCGTTGGGAATACCTGCTGCTTTGGCTTTGACGATCGCCGTACGGAGTTGGAAATTGCCATTAGGATCGGGGATACCCTGTCTTGCAGCGACGATAATTGCTCTGGATAGCTGGGTAAAGGTTTTCCCTCTGACGGCATCCACACGCGCCTTCTGTCGCTTAATATTCGCCCATTTACTATGACCTGCCATACCGTTCGTGTAGTCTCTCAGCGAGAGAATCGATTAGTTTCCAAGGTTGGATTATTGATTGTCTTAATTTTACTGTTATTTGTGGCTGGATGTACACCGATTGAGGTCGATCGCAATGGAGTGACACATCTAACTTTATGGCAAGGCATTAATCCACCGCCAAATCGAGATGTATTTCAAAAGTTGGTTGATAAGTTTAACCGCGAACATCCCAATATTCAGGTAGAATCGCTCTATGTCGGACAGGCAGATCAACAGTTACCAAAAATTCTCACGGCGACAATTGGCGATGCTGCACCGGATTTGCTTTGGTTTGGGCCGATGTTGACGGGGCAATTAGTCGATCTAGATGCGATCGTACCCTTAGAAGAATTCTGGAATAACTCATCAATCAGTAAAGAAATCGATCCAGCCTTGCGCGAATCGATGGAATACGAACAGCATTTATGGTCTGTACCTTTTGGGACAAATAATGTCGGTATCTTTTATCGTCCTAGTTTATTTAAAGATGCAGGAATCGAGAATTTGCCAACCAATTGGACGGAATTAAGAGCGACGGCTAAACAACTCACTCGCGATAGTAATGGAGATGGGAAAATCGACAAACATGGAATATTATTACCTTTAGGTAAAGGTGAATGGACGGTATTTACCTGGCTCCCATTTATGTGGGGTGGTGGCGGTGAATTGCAAGGTAACAATCGAGAAATTGTGTTTGGTAATAAAATTATAGCTGGATCAGTAGGCACACCATCTCCAAATTCGATCGCCCAGATCGATAATCCTGGTGCGATCTCGGCCCTCGAACTATGGCATAATTTAGTTGCTGATGGAAGTGCGATTTTATCATCACCTGAACGAGGTTATGAATTAGATAATTTTATCGCGGGCAAGGTCGCAATGCAACTAACAGGCCCTTGGACATTAGGACAATTGGCGGGAACGAATATTGACTATGGAGTAATGCCAATTCCAGGGGGAACTCGCGCAGCAACTAGTATTGGTGGTGAGAATTTATTCATGATGAAAGGTCATCCCGATCATCGAGCCGCAGCTTGGCAATTTATGGAATATGTATTGAGTCAAGAATTTCAGACTGAATGGGCATTAGGCACCGGATATTTGCCCGTCAATCTCAAATCTCGCCAACAATTAGCTTACCAGAAATATGTTGACAAAACACCAGCGATTCGGGTATTCTTGGATCAGACAAAATACGGAAGATCTCGGCCTATATTTCCTGGCTATAGTCAGATATCAGATAATTTGGGCAGAGCGATAGAATCAGTATTACTCGATCGCAGTGATGTTCGATCGGCATTAAAGACAGCTCAAGAACGATTGAATCTAAGTCTAGGTGCCCATTGACTAAAAGCTGTGAAATTGGTTGAGTTGAAGCCCTCGTTAGCGTTAGCAAAACATTTGTTCAACCCAACCTACAGCTTAACTAAAGATACTATCAAAAAACTCGATCGATTCTTGAAGGGAGAGAATAAAAGTGTCTATCTCTTCATAAGTATTGTAAAAATACAAACTCGCACGAGCGGTAGATGCAGCCTTGATAAAACGGTGTAAAGGTTGGGTACAATGATGTCCCGATCGAATCGCAATCCCACTTTGATCTAACATAGTAGAAAGGTCGCTCGCATGAATTTCACCAGCAGTAAAGGCGGCTAATGCAGCACGTTCTTTTGGTGCTTTTGGGCCATATATCCGAATTTGCGGGATGAGTGATAGTTTCTCAAATAGGTAGGCTGTTAATTCGGCTTCGTAGGCATGAATTTTATCGATGCCAATATTTGTGAGATAGTCTACCGCCGCACCCAAGGCAATTGCTTCAGCAATAGCGGGAGTACCTGCTTCAAATTTGTGGGGTAAATCTGCATAGGTAGAATTTTCGAGAAATACGTCAGCAATCATTTCACCACCACCTAAAAAAGGCGGCATCGATCGCAGTAAACTGAGTTTACCATACAAGAACCCAATCCCTGTCGGCCCACACATTTTATGACCGGAAGCCACCAACCAATCACAATCTAAATCTTGAACATCTAGACTCATATGTGGGGCACTTTGGCAAGCATCAACTAATACTTTAGCATCGTATTGATGAGCGAGAGCAACGATATCCTTAATTGGATTGATACAGCCTAATGTATTCGATACATGAGTTACTGAAACTAATTTAGTTTTCTCATTTACTAATGATTGATAATGCCCAAAGTCAAACTCTTCATCAGGAGATAATTGGACAAACTTTAGCCTTGCACCTGTCTTTTGGGCGATGATTTGCCAGGGAACGAGATTGCTATGGTGCTCCATCACTGTGAGAATCACTTCATCACCCCGTTGGAGATTGCTCAATCCCCAACTATAAGCAACTAAGTTAATTGCTTCAGTCGCATTACGGGTATAAACAATCTCATTCGGTGAGGCTGCATTGACAAATCTAGCAATCTTTTCTCGCGCACCTTCATAAGCATCTGTGGCTTCACCACTCAGGGTATGTGCGCCACGATGAACGTTAGAATTATAGTGACTATAATAATATTCGAGAGTGTGAATTACGGCATGAGGTTTTTGGGATGTTGCCGCATTATCTAGATAGATTAACGGTTTACCATGAACTTCTCGATGGAGAATGGGAAAGTCGGCTCGCACTGTATCGGCGATAGTTTTGGTTTGAATATATGTTGTCATATCAGCTTTTCCGGTAAGATTTTGGATGAATCGTTGTAATTCCTTTGCTCTATTCATTAAACTTTTCGGCTATCCTCAAAGCATCATTGTTAACTATCTATCTTGACTTGCTAAATCTAGAGCAAACCTCCAGAATATATCCCACAACTATCAACTGACTTAAAAGCTTTGACGGCAATTGCTAATTTCTCTCGAATAGAGGGGACTGGAATTCGATCGATAATCTCTACCGCAAAAGCATTGATTAATAATACCTTAGCAGTTTCTACATCCAAACCCCGACTTTGGAGATAAAAAATCTCATCATCTTCCAATTGGCTGACTGTCGCACCGTGGGAACACTTGACATTATCAGCAGTAATCTCTAATTGGGGTTTGGTATCTATCCGCGCTCGCGAAGATAGTAACAGATTGCGGTTTAATTGGGCTGCATTGGTCAATTGAGCAGCTTGAGGTACGAATACTTTACCATTGAAGATGGCATGGGCGCGATCGTCTACAATACACTTATGCAGTTGATTGGTAATGCCGTGGGGTTTGGTGAGTGCAATGATACTGTGGGTGTCTGATTCTTGCTCTCCATTTACCATCGCCAATCCGTTAAGGTTGGTTTCTGTCTGTGCGCCGATTTGGAAGATTTCCCAATTGTGGCGGGAAAGTTTGGCACCAAAATCGATCGAGTTCCCTGTATAGTGACTATGCTGAGATTGGGAAACTACGGTTTTGCCAATATGGATGGCGGTAATGTCTTCATCTTGAATCCGACTATGGTTTAAGTTTGCAGTTTCGCCCAACCAGATTTCGGTGACGCTATTGCTGAAATAAGGGTGGTCTGGAATTGATGTATGCAGGTATTCTTCGATTAAAATAGCCTTGCTACCCGTTTCGAGTACGACTAAAGTACGCGGTTGGATGGCGACGGCGATATCGTTGACGCTAGCTAGAAATAATAAATGAATGGGAGTCTCGAAGGCGATATCTTTGGAAATCCAAATCACTGCTGCTTCGTTGATTCCGGCGGTATTAATGGCGGTGAAGACTTCTTCCCCTCCAGGTTGTTTAGCTAGATAATCGTTGATGGGTAATTTGAGGTCGATCGCCGTGCTAAGATTGCCGATGAATACTCCAGCGGGTAAGTCTTGGATGCTGGTGAGGTGGGGTGCGTAGATACCGTTGACGAATACTAGGCGGGTGTCGGTGGCTTCAGGTAGGATTAAGCCGTGGATATTTATTGGTGGGAGTTGGGGGTTGGGTGCGGTGAAGGTTTGGGTGAGGAGTGGGGATAGGTTGGTGAATCTCCACTCTTCGTTTTTGTTGGTGGGGATGGTTTCTTCTTGGAGGTATCCGGCTGCTTGGGTGCGGATTTCTTGGAGTTGGGGGTTTGGGGGTGGGGTGGTGAGGAGTTGGGTGAGGGTTGAGGGCATAAGAGGAGGAGGAGGGTTTAGTTGGAGTGTTTATTAAACACAGAGGTTCACGGAGGTTTCACTGAGTTTCACAGAGGCGATGCCCTGAGCCTGTCGAAGGGGATTAGACGGGTTGGGGGTCTGTAATCCAGTCGTAGCCTTTGGCTTCTAGTTCGAGGGCGAGTTCTTTTCCGCCGCTGGTGAGGATTTTTCCGTTTGACATGACGTGTACGAAGTCGGGGATGATGTAGTCTAGGAGGCGTTGGTAGTGGGTGATGACGAGCATGGAGTTGTCTTTGGTGGAGAGTTGGTTTACTCCGCCTGCGACTATTTTGAGTGCGTCGATGTCTAAGCCGGAGTCGGTTTCGTCGAGGATGGCTAGGCTGGGTTCGAGGAGTGCCATTTGGAGGATTTCGTTACGTTTTTTCTCACCACCGGAGAAGCCTTCGTTGACGCTGCGCTCTAGGAAGGCGGGGTTCATTTTGACGATATCTAGTTTGGTTTGGATGAGTTCGTCAAATTCAAATACGTCTATTTCTTCTAAGCCGAGGTGTTTTTGGCGGGAGTTGTAGGCGACTTTGAGGAAGTCTAGATTTGTTACGCCAGGGATTTCTAAGGGGTATTGGAAGGCGAGAAATACGCCATCGCGGGCGCGTTCTTCTGGTGCTAAGTCGAACAGGTTTTTACCTTTAAATAAGACTTCTCCGCCTGTGACTGTATAGGCTGGATGTCCGGCTAGGACTTTAGAGAAGGTACTTTTACCCGAACCATTTGGCCCCATAATGGCGTGAATTTCTCCGGCTTTTATTTCGAGATTCAAGCCTTTGAGGATCGGGGTACCATCTACTTCGGCAGTGAGGTTTTTGACGGATAGGATTACTGGGCTATTAGGATTAATCATAATCTGTTCTATAAATTGGATTTCAATAATTTCGGTCAAAATCGAGTAGGTTCTTATTTTACCATCTCGGCTTCGGTACTAAACGAGATTCCTCGATCGATTCGTTCGATCGGAAGTGTCAGATTAATACTTTTAAGTTCGATACTTATCCCAGCTTCAACCAGTTAAATACCTCACCAGCAGTTAGTTTAACAGATCGAGCAAATTCAGGTACAATTAATTCATCTTCTAGTATATCCACCACTTGCACTTGTCGATCGGGTTGATAAATTAATATCATCTTCTCAGCAGGATCGATTAACCAGCCTACTTCGGTACCATTATCTAAACAGTGAAGAATATTCTTAATTACTTTAGTCGTACTTTGCTCTGGAGATAAGATTTCGATCGTCCAATCGGGTGCCCTTGAGACCACATTAGAAATCTCCCCATCATCATCCTTGGGAATATGTTCGTTCTTTAGTACAACTACATCAGGAACTACCGACCTCCCACCAAAAGTACATCTTAATTCTGGGAATGCGATCGCTATCTTAGACTGCATTAAAATTGAATTAATGAAAGTCAGTATTTTCATCCTCAACAAACTATGTTTTCCGTGAGGCATTGGCTTTTGAACTATCTTCCCATCAATATACTCACTCGCAGGTTTGGTTTCGGGGAAAGCTAAGAATTGCTCTAATGTAAGCAGTTTTATCTGTGTTGAGACCATTGGTAAAATATAAAGTTAAGTCTTAAATATGAGCTGTTATCGTGGCATAATCTAGCTGCTTAATGGCAAAATGATTCATTTTTTATTATGTTCATTGAGGAAATCAGCCATCAAAAACTTCCTAAATAGTCCAGGTGGTTTACAGAATTGGGTGGCTAAAACTCTTTATAACCGAGGCATAATATTATCAATAGCATATAGTTTATTCTGACCCTTTCTTGGTTTAAACACTCATATTTTCCCAAGGATTATCAACATTAAAATCATTGACAAGATATTCTGTCACAATTGAATTAAATACTTTAACAATTAGGCACATATCACGAACATAGGTTGTGATATCCTCAATAGTCGGCTTATCTCTTGAAGCTCCATGAGTGATGTTATTGCGTCTACGAACGAAGGCATCTAAATTTTTCTTTGAATTAGTCGTACCTATTTTTTGCTCTACAGTATCCCAAATATCATAAACACCAATTCCTTTGAAAAGACTTTCTACATTTTTACTCCCAGGTGATGCAAATCCATCGAGATGAAGTTTATCATTGAATATACCTTGCCTACATTGTTGACTTTCATCAGTCAATAAATTTTGGCTGATACTTTCCAATATTTCCCACTTCTTTTCAGGAATCAAGCTATCCAAAAGTGGTTTGTTAAGAGTTTGAATAACTTTTAATGGTATCGGCAGCATATTAACAGGTGTTTTGTTGTTCTCATGAAAACTTAAAATATCAATAATTAAACTTTCAAAAAAACTCTCTACATGACTACAGAGTAACAACATTGATGCTCTTGACAAACATTCATTAATTTCCCTTTGCTTAGGTTTACCCTCATTTATACAAGATAAAGATATTATAGTGCCTACTTCTCTCAAGTTAATCCAAAAATTTCGCAATGCAGGTGAACGATATTTAGTGAAGCTCATAACTATCTATTTTCATGAGCCAGCCCTATGATAATTTTTTCTGCTGATATACCTACTTCTTCTAGCTTTGCCCACCATCTATCGAGTCGAGATTGTAACCGAATTATTTTTTCAGGAAAAGAAGTAATATCTTCTTGAAATCCTTCATCATCAAACATTTTTTTAAATTCATCTAATATCGTATTACTTTTCTGCTGAATTAGGTCGGATGATATTTCGGCAAAATAGATTGTAACAACATCATATATTGCTCTATTTAAAGATTTATTCCATGTATTGTCAATTGGATTATACCTGCGAAAACTATTTGCTCCAAATACATAATCTACGTCATCGATCGTCTTTAAAAATATTTCCCGATGATGCTGGAGAGTTTCTGAGGTCATTTTCTGACCTGATTGCAAATAATTATCTAAGAATTTAGCTAAGTTACCCTGATAATTAACATAGTTAAAGTGAAAAGCAAAAAATCTTAGAATCATCTCACAATCGTTCATTCTTTTATCAACGGTTTGAGATCTTCGTATTTTTTTAAATTTTTCACTTTCTGATAACTCTTTGATTAGCTTATTGAGATCTCCTTTATAAAGACTATTTCTGAGTTCTTGACGATTTAATTTTACCGAGTTTGAATTTAGTCGATCGAAAACATCAAATCTAATTTCTGGATGTGATTCTTTTTGAATTAAAATACATCTAATCGATCTTGACTGTATCGATCTCCGATCTGATACACCTAATTGACTAAACTTTGTCTTATTGAGATCCGATCTGATTTTCAAAGATTTTAGTTTGAATTCATCAGTCAAATATCTATAAATCGCCGTTAGTCTTTGCTGGCCATCAATCACACTATAACTACCATCCTCTAATTCAGCAAAATAGCACACCGGAATCGGAACATTTATTAACAATGATTCTATCAAACGACTAGCTTTAGTATCATCCCAAACTCTACGTCGCTGAAAATCATCAGCAAGTACTAAAGTCCCATCATCTACCTGATCTTTTAGAGATCGAATAATAAAGTCATACGGATGGGTAAATAGCTTTCTGTCTTTGCCGCGATCCTCAATAATTGGTTGAAGATCTAATTCTAATTCTAATTCTTCACTATCAGTTTCATTATCAAACTCATCTTCTAAAAATTCAGGAAGCTCTTGGATTTTCAATTCATTTGCTAGCATCTATCAATACCTCTTAATAAATAGGTGGGCATTGCCCACATTTAGCTTTCGCTCGAATTCAAATATCTATCAAAATTGGCGATTACTGGGCATTACCAACTCCATAAAGCTGGCTCATCCGATTTATTACCTGCTTCAAACCAACTCTCACTATGTACAAAATGCTTTGCACATTCAATTGCCCGTTCAACTTCAATAACTGGAACTGCAATAGAAACTCCTCATATAAATAATGCCATATACAGTTTTTCCTGTTCATCGGCATAAATAGATAAGATTGGATATGGTGTAGCGTTTAACTTAGTTTTACCCTCCAGAGTTGCCTCCACTAATTCTAGTTCAGTCCCCTCATCAACAGTACGTAACTGCTGAAGACAGAGATCTAATTGATAATGACATGACGATTTAATTAATCGGTGAGGGCAGAAAATATCTGCCCTATGCAAACTAACCTACAGTACCTTCCAATTTCAGACTCAATAATCTGTCAGCTTCAAGGGCAAATTCCATTGGTAGTTGACTGAATACATCCTTACAGAAACCACTAATCATCATCGAGATGGCATCTTCTTGGGAAATCCCGCGTTGAGAGAAGAAGAATAACTGATCTTCACCAATCTTAGAAGTTGATGCTTCGTGTTCGACTTTGGCGGTTTGATTTTGGACTTGGATGTAGGGGAAGGTGTTTGCTTGCGCTCTGTCGCCAATTAGCATCGAGTCGCATTGGGAGTAATTTCTCGCTCCTTTTGCGGTGGGATTCATTTTAACTAATCCACGATAGCTATTTTTTGATTTACCTGCGGAGATGCCTTTGGAAATGATTGTACTGCGGGTATTTTTGCCCACATGAACCATTTTGCTTCCGGTATCTGCTTGTTGTAGGTTATTTGTCAGTGCGACGGAGTAGAATTCGCCGACTGAATTGTCGCCGACTAAGACGCAACTAGGATATTTCCAAGTGATGGCGGAACCTGTTTCTACTTGTGTCCAAGATATCTTGGAATTGACTCCTTTACATAAGCCGCGTTTGGTGACGAAGTTGTAGATCCCACCTTTGCCTGTTTCGTCGCCAGCGTACCAATTTTGGACGGTGGAATATTTGATTTCGGCGTTGTCTAAGGTGACTAATTCGACGACGGCGGCGTGAAGTTGGTTGGTGTCAAATGCGGGTGCGGTACATCCTTCGAGATAGGTGACGGATGCACCTTCGTCGGCGATAATTAGGGTACGTTCAAATTGTCCGCTATCGCCGCTATTGATGCGGAAATATGTGGATAAGTCCATCGGACATTTGGTACCTTTGGGGATGTAGACAAAGGAACCGTCACTAAATACGGCGGAGTTTAAGGCTGCGAAATAATTATCGGCGATCGGTACCACGCTACCCAAGTATTTTTCGATTAATTCGGGGTACTCTTTGACGGCTTCGGAAATCGAGCAGAATACTACTCCTTCCTTAGCTAATTCTGCCTTAAATGTGGTGCCGATCGACACGCTATCAAATACTGCATCTACAGCCACATTCGCCAACCGCTTTTGCTCGTTGAGGGAAATCCCCAATTTCTCAAAGGTTTCGAGTAATACGGGATCTACTTCATCCAAACTATCCAATTTCTTGGCGGCTTGCTTTGGTGCGGAATAGTAGATAATATCCTGATAGTCGATCGCTGGATAGTCTACATGTGGCCAGGTAGGTTCGGTCATCTTCAACCACTGACGATAGGCGCGGAGTCGGAAGTCGAGCAAAAACTGTGGCTCATCCTTCTTGGATGAAATCAACCGCACGATATCCTCGCTCAAGCCACGGGGAATCTTATCCGACTGGATATCAGTGACAAAGCCGTACTTGTAGGGTTGATTGACTAAGTTTTGAACTATGGTACTCATCGATCGCCTATGTCTCTCTAAAATTAAGGATAGTTAATGTGTCTGACTGGGACAGACAAAATATCTTATACTAAAACAACTGGTTGATTGTTTATCTATATTCTAGGGTACTTTAACAACATATTTGTTGTCAAAGCCATAAATTAACCAAAAAGTTTCGATTTTGTGTCGGCGAGTGACTTTGCCCCATCTCCAGCACCTATATGATGACAGCGCAGCAGACTTCGACTAAACAAGATATCCTCGAACATCTTCTCAAACAAGGTCAAGCTACGGCGCAGGATTTGGCTACAATACTCAACATCAGCCCTCAAGGGATTCGTCGCCATCTCAAAGATTTGCAGATGGAGGGTTTGATTGTCTATCAGTCAGTAGCGGCGGGAACTGGTAGACCTCAGCATATCTATCACCTTAGCCCAAAAGGGCGCGACAAGTTCCCCAATCAGTACGATCGATTCGTACTATCCCTGCTCGATACCCTGGTGGAGAATCTTGGTTACGAGCAAGCAGGGAAGATGCTTCAGCAACATTGGTACAAGAAGAGTATGGACTATCGAGCGCAGTTGGGCAAGGGCGCATTGCTCGATCGAGTCGCAAAACTCGTCGAATTGCGCCGCCAAGAGGGTTATATGGCGGAGTATCACCCCTTGGATGGACAAAATGATAAAGTTGTCCTGACTGAGTATAACTGCGCTATTTCCCAGGTTGCTGCCTCCTTTCCGGCTGTGTGTGGGCATGAATTGGAAATGTTCGCGACGGCATTAGAAGGCTGTCAAATTGAGCGCACTCACTGGCTTGTCGATGGCGAGCATCAATGCGGCTATCTGATTTCGACGAGTAGTAATTAATTAATCACTAATTTATATGGCAAAAATTATGAATCTCATTCTGAGAGGTTACGTCAACTATGTTTCAGTTATTCAAAACTAGCTGAAAGACAAAAGTTAATCCCACAACAGTTTAAATCATTATGAATAACGAAAAGTATTTATCTCAATCGGAAGCGATCGATGTAGAAGCTGCACTACTATCTACCCATGAGAAATTTTTGGCTCGAATTACTATTTCCTCACTCAGACTCTTGCAACAAATAGCTGAAGAGGAGCAAGTGAAGGTTGAGGATCTTACTACTCCACAAATTATTAAATGGTTCGAGCGGGATGCCCAATTGAAGCGATCGCAAGGTGACACCGCAGGCTCTTTGCAATGGTAGGGGGATATATGCAGAATTCTCAAGTAATATCAATTTTACTCTACGATATAATAGAAGACGAGCTTCGTCAGTGAAACCTATGGTCGCCAACTCTATCTATTGGACAATCGCAGATCTCCAAGCTATGCCCGATGATGGCGGCTGGAATCGCCATGAAATTATCGAAGGAGAACTATTCGTGACTCGCGCTCCCCATATCCGTCATCAAAGTGCTGCAAGCCGAATCCATGTGCGGCTCGAAAATTGGTCGGAGGAAACTGGATTAGGCAGAAGTTTTGAAGTGCCTGGAGTCGTCTTTACTTCTACAGATGCAGTGATTCCTGATGTGGTGTGGGTCAGTCAAGCTAGACTAGATAAAGGTATCGATGAAGCTGGGTATTTTGTCATTGCACCAGAGCTGATGGTAGAAATTCTTTCATCGGGCGAACAAAATGAGCAGCGTTTTTAGATCTGTATGTTAACCCCGCGTAGCCTTGTATACTAGAAGACAAGCTTCACCGTGAAACCTATGCTCGCCAACTCTATCTATTGGACAACCGCAGATCTCCAAGCTATGCCCGATGATGGCGGCTGGAATCGCAATGAAATCATCGCAGGAGAACTATTCGTGACTCGCGCTCCCCATATCCGTCATCAAGGTGCTGGCGGTAATATTCATTTTGAACTAGAATCTTGGTCGAGACAGACTCGACTCGGTAAAGCCTTCCAAACTCCTGGAGTCATCTTTACCCCCACTGATGCAGTAATTCCTGATGTGGTTTGGGTAAGTCAAGCTAGGCTAGATAAAGGTATCGATGAAGCTGGGCATTTTATCATTGCGCCAGAGCTGATGGTAGAAATTCTCTCATCGGGCGAACAAAATGAGCAGCGCGATAAAAGCGTGAAACGGAAATTATATTCTCGTTATGGAGTGCAAGAATATTGGATTGTGAATTGGCAATTTCAAACTCTCGAAATCTATCGTCGCACCGATGCACAACTCCAATTAGTCGCAACTCTTCTCGCTGGCGATCTCTTAACTTCACCACTATTACCAGGATTTAATGTGGAGATCGATCGAATCTTTATCTAACATACATCCTACCTCAAAGGTGGCTAGAAGTAAGTACCCACAAGTGAAGGGTACCCACAAGGGGCACCCCTACAGGTTAATTGTATAAACCATCGTCCCACATATATTAGGTGCAAGAGATGATTTAATCCCTCTCTCGCCCTCTCGCCCTCCCCCCCCTCTCCCCTCCATGCTAGATATCCGCGCTCAAATTGCTACCGAATTAGACTTAAATCCCAACATAGTTCAAAACGTTCTAGACTTATTTGGTGAGGGAGCAACGATTCCATTTATTGCGCGATATCGGAAAGAGCGTACGGATGAAATGAATGAGATTGTGTTGAGGGAACTAGAAGAAAGATTTGCTTATCTGACAGAATTAGCTGCAAGGAAAGAGACGATAAGTAGTTCGATCGCATCTCAAGATAAACTGACTCCAGAACTGCAAGCTAAAATCGAGAAGTGTCTCCTCAAAACCGAGTTAGAAGACTTATATCTACCCTACAAACCCAAACGAAGAACTAGAGCAACGATCGCAAAAGAAAAGGGTTTAGAACCTTTGGCGGAATCGATTCGAGCTGCAAATATGCCTACTGGTATATCGATCGATCTAGAATTAGAAGCAGCCAAATATATCAACGAAGAACAAGGCGTGAAGACAGTCGCCGATGCTCTAGCTGGAGCTTCCGATATTATCGCCGAATCAACAGCCGACAAAGCCAATTTACGCGCATATGTCCGCGAATACATTCAATCAGAAGGCCAGTTTAGCTCGAAGATCAAAGAGGATGTCCCGGAAGGCTCGACTAAATATGAAATGTATCGCAAATATAGCATAAGTGTGAGTAAAGTTGCCCCACACAATCTCTTGGCTCTATTTCGCGGTGAATCGGAAAAAGTCGTCAGTTTAGAACTAGGTTTTAGTGATGATGATATTTATGACTATTTAGCCGCACAGGAAATTAAGACCAAAGTTCCTGCTGTCCGCGAATTTTATCAAGGAATGCTCAAAGATACTTTCAATCGGTTGATGAAAACATCCTTAGTGAATGAGGTACGCGCCGAATCGAAATTGCAAGCCGATATTGGTTCGATTTCCAACTTTGAAATCAATCTCCGCGAATTACTATTATCTGCACCTGCGGGGATGAAACCGACCCTGGCGATCGATCCTGGATTCCGCTCTGGCTGTAAAGTTGCGGTATTGTCAGAGACAGGCAAATACTTGGCATATGAAGCAGTATTTCCCCATCAAGCAGCCAACCAACGTCAACAAGCAGCCGCCACAATCAAACAGTTTATCAAAAAGTATAATATCGAATTAATCGCGATCGGTAATGGTACCGCCGGACGAGAAACAGACCAATTTGTAATCGAAACCATCGCCGACATCGAACCAAAGCCAATCAAAGTAATGGTCAATGAATCTGGTGCATCAATCTATTCAGCCAGTGATGTCGCTATTTCAGAATTTCCCGATCTAGATATTACCGTACGCGGGGCAATTAGTATCGGCCGACGCTTACAAGATCCCCTCGCCGAACTCGTAAAAATTGACCCCAAATCGATCGGAGTCGGACAATATCAACACGACGTAGACCAAAAACTCCTGAGAAAAAAACTCGATGATACCGTCGAAAGTTGCGTTAACTATGTAGGCGTAGATCTCAACACCGCATCCAAAGAACTCCTAACATTTGTCTCCGGTTTAACCCCCGCAGTTGCTAACAACATCATCGCCTATCGGAACGAGCACGGAGCTTTTAAAAACCGCAAACAACTGCTCAAAGTAGCCAAATTAGGGCCAAAAGCCTACGAACAAGCAGCAGGCTTCCTCCGCATCCGCGACGGCGAAAACCCCCTCGACAATACCGCAGTCCATCCCGAACGCTACAGCATCCTCGCCGCCATCTCCAAAGATGTCAATATCCCCCTCACCGAACCCACCAAACTCGGCGCACAGCTCAAACATACCGATCTCAAAAAATATATCACCGACTCCATCGGCGAACCCACCCTCCGCGACATCATCGCCGAACTCGAAAAACCCGGACGCGACCCCCGCGCAGAGTTCAAATACGCCACCTTCAAGGCCGATATCCAAGAAATCAAGGATTTAGCCGTCGGCATGGAATTGGAAGGCACAGTGACCAACGTAGCCAACTTTGGAGCCTTTGTAGACATCGGTGTCCACCAAGATGGATTGGTGCATATCTCCCAACTATCCGACACCTTCGTCAGCGACCCCAATCAAATCGTCAAAGTCGGACAAGTCGTCAAAGTTCGAGTATTAGAAGTCAATGCTCAATTAAAGCGCGTCAGTCTATCCATGAAAGCTAATGTAAGTTCGGATGGAGCGAATACCCCTAAAGTTCCACCCACTATTGGCGCGAATCGCTCTCCATCACCAAAACCAGCACCGCGCACATCAACAACTATCAAACCCCAACAATCAGCTCCAGAAACTCAGCCAAATCATTCACCCACTCTAGCCGATCTCCAACGTAAATTTGGGAAGAAATAACAAGTTAACTGGCGGTTAAAACCGCAGCTATACAACCAAAGTCCGCCTACGCGGACTAATATAGCAGGGGTCAGAGGTCAGTTTGGGAAAGCTGACCTACTAATGGTTTGAGCGTCTACATCTGTCCTAACCGCCCTGGCGGTTGCTATACTGGAAAAATGACCCTTACTTTTAACCGCGAAACCTACGCAAATCTTTTAATCGAAGTTCTCCCACCACCGATTCTCCAACAACGATCGAAATCATGCTCAGAAATTGAGCGATAGATTTAATCTCCCTATTACACTCTTCTCTCTAGCAGATAGTGGAATTTCACCTCGATAATTTTGGAATGAACCATAGCCTTGCCTTTGGCATTGGGGCTTGTACTGAGCGAAGTCGAAGTAAGCCGTTGGCGAAGCGATAGTATCCAAAATGGAATCACATTAATCCCCTCCGAAATGAAAGATTGGCGCGCGGGTATCGAATGGTAAACGTCCACCTTCTGGTAATAGATAAGCATGAGGGCGGCGCACTGTGAGATAGTCACAATAGCCGTCGGTAATAATTAAAATCGGCGCGTCTTTGGGAAAATCTTTGGCTGATTCTAATCTGTCAATGCCAGGAGTCAAGACAGTTCCACCTCTACCTTTGACTTCCACACTTTCCAATAGTCGTTCTGGTTCCACATAGCCCATATCGTACACCCCCGCATCGCATTGTACCACCCTAACCTGGGTTACTTCTCGACTCAGGGCATAACTGGCGATCGCTCCCAATCCCCTTGCCAAAGTTCGACTATCCATCGAGCCAGATGTATCTAACACCACCCCAAAAGTCCGCGCCGCGATTAGCTCTGGCGGTTTGATATAAACTGGGCGAGGAATATCGGGGGTAGAAGACTGACGACGACTGGCGCGGGCAAAACTGCGCCGAGCGACAATTGGCGGAAAGTAGTTATCTAGCCATTGTCCCAATTTTACATCCCAGGGAATCGGTGGTTGCAATATCGACTTAATTTCTTCTACTAGATCCCCAGGTAGATAACCGCGCTGAGTCGAGCCTAGATGCAGCTCCAAGCCATCTGATAGAGCGCGACGATAGAAAGTATCCAAATCGCAACCAACACCCGTCCACCAGGAAGGAGGCTTGTCTCCGAGCATGTCACTTTTCCCCACACCGCGCAGAGTACGTTCCTTTTTGAGCCGCCGCATCAGGCGTAAATCTTTGACAATTCGATCGTACAATGCTTCTGCCGATTCATGCTCGAATCCCAATCCCAAATCCAGCATCAATGATGGTGTGGGTATCTCCCCAATTCCCATCTCCACCAACCAAGCATTAATCACATAGTCACAAGCAATATTCCACAAAAAAGGATCTCTTCCCTGTCGCCGCTCCTCATGGCGCAAACCGACATGGAGCAATTCATGCGCCATCACAAACTGAAGCTGGGGATAGCTCCAGGGAAATTTGGGATTGATATAAATCCGCTGAATCTCACTATTCACCGCCGCTAATGAAATATCCAGTTGCTGACACAAATCAGCATCCTCAACAATCTCAAACGTCGCCGCCAAAGCTGCAAGTAGCGGATAGTTCGCCACAAACCATCGTCTGGCTCTCTCAGCGAGGGAATTGAGGTTGCGGTTTTTGTCTGCTCGCGCTGAGGTTCCAGCAGTTTCTACGGCTTTAACTACTGCATTCCGAATCCCATTGGCGAAAGCATCGCTATAGTGTTTGCGAATTGCTAGGGTGAAGGGTTTGACTTCTGGATTGACGCTCCAAGTATATCGATCGACCCCCGCTGGGCTAAGATGGCTATAGTTCGATCGAGCCTTGACCAAATCGCGGGCTAATAATTCGGCGATATCCTCGGTGGTTTGAGCGGGGAGGATGATATCTATGGGCTGAATTGGTTGACCGATCGATATTTGTGCCAGCCAATCGACTACAATCAGTTCGCAAGCCAATCGCCAAGCTTCATCACTTCGCACAGGATCGATGTGATTGAGGGCAATATGCAGATGACATTGACCTAGCATATAAGCCCACTCTTCAGGTTTAGCACGTTGCCAGGGATTTAGTTCGATCGATATATGTGGGATCTTGTCTCGCTCGTTCCCCTTTTTCGCCAAAATTCGCGCAAAACCTCCCTGGGGAAAGTCTTGACTGTTTGCAGTGCTCGCAAAATTGATAAACGAAAAAATTGGATGGTTTCGCAAGATCTCCATTCCAGCTTGAATCGCAGCGAGGTTTGCTTGTGGCGGACGTTTTCCACTCATTGGTTGGTTAGGGTGCCTTTTTGTATTAATCGAATGTCTCTTTCGCCAGATCCGTTAAGATTTTAGTGCTAAGAGAACCTGGATCTGGGGGTTCCGACCTCCAGACC
>JANMEL010000303.1:0-36765 GCA_031376885.1 Chamaesiphon sp. OTE_70b_metabat_96 | reverse complement strand
ACATGATGTCATCTTAATAGACTCACATCTTGCACCAGTACTAAAATATTAGTGATTAGCGTATAGCGCGGTCTTGTGCCCGCCCTGGATTGTTGCAGTAATAGTATCTTTGCATTGGTGCAAGATGTGAGTCAATAGATTTTAGAGTTGCCCGAAATAGAGATCTGGCTCATCATGGATCTAGTTCTCCATCAATCGCATATTTTTGATTCCGACTACGTTAATACTAGTAATCACCAAAATCTGCAATTCTGACGATATGTTCGCAGATAATTCATCACATCATTTTTTGCCTCCGCCTCATCCTGGAGAAATTTGGGAGCTGAATTTAGCGTGGGATTCAGGATTTCTAAGCGAAAATCGATATGTAATTATCATCAGAGAAGCTCAACCGAAATATCCCACAATTCTTTCGGCGATGTTACTTTCTGCGGAAACTCAATATCTCAGTGATGTAGATATATTAATTCCTCCTGCTATTTCTGGATTGGATCGAGATCTACTTGCGGAAACTTGGAATGTCCATAATTTATCGACAAATCTTTTATTTCGCCGTGTCGGAAAGCGATTGTCTCGTCAAATTTACGATCTATTATTATCGATCGGCGATCGACAAGATCCGAAATCTGGACAAATATCTTTAGTGCGGCAGGTTAGATCTTTAGAACTAGAAATCGCCTCACAATCCAATCTAGAATTTCATCAACGCGAACACATCTGGTTCTATAGTCTCAATCCCTCGGCAATTGTGAATATAGCAGATTTGATGGAGCAAACGATCGCCGTCGAGCGAGAGTTTATCGATTTAGCGCGAATTCGCACATCTCTATCGACATGGTTTCAACAAATAATCGAACCAGAATGGCAAGAGCGAAACCATGTCGATCGACGAACCCCGATTGCTACTCGAAGTGATGACGCTGATGACGATCTTACCCTGACGATCGAGCAAATAAAGTCGATCGATGATGAAGTTCGCCGCCGCCAATTGATTAAAAAGTTGGCTTATATTGCTACATCTCATCATCAGGCGATTGAGACTTTGATTCAATCGATCGTTACCACTCAAGATGAAGAGACTCTGTGGGTGGCTGTAGATAGTCTGCGTCAGATCGATCTAGAACATCCTCATGCAGGTATTAGAAGATCGAAATCGATCGATCTAGGTACAAATCTGAATTTCGTGGTAAATATCGTTCCCAGATTCGATCGTCGGACAAATAACCAGAGTCGCGCAAGATTTGGCATTCTCTTACAAGTATATCCCGATCGTGACAATACCTACTTACCAGCTAATTTAAAACTTATCGTACGAGATGAGATCGGTGATGATTTGACAGAAGTTGTCGCTCGATCTATCGATCGCTGCATTCAGCTAAAATTAAGCGGTACACAGACAGAGATATTTAGCGTCTGCTTAGAGCTGGATGGAATTGAATCGATTTCAGACTTCATCATCTGAATTATCCCAGCCAGATTGTCGAACGAGGAAAATCTTTTTGAGTGGGATGGAATATTTTATTTAGCTGGTGCGTTATTAACAGTATAGCACAATCTCAGCCAGCTTAAATCAATGAACAATTCTTCCTGTGGGCGCAATTTATTAGGCTCGATGATTACTTTGAGTATCACTGGATTTTGTCTATGGGCTAATTCCGTCAATTCCCAACCGTTGAATCAGAAAATGAAGCGGACACCGATTCATACTGAAATGACCAAGATTTCGGGAAATATAGTTCCTCCCAGAGTGGGTTTATCATATCCTATTTTCCAAACTGACTGTAATCAAATCACCGTGACTTTAATAGGTAGTAATCGAAAGGTACTAGCATCTACTCAAGCTAGCGGTACTCATATTACTAATGGCTGTACCTATAGTTTGAGTTTTCGACATGCCAACTATATGGTAATGGGTTCCAATCCTAGTTTCGATCTTGATGTTCGCGGTGGTCGATCTGGTGATTATATTATTTTCGGTCGTGAAAATATTACTCAACCATTCCCTAGTCAATTTGATATAAATGTAGACAAATCTTATCAAGGCCCTAAATAATCTTGGTTGGCAATTGCCATTAGATCGACATGCCCTAATATATCAAATTAAATCCATGATGAAAATCAAGCTAGTTATTAACTCGATCGCTGCTATTGCGCTAGGTACGATCGGCATCCAATCGCCGACTTTAGCTCAACAAAGATCGCCGATTTATATTCAAGCCCAACATAGTGGAAAATGTTTGCACGTACCAGGGCCTGGATATGATAACGGACTCGCATTAACACAATGGAGCTGCATTCCTCAATCAAATGTTCAGTGGCAAATCCAACGAGTTGGTAACAGTGGAGAATACAAAATCAAGTCAGCTAGCACAGGTAAATGTGCCCAAGTTAATGGTGGTTCCTCGGAGAATGGTGCCGTAATTAGTCAATGGGATTGTGTTGACCAACCTAATGTAAAGTGGGTATCTAGACCACTTGGAGATGGTTATTCACATATTATCAATTCACAGACAGGTAAATGCCTTCATGTGAATGGTAATACTCAATATGATAATGAACAAATTACTCAATGGGATTGTATCGACCAACCGAATGTTAAGTGGCAATTTGTCAGTAATCCGTCATCAAATCCACCAGTAAATCCAGCACCAAATCCAGCATCTACCACACCACAAGCTGTTAAATATCGCGTCAAAATGTGGTTTTCAATCCAAAACTCTAATGATGGTTTTAGCGACAATACTCTTGAATTGTATGGAGAAGCACGGATTGATGGGCGGGTAATTAGCATCATCCCTCGCCGTAGTTCTCTCAAGCGGGTAGCTGGAGAAACTCTCGATCTGGGTGATTACGTGACACAAAATCCTAATATTATTGTTGATGCTTGGCTCAATGATGCGGATGGTAATGCTGACGATCCCATTTTTAGAATGGGTGCTAACACCGATCCTCGGATGAGTTTAGCAGCCTTTGTGAATAACGAAAGACGGATATTCTATCGCGGTAATGATGGCGAAGCTTCAACACTGCATATTCGGGTAGATCGAATTTAATCCATCGTGGAGTAATGTCAATCTTTCTGGGTTAATTGGCTCCGATCGTGACAAACTAGAGATGTGGAAAAATTAGCACATCTCTAGTTTGTTATGAATTCAGACTATCGATCTCAAAACTTACAACGACGCTCTTTTCGCTCGGCTAATCTGAGTGGCGCAGATTTTGGTGGGGCTAATCTCTGTGGCGCGGATTTTAGTGAGGCGATTTTAGATGGGGCGAATTTTTGTCATGCAGATTTGCGCGGCACAATTTTTCGACGAAGTAGTTTAATCGGCGCGAATTTACAGTCTATTCGCGGTGGCATAGCTCCAAATCGATCTCTATTTTTAAAAACTATTGCGCTCATACTTACGGTTTTACTAGGAGTCTTAACTGGATTTATCGGTTCTTCGACGATCGGGTTGTTGATTAATCAAACTAAGGTATTTTCACCATATGATGAGATTAATTTTTTTCTATCTTGGCATACAGTTTCAGGATTGATGTCCATCTGCTGTGGTGTAATTTATGGTTCGATTCTCCTATGGAAAAATCCGATTGTTGCAATCCTATTTGTGGGTAGTAGTTTTATTTTCTTGGGTACAGTTGTTGCTGGGATTATCATTTATGCTTGCCTGGAGAGCGATCGATCTTGGGAATTGGTAGGGCAAATGATGATTGCGATCGAAGGCTCGGCAACAATGGCAATTTTCCAAACAATTTTCACGACAATTTGTTTGGCAATCTTTATCGGTATTTTAAAAAATAATCGTCAAGTATTAATCGCGATCGGTATTGGGATTAGTATCGCCCTGACTTCTATTGTCAAAGCTAATTCATCACCATCGATTTGGATTGGAGCGATGATATTAGCGACACCAATTATTTATATCGGTTTTACGATCGGGAATCGAGCTAGATTAGAACAACGAGATTATAATTTTATCCGAAATATTTCAACGTATATATCTACTTATTATGGAACTTGTTTCGATCGAGCTAATTTGATGGATGCTAATTTAGGATATAGTCTGGTAATAAATACAAATTTGAGCGCGGCAAATCTGACGCGGACTAATTTCTATAGTGTGCAGCAGCTCAATTATAGTAAGCTCGATCTAACTATTTTATATCATCCATTAGTCCGAAACTTATTAGTTAGCCATGATGGTGAGTCCAAAAGTTATCGAAGCTGCGATTTACATGGTGCGTATTTAGTCGGAGCGAATTTAGATAATGCTGACTTAACAGGATCTAATTTAACTGATGCCAATCTTAGCAATGCTCGATTAAATAATAGTAATTTAACTAGAGTATTGGCAATAGGTGCGAATCTGAAAGGAGCGACTTTGACAGGTGCTTGTATTGCAGATTGGTCGATCGATCTTAGTAGTAATTTAGAATCTATTGTTTGTGAATATATCTATCTCAAATCTCCAGGAGAAGACCGAATTCCGGCGAGTGGTAGTTTTGAATTTGGTGACTTTACGCGATTATTTCGAGAGGTATATAATACCATCGATCTTATTTTTCGGCATGGGATTGATTGGGGACTATTTAGTAATGCTTGGCAACAAATTCAAATCGAAAATCAAGGCGCACCCATCGCTATTCGGAGTATCGAACATAAAGGTGAAGGAACAATCGTCGTCAAAATAGATGTACCGATCGAAGTAGATAAAGCTCAATTTTATCAAGAATTCGATCGAACTTATAATTTACTATTGCAAGCAGCAGAAGATCGTCATCGAGTAGAATTAGCCGGAAGAGATCGCGAATTAACTTTGTATAGGGAACAACAAGATCGGTTCCAAAATATTTTAACATCTCTCATAACTCCGGCAGCGATTAGAGCTAACTTAGAGCAATTAGTTGTACTCAAACTAGGCACGAGTGATATCGATCGAAATCTAACCATTGTCGTCGAAATTAGCGATCGAGGTGCGCCGCCTCGTGCATCAGCAGTGGGGATGTTAGCTGATGAAAGTCAAGTTATTTCTGCCTATCATGATTGGCAAATTGCCTATAGAGCATATCTCTTGGATCTATCCTCTGTGAGAATCGATATTGCCGATCGTCAAATCACCAATTTAACCGCCGATGTCTCAATTTTGCAATCCTGTCAAGTCGCAGCCGAATACTTAAAACTTAAATTGAATCAATGGTTAGATGGGGAAAGATTCCAACCAATTATTAAATTAATGCTTCAAGAGTTAAACCCTTCGCAATCGATTCAAATTATTTTACAAACCGACGATCTCCACATTCGTCAGCTACCATTTCAATTATGGAATTTTTTTGAGCGATTTACCCATGCTGAAATCGCCATTGCCAGTCATACATATCGATCGACGAACGATCGCCAATCCCTAGATAAAGATCTCAAAATTTTGGCCGTGCTGGGCAATAGTCAAGGTATAAATCTAGAAATCGATCGGCAGGCTCTGAGTCAATTACCCAATGCAAAAATAGAATTCTCGATCGAACCTACTCGCCAAATTCTCAATGATAAACTCTGGGAGCAAGCTTGGGATATCCTATTTTTTGCAGGGCATAGTGCTAGCGATCCTAGTTTGACAACCGGATATCTGAAAATAAATTCTACCGATCGATTGACTATTTCCGAACTTAAATATGCCCTAAAAAACTCGATTGAAAGTGGGCTAAAGTTGGTAATTATTAACGCCTGTGATAGTTTGGGTTTAGGCACAGAATTAATGTCAATTCAACTTCCAGAAGCGATCGTCATGCGCGAACCCGTACCCGATCTTGTCGCTCAACAGTTTTTAAAAAACTTTGTCATCGCCATTTCTAACGGCTTACCTGTCTATCGAGCAGTGCGCTCTGCACGAGAGCAATTGCAAGGATTGGAAGATCGATACCCCTGTGCTTCGTGGCTACCCGTAATTTGTCAAAATCCCGCTGATATAGCTCGATTTTAAGAGGTTGTTTACCCCTTGCCAAGGGGAGTAGGAGGTAACAAAAAAGAATTTATCCTAAACCCCCAATTATTAATTATTAATTATTAATTAATGCAGCAATTCCTCCAATTGATTTTGACTGCACAAGAATTGATATAAACCCTCTTCAGCGATTAATTGTTGATGAGTTCCATTTTGAACGATTTCGCCATGCTCCATCACAAAGATTCGATCGGCAGTCGCCGCCGCCGATAATTGATGAGTGATAAAAATTACTGTTCGTTTCTCTCCAGTTTCCGAGAGATTTTGGAGGATGGCGGTAGCTGTCTGATTGTCTACGCTAGAGAGAGAATCATCGAGAATCAAAATCGGTGCATCGATGAGTAAAGCCCTGGCTAGAGCGGTTCTTTGGCGTTGTCCCCCCGAAAGTGTAATCCCGCGTTCCCCGACGATCGTATCATATTGTTCGGGAAAATTGAGCACTTCGGTGTGGATTTGACCCAACTTGGCGGCGGTTTCTACTTGACTTTTATCCGCTTGGGGTTCGCCATACCGGATGTTATTCTCGATCGAAGTACTGAATAAAAAGCTCTCCTGAGGCACATAAGCGATCGAACCACGTAAATCATTCAAACTCAGCTCAGTGATATCGTAGTTGTCAATATAAAGGCTCTGGGAAGGGACTTCTAACAGTCGGGGAAACGCATTAGCTAGGGTGGATTTGCCAGAGCCGATCGGCCCAACAATAGCGATCGTTTCGCCCTGTTCGATCGTAAAATTGAGATGATTGAGGGCGGGAGTGTCTGCACCTGGATGAGTATAGCTCAAATCCCGCGCGACGATGCGACCGTGCAATCGATCGACTGGATGGATTGCGGTGTCTGAGTCGGTGATTTTGGGCTGATTGAGTAGGATGGCTTCGACTCGATCTATACTTACTTCTCCACGTTGGAAGGCAGTGATCGTAAAGCCGAGTAAAGCTGTGGGGAAAATTAGACTTTGGGCATAAAAAGTCAGGGATAAAAAGCCACCAACAGTAATATCTTTGTTGGCGATCGCTAGTCCACCTTGCCATAGTAAAATGAGTAGACTAATGGATGCTAACCCTTGAATAATCGGAAAAATTGTATTTCGCAATTCTGCTAATTTCAGATTGGCGGTAAATAACTCTTGATTTTTTTTGCGAAATGCTCGCCGCTCATTCTCTTCCTGAGCATAGATTTTGATCAGCGCAATTCCGCTCATACTCTCTTGAATTGACTCGCTCAAATCTGAGAGGGATTCCTGTACCGTTGTTTGTTGAGTTCGCAGTTGTCCACTAAATAATTGGACAGCAATTAACATCAGTGGATAGACAGCCAGAGCATAAATTGTCAGCTTGACATCAATATACAGCATCGCGGGCAAAGTCAGGGCGTAAGCAAAGATAATATTTGCCGTGCTCAATACGGCAAACCCCACCAACCGCATGATATTCTCGACATCACTAGTAAATCTATTTACCAAATCTCCTACCGTCATCGTCGCAAAATAACCAGGCTCCAATTCCAAAATATGCTCGAAGATATTTTGCTTCATCGTCGCCTGCACCTGCCTACCAACTCCAAAGATCAGCACTCTAGAGATCATCCGCACGATCCAAACAATCGACGCTAGTCCGACGATCGCGACTGCTAAGTTCGTGAGATAATCAGTGGTGAATCCCGTCTTGAGTCGATCGATACCATCCCGAATCAAGAGCGGAATGTACACACTCAAGGCATTGACAATGAATAGAGCCGCTATTCCTTGAGCTGTTTGCCCTTTATAAGGTTTGAGATAGTTGATGAGCTTTTGAAAACGAGACATTTTGGGTAGAGGGGTGATTGGGGGGATCGGCGCAAAAAATTGCTATCGTTATCAATCTTAACATGTATCATATATTACCAACAAAGTTACCCTTTGAGGTAAGGGTTTTGTCAGTCGATCGGGATTTTAACTTAGCAGCCTAATCCTAACTTATCCATACATTTGCCGATAAAAACAGGTATAAAGTCGCCCTATTTATCGGGAAATAGAACAAGATTGTCGATGGATCCTCTGCACTCTGGTGAGAGGTAATTATCAATTACTTGCACTGAGCGTAGCCGAAGTGTCAATTATTTATCAGCAGTGAGTATTTGCGAGGAAATCTGGAGATCGATTTTGGGGGTGATTTTTTCGATGGTGGGTGGTTGTGTGCTAAAGGTTAAACGGCGATTTTCTTCTGGAGGAGCTGCGTACATGACGCAATCTACATAGATGGTATCACCTTCGCCGAAAGTATTTTCGAGGATTTTTGTGGCGATCGGATTTTGGAGTTCTCTTTGGATCGCACGTTTTAATGGGCGGGCACCATAGATCGGATCGTAACCGACATCGGTGAGGTAATCTTGGGCGGCGGGGGATAATTGGATCTTGATTTTTTGCTCGGATAACATCTTTTCGATGTGGCGAATTTGGATGGTGACGATTTGGCGGAGTTCGGTTTTTTTGAGTGGTTCAAAAATTGTCAATTCGTCTACCCGATTGATAAATTCAGGTCGAAAATGAGTGTTGAGGGCGGTTGTCACCTGTTGACGGAGATCTTCGATTTGGTTGGGATTGTGGTTGGGATTGAGGAGAGTTGTCATGATTTGTTCGCTCCCAATATTGCTCGTCATCACGATCACGGTATTGCAAAAATCCACGGTTTTACCTTTAGAATCGGTAATGCGCCCGTCGTCTAGCACTTGCAAGAGAATATTAAATACATCGGGATGGGCTTTTTCTACCTCATCAAATAACACCACACAATAGGGGTGTCGGCGCACGGCTTCTGTCAATTGTCCCCCGTCTTCATGGCCTACATATCCAGGTGGGGCACCAATAAGACGGGATACAGCGTGTTTTTCCATATATTCGGACATATCCAACCGCACCATGGCTTCATCGCTATCAAATAGAAATTCGGCTAATGCGCGAGCGAGTTCGGTTTTCCCTACCCCTGTTGGCCCCATGAATAGGAACGATCCGATCGGTCGATGAGGATCTTTCATCCCCGCACGGGCGCGACGAATTGCTGCTGAGACAGCTCCAACCGCCTCTTGCTGACCAATTACGCGCTGATGTAGGTATCCCTCTAGTTGGAGCAGTTTTTGACGCTCTGAGGCGAGGAGACGGTTGACTGGGATGCCTGTCCATTTGGCGACGATCTCGGCGATGTCGCTGTCAGATACTTGCTCGCGGAGGAGGGTGGAACCTTGAACTTGGACTTCGGCGAGTTGTGCTTCTTTGGTTTCTCGTTCTTGTTGGAGTTTTTCGAGGTTTCCATATTTGAGTTGGGCGGCGGTATTTAGATCGTAGGCGCGTTCGGCTTGTTCGATTTGGACGCAGATTCTCCCTTCTTCTTCTTTGAGGCTTTTGATTCCGTCGAGCAGTTGTTTTTCACCTTGCCATTGGTGGGTAAGTTCGCCTTGTTTGATTTTGAGGGTGTCAATTTCGGTATCGATTTTGTCGAGTCTTTCTTGAGTGGAACGATGACTTTCTCCGCGCAGATTTTCACCTTGAAGGGAAAGCTTTTCCATTTCTAGTTGCATCATTCGTCGATCGATTGCTTCCAGTTCGGCTGGCTTGGAGGTGATTTCCATTTTTAGTTTTGCCGCTGCTTCATCGACGAGATCGATCGCTTTGTCTGGCAAAAACCGATCGGCAATATATCGATTGGAGAGAGTGGCGGCGGCTACTAGTGCGGTATCGCTGATTTTTACGCCATGATGAACTTCGTATCTTTCTTTGAGTCCGCGTAAAATAGAGACTGTATCTTCGACACTGGGTTCGTTGACTTGTACGGGTTGGAATCTTCGTTCGAGGGCGGGATCTTTTTCGATATATTTGCGATATTCATCGATGGTGGTTGCACCGATACACCGCAATTCTCCCCGCGCTAACATTGGTTTGAGCAGATTTCCGGCATCCATTGCGCCCTGATTTCCACCTGCACCAACAACGGTATGCAGTTCGTCGATAAATAGGACAATTTGTCCGGCAGATTGGGTAACTTCTTTGAGTACCGATCGCAACCGTTCTTCAAATTCTCCTCTCAGTTTTGCCCCAGCAATTAGACTACCAAGATCGAGGGAAATTAGCGTCCGATCTTTGAGGGATTCGGGTACATCTCCATTGACAATCCGCTGTGCCAATCCTTCGGCGATGGCAGTCTTACCTACTCCAGGCTCACCAATCAAGACGGGGTTATTTTTTTGTCGTCTGGAGAGCACTTGCACGACGCGGCGAATTTCTTCATCTCGCCCAATTACCGGATCCATCTTCCCAGCTTTTGCCGCTTCTGTCAGATCCTTCCCATACTTAGCCAACACATCATTAGTGCTAACTTCCGCAGCTTGAGTAGTCACCTTCTGTGTACTCCCCCGCTGCTGCTTAATTGCTGTCTCCAACTGGGATCGATCGAAATTAAATCCCTTAAATAATCGTCTGCCGATCCGATCGTCCTCTTGGAGAGCTAAAATCAGATGATCCACAGCGATAAACCCATCATCCCAACTAGCCCGCGCTGCTTCAGCTCGATCGAGCAATAAATCCAAACCTCGCCCCAAATACAGATCGTCAATTTGATTCAGTCTAGGCTGACGAGTCGTAAATTCTTCCAATTGCCGCGTCAATTTTTCCAGATCCACCCCAACACGGGTTAAAATCTTACCAGCCAAGTCTTGTTGTTCGAGAAGGGCGATCGCCACATGCTCTACTTCCAACTGCTGATTTAACGATCGTCTGGCTACTTCCTGCGACTTGATAATGGCATCCCAGGCTTGCTCTGTAAATTTTGTAGGGTCAGTCGGCTGCATTGGGGAAAGGTCGAGGTTAGGCTATGCTTGTTTGTCCAGTATATCAATCTCTGCTGGTCGATCTCTAAATCTAGCTAGAGATCCGTATAAAATTCTGCGATCGACACTTCTTAGATCCAGAATCTAGAATGGGCGATCTTAGTTTAGCTTGTGGCGACTCTAGAAATCGTTGGCGTAAGCCTGCGCTTTGCGCTTACGGAGAATCGATCGCCAGTATCGCGCTAGATTGTCATTGTCTGGGCTGAGAGCATTGGGAATGGAGGCGGTGGTAATCCAGAGGTTCTGGATCTGTTTGGGATGCTAAAATAGATTAGGGGTCGAGTCAACAGACCGATCTAAGTTTGTTTTTAGAGGTAGATATATGTCGTTGGCGAAGCATCCCCTCTGGGAAATCGAACCTGCTCGGCTAGAATATTTTGAGAAACAACATGCGCTCTATGAAGAAGATAAACATTCCTTGCTGGAAAAATATCAAGGTCAGTTTATTGCCTTTGAAGATGGTCGTGTTTTAGACTGCGATCGCAATGAGCGACAGCTTGCTAGACGTGTTTATCAAACTTACGGGTATCGCGATCTGTTGATTATACAGGTTTTGGAGCAAGAACCACAGCTTTCTGTTGCTAGTGCAATGAAACGGATAGGAGATGGTTAGTTGCCAGTTTATAGCTACTTAAATTTGGGTGAAGGGATTCCGGCTGCACCTATTTTTCCAATTATTGTTACGCCACCAGATTGGGTAGAATCGATCGAACAGTATCCTATTGATGGATTTCTAGATACTGGCTCGGATTGTACTTTGGTGCCTTTGGAAGTTCTATCAGTTTTGGATCTAAAGATTTTGGATCGACCAATAACGATCGCTGGAGTTGGTGGTTCTCGTTTTCAAGGTTTTCCTTGTTATCTAAATATATCGATCGGTGATAAATCTATTCAGGCGATAAGAGCTTATGGTTGTAGCTGGGATGGTTTGCAACAAAGAGTTTTAATCGGTCGCGATGTCATTAATCGGTGCTATGTCGAGTTAGATGGTGGTAAATCTACGATCGCAAAAATTCGTAGCTTTTACCCATCTTGGGAAAGCCGATTAGTCTGGTACATTTTTCGGTGAATAATACCAATATTCGTTCTCCAGCATCGATATTCTGCTGGGCAAAATAGCTGGAGATGTCGTTAAGATCCCGAAGTGCCTTTGGTGATAGGATACACTGGCTCATGCTCGATCTGTTCGGTTGCGCTGAAGTCTATCGCGAAGTTGAGTCATTGCCACATCAAGCGGAATGCCCTCGCCTCGATCGATCTCTGCCTGAGCTTCATCTATTTTGGCTCTGGTGTCTTCTACCCAGTTGTCATGTTCTCGGTACTGAGATGATAGCAGTTGCAATGCTTTTTCCAAGACTTCTTCTTCGGATCGAAACCGCCCCAGGGCTATCTGTTGCTGAATAAACTGCTGCTGTTCGGGTTTGAGTGCGATTTTCTTTCCGAAACGCTTTGCGATCGACATGGTGATTTGTTTCGCTATTTATCTCTAATTTTAGTCGATCGAGCATCCCTAGTCTTCAGTAAATCGATCGCCGCCAAAATCGCTGCGGCTAGGTTTTCGTTGTCTGAGCTGAGAGCATCGGGATAGGAGATGACGATCTCTACTCCTATACTATCGGTTTCGACTCAATTTAATTCAGTGTGATGACATCAGGATATGCGATGATTTTTTCATCTGCTGTTAATAACGGAATTCCTAAAATTATCGAAGTTGCGACAATAATTTGGTCGGCTGGATCTTTATGAAAGCCTGGTAGTTGTGTAGATTTAATAATAATAGGGATGGTTAGATCGATCGCGCTCAGATTCGGGTGAGACAACGCAATTTCTAACCAATCTTCGATCGAAAATTTCAATTCTAATTTGCCATACTCTACCAACTTGGCTATTTCCCAACAGGAGTAGATACTAATGCCTAATCCATCATCTTGTCGTTCTTGAATAATTTGTCGATGGCGTTGCGATAATCTAGAGCTGTCATCGATCCACCAAATGAAAATGTGAGTATCTAGCAAGATCATTGCAGTACATCCCAATCTGTAAGTGGAATCGCTGGCTCAAACGGATCGTCATAGCGAGTAACTGAGCCTTGTAAGGATTTCCAGCGTTCCTCTAGCGGCTGGCTGGCTGAGTCGAGATCGGATACATCATCTAATACGATAACTTCTACCGATCGACCAACGCTAAACGGTATTCCTTTGAGGACGATCGAGCCATCTGCGGTGACAATCGATCTAATTTTGTAAGCGTTCATAAATATTTAGTTAGTTGAAATGGCAACCATACAATCATTTTAGTGGTTAGTGTAGCCTCTCTGCGAGGAAAATCACCTCTAAACCTCAGTAAATCGATCGATCGCCGCCAGAATCGCTGCGGCTAGGTTTTCATTGTCTGGGCTGAGAGCACCTTTGAATGGGGGCGTTGGTAATCCAGACAATCTGGATCTGTTTGGGGTGGTGAAGTGTGGCGATTTCTTGGATGAGGGGTGATAATAAAATAGATGAAAGATGTTTCTATTGCTTTTGAGGCATTGTGATGAACACCAAAGAAGCTATCATGCAAGCGATCGATCGACTTCCTGCTTCAAGGTTGCCAGATCTGTTAGTAATTATCCAAAATTTGCAAGCACAGCCAATTGCGGAGCAGTGGTCTGGGGCGTTGATGAGTGAATCGAGTCTGGGGAAAGATTGGTTATTACCAGCGGAAGATGAAGCGTGGCAAGATTTATAGTCGGTGATGTGGTGGTTGTGCCATTTCCTTTTTCAGATCTCAGTGATTCCAAGCGAAGACCTGCATTAGTTTTGGCAGTATTGACAGGTAACGATTTGATATTATGTCAAATTACTAGTCAAGGTGTTGCCGATCGCTATGCTGTTGAGATCGTGAATGAGGACTTTGAGCAAGGGAGTCTCAGTAAGGTTAGTAATATTAGACCAAATCGCCTGTTCACGGCAGACCAGTCGATCGTGTTGTACAAGGTTGGTGAGCTTTGTGTTGAGAAGTTACAACTGGCAATTAACCAAGTTGTTGCGATTCTTCAAGGTAGTTAGGGTGGCTTTAAGTTTTATCGATCGATCGCCGCCAAAATCGCTGCGGCTAGGTTTTCGTTGTCTGGGCTGAGGACACCTTTGAATGGGGGCGGTGGTAATCCAGACGATCTGGATCTGTTTGGGGTGGTGGAGTTTGGCGATTTCTTGGACAAGGGTTCAGTCGGGTTTAACTTGAATGATATAAAGTATAGAATTTTGGATAGCCGATCCAAGAAGAGAGAATCCTTCCTGCTAATAATGAATTATCATCGTTTTTATCCCCAACCAAAAGATGTAATATTTTTACCAGTACTGGATTTTTATTGCCCATAATACCGACAGTTCTTAGTGCAGAATTTTTCAAGTTATTGTCATACTCTTTTGAGTTTAATATTTCAACTAGTATATCCGTTGACTCTTGATTGATATCGTTAGAAATATAAGCCAACAATCTTATGCACCCCGATCGAACATCTTTTGACAGATGTTTTTTGATTATTCCAATAACAGCCCTGATGATTGTTATTTCATCTTTGCAGATACGAATCATTGGGTTGAATAGCCAACTCATTTTATGTCCATCCAGACTTGGATTGCAGAGAATTTCTTCTAGCGTTTTGACAGAATTTGCCGTGTCGTCAATACCAAATAAAATTTCAGCAGTATAAATTTTGTGATGAAAATTCTCGGAACTGCTTAGAATATCATCGAAAGTATTTAATGCTTTTGGATGAGTAATATCGAATCCAAGCAAAGTAGCCGACAAACATATCTTTTGTTCTTCGCTCAGATTATCTCTATCAATATATTGAATTATTTTCTCTAGGAAAAAATGATTTGATTCACATTGGCTTGCTATTTTACCCATTTTAAAGCCATAATTAATCTTCTTGTCCAAAGTAAATTTGAAGGAGTTGTCTTCCCAGTAATAATCTTTCAAGAGAGTTGAGTTGATTAAATCATCTAATTTATCTTTGTCTATGGAATTATCCTTTGTCAGTAATTGTCGAATTTCATGGAAGTCATCCTCATCTTCTTGTTCACGAACTTCATCCTGTTGTTTAGTTACTTTTGGCACTATTATACTGGTTAATACCGAAATCAAATACTTGCTTCTCTCAACGTAAAATTTATATTCACCACAACCATCATTAAACGCTTCTATTCGTTTGATGAAATTGTTTTTATCTTCTCCGTTGATAGAATGACCCCCGAACCACAAAAAAATCACCTCTCGCCATTCCTGCTCGAATATCCGATAGGTAGGCTTATCTTCCCCCTGACAAGGAACAGGTCGATCGATATGTGCCCTCGGTAAAAAATAATCCCAATCATCGATACTACAAGCCGCAAAATATTCCTGAAACGTCGGATGGTAAAAAGCATATAGATTCTCATTTGCTTCCTCTCCCACCACATTTAACCAGACCAAATTCTTCACAGCGGGTAGAAAAGTATCCGGTAGATCCTGCCATAACTTCCTAATTTCTGAAGCTGTAAATCGAAACCGTCTGACCGCACCATTATTAATTGATGTTCGATTCAATCCCGCCTTTGCCAACTCACCCAGAGCTAGATTCAGTTTATCCTTCAGTTTTACTTCCTCTTTGAATTCCCTCGCCTTCCAAGCATAAAGATAATTCACAAACCCCCGATACAATTCGGCTTGCGTCTCTGGTAGAGCTTGATTATCCTTCTTCCAAGATGCACACAATAGCGTCAATCGGAGCGGATTTTTCACCAAATCCTTAATCCGTTCCTTCCCTGGTGCATCCAACTCCCTGCGAATCTGGTTAGCTACTTCCTTTTCCTTGTCACCAAACCAATTGCTAATAAATTTCCCTACTTGGTCTTCACCCTGACTCGTTTGATAGCTATAATCGAGTGTGCGATAGACATCAAAGCTATTCGTCAGAATATTACCACCCGCAGCAGCTTCCCACTGATTGATCCGACAAGTCATCACCACCCGCAAATTCTGCGCCCAAGCCTGTCCCAAATCGCGATAAATCGACCCCAAAGCATCGCCAGACATTTCATCCAAACCATCCAACAACAGCCACACCCGCCCCTGTTGGCGTAATTCTCGCCACTCCTTCCAAGCCGCATCAAAATCGTCTTCGCAAACTTTGTGCAGCCATTCATCCTTGAGATAATTTTGCAGTGGGCGATCTCCCACCGCAGCCAGAGACACCCACGCCACGACAAATGGTTGTTTGGGTTGTTGCTGTGCTTGCCGAATCAGGTATTCACCGATTTTAGTCAGGATGGTAGTTTTACCTGCGCCAGGTTCGCCAATAATTGCGATATGTTTGCCCGCCACCCGATTTCTCACCACCTCGTCGAGAAAAGCCTGATGCTCGAAGCGTTTGGTTTCGGTGTATTCGGTTTGATATAGCTGGGAACCCTGTTCTGGCGATGGTTCCTCTTTCACCTTGGGGCGTTCTTTCCGCTCGATTAGTCCCAAGGGTATGTGAATATGGTCGAAGTTGCGGGTGGAATCGCCGAGGAGTCCGTTGGTGGTGAGGTGCTTTTGGGCGGTGAGGAGTTGGTGGGATCGATCGAGCCATTCGATTGGGTTTGTGGTTTGCTCGATCGATGGCGAGGTTTGGCGGGTTCGATCGATCGATCCTAGCCCTCGATCTAGGCTTGGGTCTTTTTTAGCTTCCCAGCCAATTTAGAAAAAGTTGGAAATAGCCGTCGCAATAGCCCTTCTGTGTCCAACTCCAGCTCATAAGACAAAAATCCTGGTAGCAGCGGAATTGCTGCTTTGAGCTTGCCCGAACCAGGAATTTCTGGCTTGGTTAATTCTGCTTTAATCTCGGTTAGTAACTTGACTAATTCAGCATTGCTCTGAACTGTTGGTTGGTACTGTAAAATCTCGACTTCCTGGATAATTTCCGCAGTCACTATGTCGGCATCAGCATCCGTAATATCCAATTGTGCCGTCTGCGATTTTAATAGCAACCAATATTCACCTTGAATCTTGGCAATATCTTTCTTCGTATCGCTGATTTGCTGACCGATCCGCTCCTTTTGGCTGTCTTCTATCTTTCGTTGAGCAGATTCTTGACAAGCAAGCTGTTTATAATAACCTTCAATTTCAGCTTGCACGTGAGAAAGTCGATCTCGTGTCATAGTATCTTGCAAATCGAGCGAATAAATACACTACCCCTAGTGTACACAAAAACTCAGTCGATCGATATCAACCCAACCAGCAGACTTGTATGTACACGGTAGCCCAAATAGTGGGTTTATTTACGATGGAGACTACTAGTCTTTGCTCGTCTTTCGGTAATACCTCGCGCTAATAGGGTAAATACCGATCCATGTCCAGCAGCCAGACTCATTACAATATATAGGTATCGAGGAATTATTTCCGCGATCGCCCAGACAAAATTTATCCCCCGTCGCACTATGCAACCCAACAACCCCCAGCAATTTACTGAAAAAGCTTGGCAAGCGGTGACAAACTCGCTCGATGTAGCCAAGACAGCTCAACAACAGCAGATGGAGTCGGAGCATTTACTCAAGGCATTAACCGAACAAGATGGTTTGGCAAATAGTATCATTAGTAAGGCGGGGGTGAATCTGACGCAGTTTCGTCAAGGGATTGACAGCTATATTCAGAAGCAGCCGAAAGTATCGGGGGGGATTAGTTCGGTTTATTTAGGGCGGAGTGTAGATACTTTACTCGATAGGGCTGAACAATATCGAAAAGATTATGGCGATGACTTTATTTCGATCGAACATCTGATCCTATCTTATCCCCAGGACGATCGATTCGGCAAAAAGTTCTTTAGTGATTTTCAGTTAACCGAATCAAAATTAAAAACAATTGTGACCCAAATTCGGGGCAGTCAAAAAGTGACCGATCAAAATCCTGAAGGTAAATATGAAGCTCTCACCAAATATGGTCGAGATCTGACTGAAGCGGCAAAAGCAGGGAAATTAGATCCAGTGATTGGGCGGGATGAAGAGATTCGGCGGACGATCCAGATTTTATCTCGTCGAACTAAGAATAACCCCGTTTTAATTGGTGAGCCTGGAGTCGGTAAAACAGCGATCGCCGAAGGTTTAGCCCAGCGAATTATTAGCGGTGATGTGCCTCAATCCCTGAAGGATCGGATGCTAATTTCGCTCGATATGGGTGCCCTAATTGCGGGGGCAAAATATCGTGGTGAATTTGAAGAAAGACTAAAATCTGTTCTCAAAGAAGTCACCGAATCTCAGGGGCAAATTATCTTATTTATCGATGAGATTCATACAATAGTTGGAGCGGGTGCCACCCAAGGGGCAATGGATGCCGGAAATCTGCTCAAACCGATGATGGCGCGGGGTGAGCTGCGGTGTATTGGTGCCACAACTCTCGATGAATATCGCAAGTATATCGAAAAAGATGCCGCCCTAGAACGCCGCTTTCAACAAGTATTTGTCGATCAACCCACAGTTGAAGATACAATCTCAATTTTACGTGGACTCAAAGAACGCTATGAACTCCATCATGGGGTGAAAATTTCTGATAATGCCTTAGTCGCCGCTGCCACATTATCCACCCGCTATATCAGTGACAGATTCTTGCCAGATAAAGCGATCGATCTAATGGATGAAGCCGCCGCACGGCTCAAAATGGAAATCACATCTAAACCAGAAGAACTCGATGAGATCGATCGGAAAATCTTGCAACTCGAAATGGAACGACTCTCAGTAAACAAAGACACCTCCGCACCTGCCCAAGAACGCCTCTACAAAATCGAAAAAGAACTAGCCGATCTCAAAGAAGATCGGGGCGGTTTGAACGCACAATGGCAATCTGAAAAAGGAATTATCACCGAAATCCAAACCATTAAAGCCGAGATCGATCGAGTCAATATTGAAATGCAACAAGCCGAACGAAATTACGATCTCGCTCTAGCTTCAGCACTCAAATATGGCAAACTAGACGAACTCAACCGCAAACTAGACATCGCCGAAATCAAACTTAGCGAATCCCAAACCAGCGGAAAATCGCTCCTCCGCGAAGAAGTTACAGAGGCTGATATCGCCGAAATCATCTCCAAATGGACAGGAATCCCTCTCAATAAACTAATCGAAACCGAGCGGGAAAAACTCCTCCATCTCGATGAAGAACTACATCGGCGCGTCATCGGCCAAGACGAAGCCGTTACTGCCGTTTCTGAGGCCATCCAGCGGTCTCGCGCGGGTTTGTCCGATCCCAACCGACCGATCGCTAGCTTCATCTTCCTCGGCCCCACAGGGGTCGGAAAAACCGAATTAGCCAAGGCTCTCGCCGCCTATCTCTTCGACGCAGAAAACGCCCTAATTCGGATCGACATGTCCGAATATATGGAGAAGCATTCTGTCTCACGGCTGATCGGCGCACCTCCTGGCTATGTCGGCTACGAAGAAGGCGGGCAACTCACCGAAACCATCCGCCGTCGCCCCTATGCAGTGATTTTATTCGACGAAATCGAGAAAGCTCATCCCGACGTATTTAACGTGATGTTGCAAATCCTCGACGATGGGCGCGTCACCGATTCCCAAGGGCGCACGGTAGATTTTAAAAACTCCGTAATCATCATGACGAGTAATATTGGTTCTCAATATATCCTCGATTTAGCAGGTGATGATGCTAACTATGATGAGATGAGATTGCGGGTTTTGGAAGCTCTCGGCCAAAATTTCCGACCTGAATTTCTCAACCGAATTGACGATACAATCATCTTCCATAGTCTCAAACAAAGCCAATTACGCAGCATCGTCAAAATCCAAATCACTCGACTAGAACAACGATTACTCGATCGAAAATTGTCGCTCAAAGTAGCCGAAGCCGCGCTAGATTTTATCGCCGATGTTGGCTACGATCCTGTCTACGGTGCCCGCCCACTCAAACGCACAATCCAAAAAGAATTGGAAACCGTCATCGCCAAAGGCATTTTACGCGGCGACTATAAAGACGGTGATACCATCTTTGTCGAAGTCGAAAACGAACGCCTGAGTTTTAGCCGTCTACCAGCAACGATTACAACACAGCAAAGATAATTGAGAATTGAGAATTGAGAAGTTAGAGAGTGGAGAGTTAAACCACACTCTAACAACTCAATTTTCAATTAATCAAGTGTATCTATCATCCATTTGAGAATGCCCAAAATCCGCTCGACTGGGGTAACTTGATATTCATGCCCATCGATGGTTACATCTTTTCCTTCAAGCTTGAGAAATTGCCATAGCTTACCGCTCGTCACGCTTCCATAAATAGTTGAAATTGGTTTGTGTTCATTTTGGTTGAATAATTGGGCTGCAACCATTTCGGCTACACATTGCCCCAATCCTAGATCTAATTCTCCCTTTTTCGCTTCCACTAACATAATCACCGGAGCTTCAATAATATAAGCAGTTGTCGATTTACTCAGTAGAAAATCACAAAAGCCATTTAAACCGATTTCTCGATTCACGTTAAATTCCTCTCCTGAAAATAACTGAATTTGCTCCTGAGCTAGTCTTTTTACCTCAGTCAAAATTGGACTTACCAAAAGTTCTGATTTAGCCTTTTCCGACTTAGCTCTTTGTGCTAATGGTAGCCATTGTTGAAAAATAGTCAAAAATTCAGGTTGTGGATTTGCGATCGGCAAAGATTCACAAAATGGATCGTCGAATAGATTCAATTCAAATTGATGCTTGACGCTTTGGAGGGTGAAATTGTTATAAGCCATAATTTTACCACATCTTCATCCACTACTCAATCACTAAGTAATTTGGCGATCTTTCTGAGCAATTGTTCGGGATTGATTTGTTTCCATAGATAGTCATCAACACATTCCTTGACAGCTTGACTGAGGATATCATCTTTAGAAGCGATCGCCAAAATCTTTGTTTCCCCAATTATCGTCGATTTGCGGATATTTTGGATCGTTCGATCGACAGTGTGTTCGCCGACAGCAAGATCGATAATCAATAAATCTGGTTGCAATACTGAGATTTGACGAAATGATGATTCTACCGACAACAACCAAGTCACTTGATATCGAGCTGCTGTCAGAATATCGCACATCAAATTAGCGATGTTTTCCTCATGCTCGATCAAAATAATTCGTTTGGGAATGGGATTGAGTTCTGGATCTTGCAAGCACAATTTCCGATCCATTTCCCCCCAATCTTTCCCATCTGGTAATTGTAAAGGTTGAGCAGCTAACCGTACAGTAAAAGTCGAACCAGAACCGACGATCGAATCAACATCAATCCAACCTCCATGCAATTCGACTAATTGCTGCGTAATTGCCAATCCCAATCCCATGCCCGCATAATTGCGATCGTAGTTCGGATTTAGCTGGTGAAATTTCTTGAATAGACGAGGAATTTGTTCTTCTTCAATCCCGATGCCGCTATCTTCTATTTCAAAAATAGCATAACGATCTTCCAACCAAGCGCGGAGAATTACAGTGCCATCTTCGGGGGTAAATTTAATTGCATTGATGAGGATATTTAATAAAATTTGCCGAATCCGTTTTGTGTCACCTCGGAATCGTAAATCTCGGCCGCTAATTTTACTAACATTGTGACCATTGTTGATAATCTCAAATTGGAGATCGACTCTGGCACTCTCCGCTTTAGGTCTGACAATTTCAATGATTTGTTTGATTAGTTTTGATAGAGAAAATTCACTAATTTTTAAAAATGTTTTACCTACTTCGAGTTTATAAAAATCCAGAATATCATCAATCAGTTCGGATAGATGCTCGCCACTATTATGGATGGTTTGTAGATATGTTTGTTGTCGATCGGTCAGATTGAGTGAAGGGAGTCGTAGCAGTGTGGCAGATAAACCCAAAATACTGGTCAGCGGCGTACGCAATTCATGGCTGAGGAGGGCGAGAAACTCTGTTTTTGATTGGTTTGCGGTTTGGGCAACAATCACAGCGTCACGTAATTCTCGCGTGCGTTCGTTGACTAGTTGTTCGAGGCTTTGAGTATGAAATTGACTGGCGATATATAGTTGAGATTGATGAATGGCAAATGCCAAATGTTCGCTGACTTGTCCGAGAAATTTGGTTTCGCCTACTTGCCAATGTCGAATATACTGACATTGATGGGCGATCGAAAAACCCCACAACCGACGATCGACAACGATCGGGATGATTAATTTGGAACGAATTTGATACCTTTCCATCAAACTGAGCAGACAAGGATAGTTTGCATATTCAATTTGGACATCATCGATCGCTTTAGTCATCCCAGCTTGATATTGCGAGCACAATCGATCGTCTCTAAAACAGTCTTCTCCCTCCATCAAATCTAGTGCTGACTTTAGTTCGGGTGTCGCAGCAGCTTCAAACACAACCTTGCCCTTAATCCGATCGAAGTTGGAGATAGGATCGCCGATCGAATCTAGAGTTTGATTAGAATCAATTTGATAAATAATCAGTCGATCTGACTTGAGAAACTGCTGAACTTTTTCGACAACTGTTTGGATGATGATATCCAAATCGAGCGTATGATGAATTTGAGCACTAATCCAGTTGAGTAAGTGTGCTTCAGTTACTTGTTGCTGGAGATAAATTTCTCGTTCATTCAAACAATCACGAGATATAACTGTGAGTAATAACTGAGTAAAATGGCTTTGGAGGCTACTATCATTGCCATTACTCCGATCGGAATGACATGTAGATAATGGTAAAACCGAAACTAATGGTGCTAGAAACCGATCGATATCTGCCCAAACAAAAGTAATCTCGACCTCGATTTGGTCTACACTGGTCGTATCGATCGCTCGACCCTTTAATAATGCTTGAAAATTCGGCGATCGGATCAGGGAAAATTGTGGTAGATCGGATTGTTCGATAGTAAGGTCAGCATTGGTTAGGTTTCGAGCATCCACGCCAATTAGACCCGTCATTTGTTCCCACAAATCACGTAAAACCTGAAACGTATTCAGCGAGTAATAACTCTGCACGATCGTGGCTAAATTAGACATTAAATACACGCTTAAATTAGCAGATGAACTAGCCTTGTGAGTTTGGTCAACTGGCGATTTCAACCCCAGCTATCCGTACAAATGACTAACAGTAGAAAAAAATCCGATCGAGCCAAAGGTAGATCGCGAAATGGATTGAGTCCGATCCTGATGTCTTATTCGCTCTTAGACCGAATAATCTGCACCTCACAAGTATAGCCTCAACTTTTGAGTGTAAGCAGATTTTTCATTATTTTTTTATAATATTCTGTCGATTATTAATATTAGTCTGAACTGCTGCTTGACGAGCTAATTTGGTGAGTCAATTAGCATTATTGGCGCAAATGGGGCGAAAAAATTAACTCAAGGTTTGATTATTTTCTGTCATTCTCAAGCCCAATCATAGCAGCGGATCGATCGATTGCTCAATCGCCACCCCCAAACCTAGCCTTCAACCACATCAAATATATTCCCTCATCCCTTACCCCATAAAGAACCGCCCAAGACGCGGTTAAGCATCTCAGGCGGAAAGTGGTGTGAGGAGTGAACGAGGGCATAAGCCCTCGTTACTCTAATTGTAACAGTACGATCGGAAAGACGGGTAGATCGATTTGGTCATTATGTCCTAGAAGCATAATTAATTCGGTTATTTACCCATCCCTAGCTGTTGTGCCTTTTGATACACCTTACCCTCCGTCAGTAGTGAGGGGGCAATTACCACATTCACTTTCTGCATATCTCGAATGGTTTTCGCGCCTAAAGTACCCATACTAGTTTTGAGTGCGCCCACAAGATTGTGAGTACCATCATCCAATTTAGCAGGGCCGAGGAGGATTTGCTCCAAGCTGCCAGTGGTACCAACTTTGATCCGCGTACCTCTGGGCAACACGGGGCTAGGAGTCGCCATTCCCCAGTGATAGCCGCGCCCTGGGGCTTCTGCGGCTCGTGCGAAGGGAGAACCAATCATCACGCCATCAGCACCACAGGCGATACATTTACAGATATCACCACCAGTAACCAAACCACCATCAGCGATGACGGGAATATATTTACCAGTCTCCTTGAAAAAATCATCTCGTGCGGCGGCACAATCGGCTACAGCGGTCGCTTGAGGCACGCCGACACCCAGGACACCACGGGAGGTACAAGCGGCTCCTGGGCCGATTCCCACTAGCACTGCGGCGGCTCCGGCTTGCATCAATTCGAGGGTGATATCATAGGTGACACAGTTGCCCAAAATTACTGGCATGGGCATTTCTTCGCAGAATTTAGCTAAATTGAGAGGCTCGATGCCTTCTGGTGCTAAAAATTCGGTGGAGACGACGGTAGCTTGGATAAAGAATAAATCTGCGCCTGCTTTGGCGACGCTCGCACCAAATCTGGCTGCACCTGCGGGTGTGGCACTAACTGCGGCAATTCCACCGCCTGCTTTGATTTCGGCAATCCGTTGTTCGACTAATTCTGGTTTGATGGGTTCTGCGTAGAGTTCCTGCATCAAGGTCACAAATCCATCGTTACCAACTGCGGCAATTCGATCGAGAATAGGATTGGGATCTTCATAACGAGTTTGAATTCCTTCGAGATTGAGTACGCCCAAGGCTCCAAGTTTGGACAACTCTATCGCCATCCGAACATCTATGACCCCATCCATTGCACTCGCAATAATCGGGATTTCACGTTTCACGCCGCCAATTTGCCAGCTAGTATCTGCCAAACTGGGATCTAGTGTCTTACCGCTTGGCACTAGGGCTATTTCATCAAACCCGTAGGCTCTCCGAGCCATCTTTCCTTTCCCAATTTGAATATCCACGACAGGTTCCGATTTGCTCCAAAAAACACATTTAACTAAGCCTAGCAAACCTGTCGCAATAATTGTTTACTTTTGACAGTTTTTTTTCCAATGTCGGGGTAATGGGGTACTGACGGTTCGCTTCTGTAGATAGTGCGTTAACATATTCCTACAAAATCGCACTTAGATCGATCGAGCAGCCAACTAATACATCTTCACCATCGAGAGTCAGTGGCGACTGCAATATTTCCACAGGCTGCCCCAGTCTATAAACTTCCACCTGTTGTTGCTGGGGATTAATCAGCCATCCCAACCGCACACCATTAGTTTGATACTCCAACATCTTAGCTTGGAGCGTAGTTAAGCTATCACTTATAGATCTCAGCTCAAGCACAAAATCAGGAACGATCTGTGGGAAGGCAATTTTAGCCGAGACACCCTCAAATTTAGACTTTTCGATCCAAGTTACATCAGGCGATCGAACTGCGCCAGAAGGGAGCGTGAAGCCGCCAGAAGAATCAAAGACTTTACCTAGTTTGGCTTGTCGATTCCAGATATTAACTTGGGTAGTTAAATCACTATTTTTTTCTGAGCTTTCCCATCCGGCTGGTGCCATTGTGACTAATTCTCCGGTAGCTGTTAACTCAAATGGCATGTCTGGGTTGTCTTGGCACAGTTGCTCAAACTCTGCGTGGGTGAGGCGAAGAGTAATATGGCTGATATCAACTAGCAGCGGTCTGGTGTCTAGAGATTGCATAATGATTGGTTATTGCTGGTTCCCGATATCTTATTTTAACTGCTCTAGCTTCAATCTCGATTCCTACCTTCTGTGATATACTTGAACTAGTGCAAACGAATAATATGACATAACTTGAGGTCTGCATGGTTGCATTAAAAAATGATTTTCCAAGATTTACGCCTGAAGAGTATTTTGCTTGGGAGGAACAACAATTATGTCGTCATGAATATATTGATGGTGAAGTTTATGCCATGAGTGGCGGCACGATCGATCATGGTCGAATTGCCATCAAGATTACGTCTATGTTGGATAGTCATTTAGATAATAGTAGTTGTATCACTGGTAATTCTGATATCAGGATCAATATTCTAGAAACCACTGATTATAGTTATCCAGATGGGAGTGTAACTTGTGACGATCGAGATAAAATCACGACTCAATACATCGCTTATCCCTGTTTGATTATTGAAGTTCTTTCCGATAGTACTGAAGCTTATGACCGTGGTGAAAAGTTTTATCGGTACCGTCGTAATCCAGTTTTGCAAGAGTATGTTCTCGTCAGTGCTAAATCAATCGCGATCGATCTTTACCGTAAGAACGATCTAGGAGAATGGGTGATTAATAATTACCGTGTTGGTGATGTCATTGAGCTAAAAAGCATCAACTTAACTTTCCCAATCGAACAAATTTATCGCGGTATTACTTTCGATCGATCTGATGAGTTGTACTGATTATTCCTGATGGGTGGAAACGAAGTTTATTATCTAGGGCGGGCATTGCCCACCCTACTGTCTAGGCGAGGCCCACCACAAAATTAGAAGCTGTAAGCAGCATTAATTCCAACATTGAAAGTTCCACCAGAGATGGATGAACTAAATGTACGATCGGTAGCAGTAACGCTGGTTGTGCCGCTACGGGAAAAGTTATATGTAGCATTTAGCCCAGCCGTAAAGTCGGGCGTAATTGCATAATCAGCACCTGCGGTCAGTCCAATGTTGGTTTCATTAGTACTGGTGGTAAATGCCGTCCCTCCTCTAGTACCACTGCCAGAGGCAGAGCCAAACAAGATTCTGGGGCCAACATAGCCAACGATTTTACTATCGGGGGATTTGAAATCGTAAGTGACCGCTAATCCATAACCAGTTCCAGTGCCTATAGTATTTAGTATCTCAGTAATGCCCTGCTGACCTGAGGGCTCATCAATGAACGCTTGAGGAGAACCACTATTTAGTAACAGTTGATTGATATCACTACGGCTCACACTGGGCTTGTAGCCGAATAAAATCAGTGGCCTGATGGAAATTTGGTCACTGACACTGGCTTTACCTTTAATACCAAAAGACGTACCGCCACCACCAAACTCGATAACTGGGCCGACTGATTTGGTTTTTTCTTGAGCAGATACAGCAGTAGTAATTCCGATTATTGCATAAGCAATAATCATGACTGATTTGGCTAATTTCATGAGTTAATTCTGATAAAAAAACGGACATTAATACAATAGAGACTTTTGCTTTCTTTGCTTTTTTCACTATCTACACCTACAACGTAGATGTTATTGCTTAGATTACAGATAGATCGATAGTACCGTCAGTAAGAAAAAGTAAGAAAAGGTGGGTTGTTTTTATGAACTTTTGTAACGGGTGTCCGATCGCGCCTACATATTATACTACTGATTGCAATAAAATACTACATTGGTTTAGCCTACCTTCGGTAACAGCATGATCCACCAACGCTGCTAGCCAACAAGAGAAAAATAGCTTATAATATTTCCTATCCAGGGAATGTTTTAGACATGGATAAGATTTTTACACCTAACGAAGCTGCGGCTTTGATTGAGATCTCTCCCAAACGGATTTATAAAGAGATTGAGCATCACATTATTCATTCCGATGCTCCTAACCATAATCAGCTTTCCTTTGGCACCCTAGTATATCTTCGCGCTCTCAAAGAGATTAACTTTGATTTCTCGGTTAACTATCGCACCCACCTGCACCAAGCACTCCAAATAGCCTGGGAACAGCAACTTGCAACTTTAGAATTTGGGAGATTTTTCACTCTCAATGTCGGTGAAATCGGGCAAGAACTCCAAACATTAATCGATCGATTTGAAGCCTGGAAAGCGCGGCTAGTCAGTAACCCAAATATTCTAGGAGGAGAAATCGTCTTTCCAGATTCACGCTTATCGGTGCAGCGAATTGGTGGCTCCCTAGAGCGAGGTGAAACGTTAGAAGTATTGCGGGAGGATTATCCCTACTTAACCGATGAAGATCTCGATTTTGCCCGAATCTATGTCAAAGCTTATCCGATCCAAGGCAGACCGAAAGTAGATGAAGTTTATAATTGATGAGGATTTGTCGCAGCGTGTAGCGAGATATCTTTGAACTACAATAGAGAGAATTAGCTTGGCTAAATACTATGTCAACTTCACCCCTGGTCAAAGCCTCCAACCCTAGTGTGGCAACCACCCCAACCAGCAAAAAACGCAACCCAACCATCGCAGACTTTAACTTTCGATCGGGTTTGCCAACTGCCGAAGAATTACCAGATTCAGACGATAAGCCTGTGGATAGTGAGTTACAAGAATTAATCCCAGGATTGCTCAAAGCAATTCTCTTTTACCTGTGGCCGAATCGTACCGATTGGTTATTTGGCATCGACATGGGTTTGTACTATGACCCCGATCTGCCCTGCGTTGCTCCTGATGGTTTCTTGAGCCTGGGCGTGAAAGATGATGTCGATGAAAACCTGCGACCTAGTTATGTCCTCTGGGATGAGCAAGTTATTCCACTCCTCGCACTGGAAGTTGTTTCCAAGGCTTATCGCAAAGAGCATTCTCAAAAGTTAGAGATTTATCAATCTATCGGAATTCTCTACTATGTTGTCTACGCCCCATTGCGTAAAAAAAAGGCGCGGTTTCAGCTATACAAGCTGATTGATGGCAAATATATCCTCCAAAATGAGGGTGCAAAACCATATTGGATGTCCGAAATTGGTCTGGGGATTGGCGTAGAGCAAGGGAATTATGGCAATAGACAGCGAGAATGGTTGTACTGGTATAATGAAAATGGTGTTAGATATCTAACTCCCACAGAAAAGGCTGAGGCTGAGACGAAGGCGCGGATAGTTGCCGAGCAAAAAACGCATCTGCTGATGGAACGACTGCGGGAAATGGGGATCGATCCTGAGACAATTTTGGGTGAGAAAAAGGAGCTGAGTGATTAAGAGGGTGTTTGAAAAGTTATTTTTAATATGCACAATTGATAGAATCCCCCCCAGCCCCCCTTATCTAACCATAACGTCAGTTTCTCCTGTCGGAGAGGCTACGCCAACGGGATAAGAAGAGCCTACAAGAATAGGCTTGGTAAGATATTACTAGAAGTCGCTCTATGGGCAAGAACTCCAAATATTAATCGATCGATTTGAAGCCTGGAAAGCGCGGCTAGTCAGTAACCCAAATTATACCCTATCTTCAGAAGTGTTATAATTATCTTGAATCTCATAGCCTGTAATATGGAATTAGCAATCTTAGAACAGTTACAGAAACTGCCAGTATCGGGGCAACAGAAGGTTTTGCGCTATCTTGAGGCATTAGTCACAGAGTATGCGAAAGCTGAACAAAATGAAGCTCCCCACCCAATTAAAAAGCGACAGGCAGGGATGATGAAGGGGACATTTGTTTTGCCTCTAGCCGATGACTTTGACGCACCATTAGATGAATTTCAGGAGTATATGGCATGAGTAGGTTATTACTAGATACTCATACATTTATCTGGTTTGCCGAGAATTCGCCAAATTTACCCGCTTCTGTCAGGGAAGAAATAGAGTCGGCGGATGAGGTCTACTTAAGCATTGTTAGTCTATGGGAAATTGCAATTAAGATCGGGATTGGAAAGTTGTCACTTCAGGTAAAATACCAAGATATTGAAGCTGGGCTGCCTAGTTTGGGAATTAGTTTAATTTCCATTTCTTTTATGGACACAACACATCTTTTAGATTTGCCACTGTATCATCGAGATCCATTCGATAGATTATTAGTTGCACAAGCGATTGAGCGATCGCTAATCCTGGTAAGTGCCGATGAAATTTTTTGTGCGTATCCAGTCCAAAGATTATGGAATACGATCGATCGGACATCAAGCTAGTCATGCAAGTAAATCTGCGATCGACATGAATATATTGATGGTGAAGTTTATGCTATGATTGGCGGCACTATCAATCATAGTGAGATTGCTGCAAAATTTAATCGGGTGCTTGGAAATCATTTAGATGATAGTGGGTGTAGAACGCTTAATTCTGATGCCAGGATCAATATTTTACCAACCACTGATTATAGTTATCCAGATGGGAGTGTAACCTGTGATGATAGAGATAAAATCACAACTCAATACATCGCTTATCCCTGTTTGATTGTTGAAGTTCTTTCCGATAGTACTGTTCGCGCAGCGTCTGCCTGTACCTACGGTAGGCTAACGCCAACGCAGAAGCTTATGACCGTGGTGAAAAGTTTTATCGGTACCGTCGTAATCCAGTTTTGCAAGAGTATGTTCTCGTCAGTGCTAAATCAATCGCGATCGATTTTAGAATTTGGGAGATTTTTCACTCTCAATGTCGGTGAAATCAGGCAAGAACTCCAAATATTAATCGATCGATTTGAAGCCTGGAAAGCGCGGCTAGTCAGTAACCCAAATATTCTAGGAGGAGAAATCGTTTTTCCAGATTCGCGGTTATCAGTGCAGCGAATTGGTGGCTCATTAGAGCGAGGTGAAAGTGTAGAAGTACTGCGGGAGGATTATCCCTACTTAACCGATGAAGATCTCGATTTTGCCCGAATCTATGTCAAAGCTTATCCGATCCAAGGCAGACCGAAAGTAGATGAAGTTTATAATTGATGAGGATTTATCGCCGCGTGTAGCGAGGTATCTTTGTCAAGAGTTTTACTTTGGTGCTGTTTGATATACCTGAATCTTTGCCACTGTTTGAGCCTCTGACTCGTTTACATGATACAGATCCCAGCGGATCTGTAAATTCAACCAGAAGTCACTAGAAATGTTGAAGAATTTAGCCAATCTTAGAGCCGTACTAGGAGTCACGCCACGTTTCCCATTCACGATCTCATTAATCCTTTGATAGGGAACGTAGATGGCATCGGCTAATTCTCTTTGAGTTAATCCCATCGGTTCTAAAAATTCTGTTAGGAGCATTTATCCTGAATGAGTAGGCACTCGAAGCATGATAATTACGCTCCAATTTAGTGATAATCTACAATTTCTACTCTAGATTATTCTTTATTCTTAGTTGAATTTCTGAATATTTACCTCGTCTTTTTACTGTTTCCTCATTAATTTGAGGTAGTCTGATTCTCTGGAATGTATTCCACTTGGGATCGATGGTATTAATATCCATACTTGTTGGTATAGCTGAATTAATATCGATACCATAAAGGTACCAAAGTTTTAAGCCAGCATCACTCCAGATATTAAAACTAATCCGTTCTATTAGTTTCAATCCTTTACGAACATCACTTTCAACCACCTCTTTGACATATTCTTTCACAAAAAGCACAGACATCTGCAAATGCTTTAGATCTTGTCTGCCATTTTGAGGTAAACCGACTGCTGATTTGATTTTACCTTCCAAACATAACATTGGATTCAAAATCTTTACCCGAACCCCTGCTAAATTTCGGTCGCCCTCGAATACAATTGCCGATTGAGAAAGTTCGATATCCCCAATTCCAAAGACAGAACTGAGAAAATCTATCCTTAATGGCTGAAGTTCTGTTGGAACGATCAACACTCCAGTATTTGGTGAAGGATCGAAATCTCGATTGAGATTAATCGTACCACCTAAAATTTTTTGGCACGCGATTGCTTCGATTTTACCACCATAAAAATCTAAGTCTGCACTAGCAAAAGGTAAATATTCAGTCAAAGCTGGAACTCGATCGGCATAGTAACTTGCCCAAATATTAATAGCTTGACCGCCAACTAAAATCAAGTCCAGTTTTTCTAGAGCGATTGCCTGAAATAGTGATATTAGATTTTCTGGTGTAAAAATTCTATCCATGACTTAATCTTCAAATTCATCATCGGTCAAACTCAAAGTATTAAATTCAAATCCTCTACTAAAATCTGGTTTTAACAAAGCTGGATCGATAATTCTATTTACTATTAATTGAGCCTCTAATGGTGGCATTTTTAATATTATTTGGCGTTCCTCAATTTTGCTTTGCGCTAATTTCAATGATTCTGCTTGCGTGAGGATGTGAAAGTTCTCATCTTTTGACATGGCTACAGTGACAAGTTGGTATCTGCACTCAAATCATAGCATCAAGCTGCCTTGATTTGCATTACTCGATCTTTCTGCTTAGTTAACGACTCCATCACTCATTATCGATCGACTATTTCCACTACACCACAATTGCCAGAGATAAAACTCCACTCGATCGAGTAATTGGGTTACAAATATACCTCGATCGCTATCTGGATCTGTGGAAAGCCAATAACCATTCAATCCAATCTCAACTTGACCAAGATCGCCGCGATCGACCGTGACATTTTTCGCGCCTTGATGATGGAGATAAAAATTAACTGCGGTAGTTTCACAAATTGCTTCTGGCAAGAGAAAACTTGCATGTTCAGAACTGAGGAAAATTATTTCACCAGTGCTACGTGAGAATAAAAGTCTCTGCTCGACCCAATTTTCCACATCAGCCGTTAATAGTTCTAGATGTAGATCGGTTTCTGTATAAATCAATTTCAACATGGGTGCTCAGTTCAATTGATTAGAATCTTTGGAATTACGCTACTATGCAGTGTATAGCTCGATCGATCGAGCTGTCAGTAAGAAAAAGTAGGTTGTTGCGATAAATTTTATTTAAAATTAGTCCCAAGGCGCAGGGCGTTCTAGCAATGCTTTCAGTGCTGTCAATTGCAACGGATCGGGTGCTGCTTCTAGTTGTCGTTCAAATGCCTCAAATGTTGCATCGTCAACTAAAAAGAATTTACGATCGTCGTTAGACGACGCGCAAGCTTCGAGCAAAAAGCTAGTTGCTTCAGTATAAGCAGCATCAAGGATAAATTCCGTTCGACTCTTGCCTTGAATTGCCGCTGCCCGTTCGCACAGCGTCGGCTCTGCCGAATCGTTGGCGTAGCCTACCGTAGAGGTAATCGCTTCTTTTTGCACTTCACCTACTCGCAGGTTAATTGTACCGCTGCGTCGCTCTGATTGTGTGGGTTTGTTGGTAGTCATAATTAATTTGAATTTAACAGTGCTGAAATTTTTTCGAGTGGGTACATCAATACTTAATTTATTTGGACGATCGAGTGAATCTGATTTAATCTTTATTCCTCGGTAATCGCCCCTAATCCTTTTAGAGTAATTCTTTGGGCAGTACTAAGTCCTGTAGCTCCGGTGATGTTCATGTCTTCATAGATTCGTTGGGGTCGTAAGACTTTAATACATTCCCAAGTATCGGTATCCCACAGGCGAATTGTTTCATCGTGGCTACAGCTAGCTAATAGCCGCCGTTGGGGATCGGGATGATAAACGACACAGTTAACCAAGTCGGTATGCCCTTCGAGGATTTTGATACATTCTCCTGTAGCTACATCCCAAATGCGGACGGTGTAATCTTTACTGGCACTGGCTAGATTAGATCCATCAAGATTGAAAACTACCTTGGAAACAGCTCCAGTGTGACCAGTAAAAACATGACAACATTCTCCAGTATGAATATTCCAAAGTCGAATAGTTGAATCGTTACCACCACTAGCTAGTAAATCGCCTTGGGGATGAAAAGCGACAGTCCAATTATGATCGGCGTGTTCGGATAAAGTTTGACAACATTTACCAGTTTCTACATCCCAAATTCTAATTGCAGGGTCATGGCTAGCACTAGCTATCAAATGTCCTTGAGGATGAAAATCTAAATCGATGATGATATTGCACCTTGTTTTCTCGAAAGTGCGTAGTAGCTTTCTAGCGCAATAATCCCACAAATAAATATTATTATCAGCACAACCACTAGCCAATAGCTGGGCATCAGGATGAAAGATAACCGTAAGAATAAAATTTGCACTTTGCTGCAAAAGACGTGGATTATCACCCAAAGCATAGTTGTTGTTCATCGCCCATAACTTAAGTTCACCATCCATTCCACAGCTAGCTAGTAGGTTGTTTTGAGGATTGAATTTCAGATTCCAAATAGCTGCGTTGTGAGCTGGAATAACTTTTAGGCATTCAGCAGTCTCAAAATTCCATAACCGAATTTGACTGTCTTCACCACCACTGACTAGTAAATCTGTCTCTGGGTGAAAAGCGATTGTTCGACAAGCCTTTGGGATACTACTGATTGTTTTAATGCACTGCCAAGACTCTACATCCCAAAATTTCAAAACACCATCATGATCGCTACTAATTAGTATTGTTCCAGTGGAATTCAAGGCGATCGACCAAACACTATTCTGATGACTCTGCAAAACTTTAATACATTGCCAATTAGCTGACTGAACTGCTGCCCAAATTCGTACTGTCAAGTCTTGACTGCTACTGATAATAAATTGTCCATCGGGACTAAAAAGCCCTTCAATAGCAGCTCTAAAGTGAGCTTTGATTGTTTGTATGCAACATCCTGTTTCAACATCCCAGAGTTTAACTAAAGTATCAAAGCTAGTACTCACTAATTGTGTACCAAGTGCATTAAAAGCTACTGACCAAACAAGTTGAGTATGTTCCGCCAGAGTATGAATACATTCACCAGTTGTTAAATCCCATAGCTTAACGATCGAATCAAAGCTACTACTGGCAAGTAGTGTTCCTTGAGGCTGAAATGCCACGCCTATGACGTGTCCGACATGACCAATTAATTCTTTGAAAAGTTGACCAGTTCTCACATCCCACAATAAAAGACTTCCATTTTCACCACTACAGGCAAGTGTTCGATCGTCAGCACTGAGAGCAATTCGATAAATAGAGGCTGACGATCGCCAAGATTTCAAACAGATACCAGTATCCAAGTCCCAAATTTTAATATATTGGTCATCAACACCAGCACTAATCAGCTTTTTGCTATCAGCGGTGAAGACAAGTCCGAAAGAATATCCATTGTGAGCTTTGATACTCAACAGATTTTGACCAGTTGTTATATTCCAAACTAAAATCATGCCATCACTGCCACTAACCGCAACCAATCGATCGTCAGGACTAATTACCACTTGATAGATATCCCCGATCGATTCTGCAAACAACGAAGTAGCTAAATTAGCTGTTGCCAAATTAACCTGAGCTAGAGATATATCCCGCAAATCAGCTTGGCGAATACTCAAACCCGTCAAATCCAATTCAGTCAGATCGGCCTGTAATTGACAGAGCAAATTCAAACAATTACCCGCCCCATAACTCGCTATGGCAAACAGATCCGCCCTCAAACCAAGTAAAATCTGCTTCAAAGCCAATCCGATCGACTCCCGACCACCCAAATCTGACTCCAACATTGTCAGCAACGGCAGCACAATTACTCGAATCTGACTCTCACGCACATAATCCTTCGCCTGCGCCTTCATCAACGCATAGTGCAAAAATAACTGTGGCGAACCACTACAAATCTCCTGACGCACCAACCTTAACAACTGCTCGATCGCATACTCCATCACCACTGGCTGCTGGGTAAACCGTCCATCCTTCCGTTCGATTAACGATCGACCCTGCAAATATTCCAACGACTCCAACAACTGTCCAATAGATACCGTCGGTAACAAATCAGCCTGCAACTCTTTTACGGAAACCCATTCCCGATCGATCGCCAGCCAAAACATAATCTGCTGCTCCACCGCTGAAAGTCGAACGAACTGTTGTTCCAACAACAACCGAATCCCATTAAAAACCGCCGCACCTTGCCCCAAAAACTCCGTCACCCGACCATCAAACAACTCCAAAATTGAAGTAGAAACAATTTTCAGTGCCAAGGGATTCCCTGCATACAAATCGACCAATTCCTGCCCGTTCTCGATCGTCAGCGGCAAACCTTTGTCACCTAAAATCCCCATTCCCGCTGCGATCGACAGACCATCCAGCGGCAAAATCCGCACTGGTAAACGATCCCCTCCAAAATTTGCCACCTCTGCAACTTGTTCGCGGCTAGTCAACAACACACAGCTTTGGTGTGCAGATTCCGCCACCTGGCGAAACAACTCCCCATATCCTTCATACCCCGCCAAATAATTCCTGGGGCTACCACTGAGCAAAATCGACTCCACATTATCCAAAATCAACAAACACCGATGTTCGCGTAAATAGTGCAGCAACCGCGAAATATGCAGATCGGGCGCGACTACTAATTCAATTTCTTGTTGCTTCGAGATTAAAGCGATCGTCTCCGCCAATAAATCGGTCAGTAGCGGCGCATTCCGCAGCGATCGCCACACCACAAACTCGAACTGTTCTTTAGTTTTCTGTGCCAATTTGACCGCCAAAGCCGTCTTCCCCATCCCGCCGATCGCCAAAATTTCAATCAGCCGACAGCGATCTTTAGTAATCCATTTATCCAGAGTTTTAAGCTCTTGCGTGCGACCATAAAAGATTGAGACATCGATCGCCTCACCCCAGAAATACTGCCGCTCCAACGCTACGATCGCTAGAGACTCCTGATAACGCTGTAAGACCGATCGAATATTTTTTTTATTAACTGGCTCCCCCAATATCTGCGCCAATAGTTGCCAGAGTTTCGCCCCGACTTCTCTGATATACTCTACCGTATAGGTCGATCGATCGGCGATCTCTGGATATGACTTCCCTGCTAACGTACTTTCTAAGACGTACCCCTGTAAGTCATTAAGCTCGACTAGGCCATTCCTCGTTAGCAATATATTGATGGTTTTTAACAAAGACTGATGTTGCAATTTTACGATCGCCAGATCTCAATTTAGATTTAAGCAGTATTATAGTATTAATTGTGCTTTTGAGATCGATCGCTTGAGCACACAAATACTATTAGCTTGATAACTATTGGGTGCCCACGCAGCAATTCCATCTTGGGTAGGAGCAATTCATGAATTGCCCCTACCCAAGATGGAATTGCAAGTTATTTAATCCTCATCTCTTAGAGGGTGTTTGAAAAGTTAAATTTGTTACCTTCAGCCCCTGAGAATCCCCTCTGTTTGAGTTGCTGCGTAGGTTGTTTACCCCTCCCCAGCCCTCCCCATGCCAAGGGGAGGGAGCAAAGCCCCCCCTTGGCAAGCTACCGTGTATACACAAGTCGGCTAGAGTTCGTTTTAGGTTGATTTACCCCTCCTCTTTACACTCATTGCTCAGATCCGTTGGTATTTCTTGTGCTAAGAAAACCCGGATCTGGGGGTTCCGACCCCCAGACCCCCCGTCGGTTGGGGGAGTGTCCCCCCC
>JANMEL010000268.1:0-5110 GCA_031376885.1 Chamaesiphon sp. OTE_70b_metabat_96 | reverse complement strand
ATTACCCGGTGGTACCAGTCAAACGGTACCAGTTCCCTATAATACTGAGGAGAAGCAGTATGTAGCAAAACTAATGACGACAGCAACAGGAGATTATCTAGTTGTACTCCAAACTGATGTTAAAGGTGAAAAATTTAACAGTCGGTTTAGCTGTAAAAGATAATTATTAACCTACCTTCCGCAGTGTCGGTTAGTAGCCTCCCGTGAATCTAGTCGGGGCAATTCATGAATTGCCCCAACTAGATTCACGGGAGACGGAAGGAGGAAATGGTAGCCTAATTTCTGCCATCTAGTACTAGGTTTATTTATGCTCCGAAGTACTAGCTAATTAGTCCGTGTAGACGGACTTTGCATCATCAGCCGAGACTTCCAGTCTCCAGGCTATTTTCAATCCAAAATTGACATTTGTGACTCGATCGCTAAAACTATAAATCTAAGATGGTACGCATTCTATTAATCGAAGATGAACTAGATTTAGGAGCAGAAATCGAACGATTGCTGCAACGTGAAGGCTACGAAATCGATCGAGCGACAAATGGCGATCTCGGTTGGGAATTTCTATCTTCACCAGACATTATTTATGATATTGCGATTATCGATTGGATGTTGCCGGGGATTTCGGGGATCGATCTATGCCGTCGCTTGCGCCAACAACAGCAGCAATTACCCGTATTGATGTTAACTGCCCGAACCGATATTCACGATCGCGTCACAGGCTTAGATGCTGGAGCTGATGACTATTTAGCCAAACCATTTAGCACGATCGAATTACTCGCCCGTATCCGCGCTCTCAGTCGTCGCCCTGCCCAATTTCAATCGGCACAAATTAAGCTGGGAAATTTTAGCCTCGAAGTAGAAACCCATATTTTAAGATATAGTGAATCTGGTCATGTCTCCGAAGTAGCTCTTACTCGGAAAGAATATCAAATCCTTGAATATTTGATGATTAATCACGGGCAAATCGTACCAGCCGATCGATTGCGGGATCGAGCGTGGGATTTAGAAACAGATCGAGTTAGTAATGTTTTACCCGCTCAAATTAGACTATTGAGAAAAAAAATGTCACAATTACCAATCGGCTTAGAGATTGAGAATATTCATGGTATTGGTTATCGCTTAAATCCGCCAACTTCTATTTGAGCATGAGATTGTGGAAACTGCTAGAAATGTCGATCGATTATTTAGACGCAAACGCTGGCTGTTGACTCTAACCTATGCTAGCGTGATGGGCTGCACTTTAGGATTAGTCGGCTATATATTCGATCGGATTGTTACCAATCTCAGTTATCAATCGGTGCAAAAAGAGATAAGATCGCTAGCTAATAATATCCATGATAACGTCGAATACAAATTAGCTATCCCTGGAAAAATACCAGCAGATATATACGCTAAAATCCCCGAACTTTGTCCAATTTATTCAAACTGTCAGAGCGATCGAGAACAAAAGCATCGTCATGTATTAGTCAATACCGATCGACATTATGCTAACTTTATCGATAATTGGGGTAAAACTAGAGCAACATTAGGTATCTATCCAAATGTACCAAAACCATCATTAAGTTCTTTGGGAAATTCGCGCTGGGATAATTTTAAGGATCGATCGGGGAAATATTATCAGCAACTTACTTTAGAAATTCATACCCCCGATAATAAAGTTTGGGGCTATTTACAAGTAGGACGAGATTTGACAGATATCCAAGAATATCTGAACAACATCCATTTGGTTCTAACGATCGGCATTACCGCGATCGGCTTTATCATTGCTATTGTTAGTTGGTATCTAGCCGGATTAGCAATGCGCCCACTGTCTCAATCTTACCAACAAATGCAAAAATTTACTGCTGATGCTGCCCACGAATTACGCACTCCCTTAGCGACATTACAAGTAATTATTGAAAATGGTCGAGCGGAATATCAACATCTAGCTCCATTAACTAATTGGCTCGATCGGATCGAACGACAAAATATTCGGATTGCCAGTTTAGTCAACGATCTATTATTTCTATCTAGCCTCGATCGTCCAGATAACAAGCCTATTTTAGAACCATGTTGTCTGACGGAAATCGTCCTAGATTTAGTCGAAGAATTTGCCATCACCGCCACGGCTAAATCGATCGATATCTGTAGTGATGTCGATGCTAATGTGCAAATTTGGATCGATGGTAATTCCGAACAACTCTACCGGATGGGCGCAAACTTAATCGACAATGCGATTAAATATACCCTCACAGGTGGAAAAGTAGCGATCTCCCTGACTCAGACTCTTAACGATATCTCATTCCAAGTTAGTGATAATGGGATCGGTATTTCTGATGCCGATCGAGAACTGATATTTGACAGATTTCATCGCATAGAATCCAAATTATCACCACCTCAGCACAGTACGGGATTGGGACTCGCGATCGTTAAATCGATCGTCGATCTTCACTGCGGACAATTAACAGTCTGGAGTCAGATAGGTAAAGGGAGTATTTTTACAGTTAAGTTTATTAGCAGTTTGAAGATTAATTAATGCAATTTAGCCAACTCAAACTGATGCTTCTAATTGACACAGAGCAACTTTTTTCTGCATCATTTGGAAAATATTATAAAATCCATTCGCTCTCGAAGGGGTCAGACTCACATCCAAACCAGTTGACTTGATAAAGTCGGGTGTCACTGTTTGAATCTCTTGGGGTGATAACCCATTGAGTCCCTTAATTAGTAAAGCGACTAAACCCTTGGTAATTTGAGCATCAGAATCGCCGACAAATTCAATCTTACTATCTAGCAAGGTCGCGGTGATGTAGACTTGAGAAGCACAGCCAGGAACTTTATTTTCGGCTACTTTGTCCCCGTCTGGCATTTCTGGTAGCCGTTTGGCCAGCCATAAGATATACTCATATTTCCGCTTGGGGTCTGATGCTTGCTGTAAGCGATCGACTATTGACGCGAGAGTAGGAGGGAGTGAAGAGGGCGAAGTTGACATTAAATCTCTTACGGTTGATTAATAGATCTAGCGAACAGATCTAGCATAACAAAATATATCTAAATCCTTTACACTCTCTGATGATTACAACTGCTGATTTTCTAAAATACTGTCAATGGTCGGGAATTACAACCCTAGCATTTGCGGCGATAACTATCCTCGCGCTGATCTTGAAGTGGGGATTTAAGTACCGATTGGTGGGTGCGACTGGATTTATGGGGGTACTAACTGGCGGTTTATTCGCTCTGAGTCTAGTTCCCCTCACTCATGCAGCGATTCCTGGCTCGGCCCATTATTCGTTGATTTATGATAACGGTCAAGATCGAGCTACTATTTCTGTAGTCACACCAATTAGCGAAAGTACCTTGGAAGCAACACTTCGCCAAGCCGCTGGAGACTTATATTCCTATGGTAGATCGGGTCGCGCCGACAGACAACTAAACATTCGCGCACGTACGGTAATTCACCCCCTTCCAGGCGTGTCTCAACCCCTAGTGCTAGGTTCTGCCACTCACTCCCTCGCAGACGGCAACAAGGGCGATTTAGTCATCGAGATCGATCGAGTTAATCTAGCTAAAGTAGCTCAGTCTAGGGGTTAGGGGATAGGGGATAGGGGATAGGGGATAGGGATTAGGGGTTAGGGGTTAGGGATTAGGGAGCTGGTGAGAATCTAATCACCACCCTACCACCCTACCACCCTACCACCCTCCCACCCCCCTCCCCTAGCTAAATTCCTGCAAATAGTTAGAGATGTAAACTCACTGGGAACAATACAGAAGAGCTATGGCGATGTTCTTTTCCCAGTGATGGGAGCAATTTAAACCGTAGTCATACGGGGGACTTGTGAACCAAACCACCCTTATTCGAGGGTAAAAATTGAGTATGACGAATGAGAATTGGCGATCGCGATTAATAACAACTATCTAAAAACTGGGCAATTTCATGAGGATTAATGACGTACAGTTACTCCGGCAAGTCGTTAACTACCTAAATAAGCATAAAGAGGCAATTCGGATTAAGAAAATGCTGTATTGTCTCTGTACCAACCGATGGGAAAAGGATACAGACTATCTAAACTCGATCGATCCTCAATATTTGGTCGAGCAGATCGTCAGAGAATACAATACCCTAGATCAGTTAAAACTGCTATTGCAAAAACTGATTACGACAGTCAATAAGCCCAAACATTATATCGAAGTTGCCAAGATCATCTATCTATCGATCGGTCAACTATATCCAGAATTTCACCAAGAGCACGCTCGGAAGCCCGCAGCAGCAACGCCCCAACCCACAACAGATCCAGGGAATGTACCCTCATCTGTTCAACGTGCCTATGCGCCCCAACCCACCCAGGCATATACGAACCCAGAGGTGCCCTCATCTGTTCAACGTGCCTACGCGCCCCAAACCACCCCAACGGATAGTAATCAGGGTGTTCCGTCATCATTGCAACGTGCTTACGCGCCAGATCCCAGCCAACAATTTGACGAGCTAAGTCCGCCTGTTGATGATAATGTCGATGAATCTGCCTATGAAACTTGTTATGAAGAAGAAGAACCCGCCGAAGTTGCTCAACATCGCTTGGCAAAGGAAGGGGCAATTTCCCACTACGATCCTTTTGTCTTGCGGCAAAATGTGATGAGCTACACCAATCCCCTCAGATCGAAAATTATTTTGTTGGTGATGTTACGCCCGCACTTTAATTTTGGCACCCAGTCATTCGCTACGATGCGGGAGTATCAACTCGATGATTTACTTGCCGAAGTGATGAAAACTTATCCGACAGTTCAAGATTTGGAAGCTAATATGACTTATGCTGTCGGGCAATTGGTGGAAGTTGAGGAGTATGGTAAAGCTGCTACAGGTTTACTTCAATCTTTGGTGCCGCTATATAGCAACCGCCAGGGCGGTTAGGATAGATGTAGACGCTTCCGCTCTGGCGGAGGCTACGCCAACAAACATTAGTAGGGGCACGATACACCCTAGCCCCTACAGGCTAATTAGACTTCCTGCGAAAGTCAGGGAATAGGGGATAGCGAAAAGTGCGGTCTTGGGGTTTCCCCAAGTAGAGCACCTTTTCAAGACAGGGAATAGGGAATAGGGGGAATTTTAGATGAAAACGGTATTGAAAATGATTGTGCT
>JANMEL010000267.1:0-3387 GCA_031376885.1 Chamaesiphon sp. OTE_70b_metabat_96 | reverse complement strand
AAATCCCACTTCCCAACGCCCAACTACTAGGGGAGGTTTTGGGGAATTGAAACTTATCGGAAATCGAGTGCGTCAATAAGTTTGAGACTCAACTATAATAACCGCGAAGATGGTTAGTAAAAAGTAAGTGATATCAAACCCTTAATTTACTAATTCTCTCCTGGTGTTAATGATTTGAAGCTTGGCGTTCTGCTTTCGCAACAAACTCATCCCCCAGTCCCCCAGTCCCCCAGTCCCCCAGTCCCCCAGTCCCCCAGTCCCCATCCCCTCTCCCCCTCCCCCAGGATCTAGATTACCAAATCCAGATAAGATTTAATATATGCAACGCTTAACTGACACATTCAAACATATTGCTGCTTCGGGCGATCGATATTCTCGATCGATTTGGCTGCTGCTGTTGCCATTCCTCACCGTGGGAAGTACGATCGTCTTGCCGCCTCAGAGTGCGATTGTGCAAGCTCAGTCAAATAAATCCCAAGGATTATCCATCAAAGCCGATACTCAAGAGGCAAATTCCAAATCGGAAGTAGTTACCGCCAAGGGCAATGTTCGCATTTATTACCCTAGTCGGAAAGTTCAGGCGAAAGCTAATATCGCTCAATATTACATCAAACAAAAACGGATTATCCTGACGGGGGATGTACTAATCGTTCAAGATGGGAATACGATCGAAGGAGAGAGCGTGATTTACCTGATTGAGCAAGGGAAATTTATCGCCAATCCCAAAGTCAAACAACAAGTGCGTACTAATTATATTCTCACCCAACAAGGTGGTAAAGAATTATCCATCCAGGCGAATAGCCAAGAAGCCAATACCAAGGCGGAAACTTTCACCGCTACCGGAAACGTGCGGTTGAGCTATCCCGATCGCAAACTCCAAGCACGGGCAAACGCTGCCCAGTATAATGCCAAAGAGCAACAAATTGTGCTGTCGGGAAATGTTTTGGTGATTCAGGATGGTAGTAGCTTGCAAGGGGACACGATTACCTATCTAATTGATGAGGGGCGATTCGTTGCCAAGCAAAAACCAGGTATCCAAGTGCAGTCTATCTATGTCATTCCAGAGACGACTAGCAAAAACTAAATCCGGCATCGACAACCAACCATCAGCTAATTTGTGAAGATTATCCTCGAAAATGTCCATAAATCCTATGGCAAAAGAACGATCGTCAATAATGTCAGTCTATCTGTTGCCCAGGGAGAGATTGTCGGATTATTGGGGCCGAATGGTGCTGGTAAAACTACGACGTTTTATATGGCGACTGGACTAGAAAAACCCGATCGAGGTAAAGTCTGGTTGGACGATCGCAATATTACCAGTCTCTCTATCCACCACCGAGCGCGATTGGGAATTGGTTATCTAGCACAGGAGGCGAGTATTTTTCGCACTTTAACGGTATTAGATAATATTCTTTTAGTACTAGAACAAACTAAAGTGCCCCGTCGGATGTGGAACCAAAAATTGGACGAACTAATTACGGAATTTAGTTTAGAAAAAGTCGTCCATACATTGGGAAATCAAGTATCAGGAGGAGAGCGACGGCGGACAGAATTAGCTCGTTCTTTGGCTGCGGGAATAGATGGGCCAAAATTTCTGTTTTTGGATGAACCATTCGCGGGTGTAGATCCCATTGCGGTAGCGGAAATTCAGCGGATTGTTGCCAAGTTACGCCAGCGAAATATCGGCATTCTCATCACAGATCATAATGTCCGCGAAACACTGGCAATTACCGACAGGGCTTACATCATGCGAGAAGGTCAGGTATTAGCATCAGGTAGCACCGAAGAGATGTATAGTAACCCCTTGGTGCGAGAATTTTATCTAGGTAGTAATTTTCAATTTTAAGTGCAAGATTGACCGATCGAGAAAAACAGGTATAAAGCCTCTCCATTCATGAGGAAATAAACCAAAATATCGATAAATTCAATCCTCCGTCCTTCTCCGCTACAAAGGACGGAAAGAGGTAATTATTAATTATTAATTATTAATTATTAATTATTCAAAAGCCATTAATCGTCTATTCTCAACTGTCAACTAATTAAATATTTAGGTTGTGGCTAAAACAAGTCTTTCGCGCATTTTCTTACCAGGTATTTCGGTGATGGATCGATATATCTTCACCCAATTGTTGATGCCATTTCTATTTGGAGTTGGGGCATTTTCATCGATCGTCTTAACCATTGGTAGTTTATTTGAGTTGGTGCGGCAAGTCGCCGAGTCAGGATTACCAATTATGGTAGCTGTTAAGGTAATTGCTTTACAAATGCCGCAATTTGTGGTGTTATCCTTTCCGATGTCGATCCTGTTATCGGGGATGATGACTTATAGTAATTTTTCGGGAAATAGCGAAATTATTGCTTTTCGGAGTTGCGGCATTAGTATTTATCGATTGATTTTACCTGCGTTTATCTTGAGCGCGATCGTGACTAGTATCACCTTTGTTTTGAATGAAGTAGTCGTACCCGCTGCCAGTCAGGAAGCCACGATGACGCTCAACGTTGCTTTGAAACAAGATAAGCCGATGTTCAAGCAAAGTAATATTATCGTACCTGAATATAAGGAAGTTGATAAAAATGGTGCCAAAGAACAAGTTTTGGTGAGAATGTTTTATGCCGAAAAATTTGACGGTAAAGTCATGAGTGGTTTGACAATTTTGGATCGATCGCAAGGTAAAGGATTGAGTCAAATTGTCAATGCTGAATCGGCTACCTGGAATAATCAAAAAAACACCTGGGATTTCACCAATGGAACGATTTATCTAGTCTCCTCTGACGCTTCTTACCGGAATATCATCACCTTCCAACATCAGGAATTGCAATTGCCCAAGTCTCCATTTGAACTTGCCGCACCAGACAAAAGAACTGAAGATATGAGTATCGCCGAATTAAAAGATTATGCCAATACAATTCGACTCAGTGGTGATAAGAAAAAAATCCTGACTGTGGCGGTGACAATTCAGCGGAAAATGGCTTTTCCCTTTGTTTGTATCGTCTTTAGTTTAATCGGTGCAGCGATGGGAATTCGTCCGCAAAGAACGGGGAAAGCGACTAGTTTTGGGGTGAGTGTACTAATGATCTTTGGTTATTATCTGATCATGACAGTATGTGCTGCTTTAGGTCAAGCTGAGGTTATTTCACCGTTTCTAGCTGGCTGGTTACCTACTTTTTTTGGGATGTCGATCGGTAGTTGGTTACTATGGCAAGCTGCTAAATAATTCGATCGAGATTGAATCGATCGATAGTCACTAGACTTCCTGCGAAAGTCAGGGAATAGGGGATAGCGAAAAGTGCGGTCTTGGGGTTTCCCCAAGTAGAGCACCTTTTCAAGACAGGGAATAGGGAATAGGGGGAATTTTAGATGAAAACGGTATTGAAAATGATTGTGCT
>JANMEL010000265.1:0-24270 GCA_031376885.1 Chamaesiphon sp. OTE_70b_metabat_96 | reverse complement strand
CCCCTCAAAGGGTTTGGTTTGAGACGGTTGGGTTGCTGATACCGATCTATTTGTTGGTTTGTGGGATGGGGAGATTCGCAATACAGATAGATGCTCAACAGGGGTAACTCTACCACCCTCCTACCCTACCACCCTACTACCCTACCACCCTCCTACCCTACCACCCTACTACCCTACCACCCTCCTACCCTCCTACCCTCCTACCCTACCACCCCTCCACCCCTTTACTTCTGCATCGCCAATCGGGGTAGAGCGCGGGCTAGTTCGATCGTATACCAAGCGGGGAGAGTTGCACCGCTTTCGGTTTCGGTGACTATCAATTGAGCTAGCTCTGTCGATATACGTGCTAGAGAGACAATTAATTCTTTGCAACGATTGGCAAGTTCGCGGGTTTCTTTGCGTACTTTTGATTCATCATCGGGAAGTTCTTTGATTAATCTATCGCGTAATTGTTGGGTCATAAAATAGAGAATATCTCGCTCTTCTGGTTTTTCTGGCCAATTAGCATTGCCTTTGATGATTGCGGATAGATCGTGAGCGCGTTCGCGGATTTTGACAAAGGCAACAAATTGTTGCGCGTGATTGGGAGTTAATAGTCCAGATGCAAGAGTTGAGATTTCATCGAGGGAGATTCGATCGCCATAAGAATTCAATGCTCGCGATAACATTTCCCAAGCGCGAGGAGTTGAAAAAGTCTCCTCATGTTTGGGTGGCTTCGACCACAAATGATCCGATCGATTGCTAATATAAGAAACCACCAATTCATGAATATCTGCCGTTCCCGCCCACACTAACCAGTCTTTCGCCGACACCCGCAACTGGACATGTAGCAGGCGATTGATCAGAGCCGAAGATAAAGGTCGGGTAATTGCGGCATCCTCAGCTCGATTTCCCGCACCAATGACGATCGTCCCTGGGGGCAATTCATACTCGCCAATTCGTCGATCGAGAATCAATGAATAAAAAGCCTTCTGCACCTCTTGAGAACAAGCATTTAATTCATCCAAAAATAGACAATAGGGTCGATCTTGGGCGATAATAGTTGGCGGACAAAATCTAGTTTTGCCATGTACGATCTGCGGTACCCCAATAATATCTTCAGGAGCTAATTGAGAACCTAATAAAGAAATACAAGGCAATCCTACCGACTCGGCAAAATTCCTCACCAATGCCGATTTACCAATCCCTGGTGGCCCCCAAATAAACACGGGTAAAACAGTCGCCACATTGAGCAAAAAAGGTGTCAGTTGAGATGGAGTTAGACTAGGCGCAGATTGCATGACGATCGATTCTTTCTCCCAATTATAAAACGAAACTAGAACAAGCACCACTCAGTTGGTGAGCCAGATGATTTGGATCTGCTTGGGGGGATCCGAGAGTTTGGCAGTAGATACTAGGGATTAGATAAATCAATCGCTTCGATCGATCTCTAATGTCTACCATTAAACTTTCGGGAGTTCGATCTTCACCCTCACTCATTCAACCACGATTAGGCTTCGTCTACGCTACACGAACGACCATAAACAATCGATCGTTATCCATCATTTTATTGGTGTCGGTGAAGACTCTTTGGGTTCGGGAAAGAACAATGTTTCGATCTGAGCAAACTGCACGGATGGTTTCTCTGGAAAGTTGACAGTAAGATCGATCGATCCACCCATTGCTGTTACTAGCGAAACGAGTGTGCTAAGTGTGATATTTTCTCTGCCTTCGACCTGCGAAATATATGATTGTCGAACATCGAGCAGATCTGCCAATTCTTCCTGTGTGAGTCCTGCCGATTGCCGGATAGTACTCAGTATTTTTAACTCTTTTCTGATTTTCTGGGCACCAATACTAATTTCTGTTTGCATCTCTGGTGAGAATTCTTGTTTGATTTGTTTGTATGTTTTATGCTTCTGACTCATAAAAACTCACCTCCACTAGTTTCTTCTAAATACTCTTTATATAGTCGATCGGCGATGGGGATATTTACGTCATACCAACGCTTATCGCCTCTTTTATTGCCACCAATAAGTAAAACAGCTTGGCGTTGTGGGTCGAAGGCAAAAAGTATGCGATAGGGATTTCCATCATGCTGCACTCTAAGTTCTTTCATGTTTGTAAATGTGGAACCCTGAATCGTATCGACATAGGGACGACCTAATGCGGCTCCTTGCTCTTCTAAAACATCGAGTACCATCGCGATCTATTTCTGCACCTCAACATCCAGCTCAAAAAACCACCTTTCAAATTCTCTGTGAAAAACAATCTCCCATATCATATATAAATGATATCATATATATGTGATAACAGCCACGATCGATCCACCCAACCACTCGATCGAGTCTCACTCATTCAACCACGATCGACCATAAACAATCGATCGCGCGACCAATTACATAATGATTCGGATTTTGTTCTAGCCATTCTACAACTTTATGGAGAATTGTAACTGAAGTTTTAGCTAAATAAAACGATTCATATGCTATGTGAGAACGAACGTCACCTAAAGAGGAGATCAAGATACTTACAACTTCAGAACTATCATTTCCCAATCGAACTAATGTTATGGCTGCACTACTGCGAACAACAGATTCTTTATTTTCAAGTAAAGATAGTAACCCACTCATTACTTCGGGGCTGCTATTTCCTAACCGAACCAATGCTGTTATGGCAAAGTCTGAATTGCCAAGCAAGGAGAGTAAGGTGTTCACTACTTCAGGACTATCATTTCCTAATCGAACTAATGTTGCGGCTGCACTACCGCGCACATATGATGACTCTTCATCATAATCATATTCACAATTTAGCAAGGAAAGTAAGGTGTTCACTACTTTGGGACTGCTATTTCCTAACTGAACCAGTGCTGATGCGACAATAGCGGCAACTTCACATTCTTCATATTCATAATTTTCATATTCATAATCTTCATCCAGCATGGAGAGTAAACTGCTTACCACTTTGGGACTGCTATTTCCTAACTGACTCAATGCTTCTGCGGCACTAGCACGCACATAAGCACGTTCACAGTCGAGCAAAGAGAGTAAACCATTCACGACTTCAGGGCTACTATTCCCTAACTGACCTAATGCTTTTGCAATACCAGAACACACATCCCATTCTTTATTTTCCAACAAAGAAAGTAAGCTGTTTACCACCTCAGAACTACTATTTCCTAACTTGCCTAATGCTTCTGCGGCATTAATGGCCACGTCCCATTCTTCATCATTCATGAGAGAAAGTAAGCTGTTCACCACTTCGGAACTGCCATTTCCTAATTTACCTAACGCTTCTGCGGCATAATCACGTATACGAAAATCTTGATCGCCCAATAAAGAAAGTAATTTAGAGATCGCTTCTTTTTCCTGACCCAAAGAAGCCTGAAAATCTATCAATCGAAACTGATCGATCCGATCCCCCTGTGCTTGTAACTTCGCCCACACTTCTTGTTCGACAGTTGTTTTGCCAAAACAATGTAGAATTTTTTCTACCTCGCCCCTAATTTTGCTGCCAACCCGCTCGAAATCTTCAACCTCTAACCGAACTAATCGATCGAGTATTTCCCCCACAAAATCTGGTGCCACCGTTATTAATCTGGATGGATCTTCTGTCAAACACCAACCTGCAAACAACAAATCTCGATGCAGCCACTGTTCGTATTCACTATTCTTATCCAAAACCGCTTGAATCGCCTTCTGTGCCTTCTTACCTTTCAGCTTTGACACCAACAATAACAACACCTCTCGCCAATGCGGATCGTGTAAATGATCCTGAAAGTGTCTCCAGATAATATCTGGATCTTCTTCAGATTCATCGATCTCGAATATTTCCTCTGCTGTCAGGTATTCCTGAAACGTCTTATGCACGAAAGCATAGCGATCCCGCCCTTGTTCGTTCAGCAACCCCGTCCGCCGTTGGATAAAATCGATAAACCTTTCCGCTTCGCCCTTTGCCTCATGGGGTTCGCATTTTTTTAGCGTCTTAATCTCGCGCTGCAACTGTCGCAACAACTCATCCTTATCGATTAGCGTGCCACCTTCAGTTTCGCCCGTGCTGCCTTGGGTATGAATCCAGTAGGCTAATTTCTTCAAAATATACAACAGATCGTCAGGCTTGAGAAACAGCAAAACCTGTTCATACAGCTTGATTTCCTTGCCACTATCCCAACTCGTCAGCAGCGTCTCCACAGCCTTCTCATAGAGCTTGAATCGCTGTCTGGGCAACTCCGCTTGATAGCGATGGATCAAGGTAATAATCGTCAACAACAACGGATTTTTTGCCAGCAGCCGAATCCGCTCGTTTCTGGCAAACGCACTCTGCAAATCCGCCTTCCGCCGTGCTGCTTGCGCCGTGTCGCCCTTGATCCGACTGTCATACCAATGGTCGATAAACGTTGCCACCTGCTTGTCATCAAAGGATTCCAGCGTATAGTGGGGAAACTCATCGAGATTGAAAAAGTCCCACCGATATCCTGCTGGGCGGGAGGTAATTACTGCTGGATTGGATTGATAGCGATGCAAAAATGTCTCGATTTGCTCCGCCACCTTGCGCCGCTGCGCTTCATCCACCACCTCATCCAACCCATCGAGCAAAATCAACGCCCGTCCCCGCTCCAACCAATGCTCGAAAAATCCGGTGGGTAACTCTTTGGTACATAAATTAGTTTTCGCATAATATTCCAAGTACTCCAGCAATCCCATCTGCGGCTGCAAGATCCAATCCCGAATTCGCACCACTACAGGCAAATAATCATCATCTTTTTCTAAGCCGATTTGAGTGGGATCGCTTTGCTGAGTTTCGCACAGCATTAACGCAAAATAACTCACCAGCATGGTTTTCCCCGAACCTGGTGCGCCAAGTACTACTGCTTTTTTCTGGGATAGATTTAGGATTTTAGGGGCGGGAATACGTGGGGACGATCGATCTCTTGTTGCCCATCCTTTCTGTTCTTCCAGAAGTGAATCCTGTTGCCCTTTTACGGTGACAGTATAAGATTGAGAATTGGGTTGAGCAAGCCATTTATGCAATTGAAGTGTTTGTTCTTCTATCGATAATTGTGGTGAATTACGACTTCTTTCCTCCCGCACATCTGGCATCACAAAAATCTGCGCCAAAACCTCCTGCTTTTCCACCTCCTCCCCTGGTACAGCAATCCCGACAAACTTCACATCATCCACCCGCCGCGCCAATTGCTTCAGATATTGCGCCTTCGCCACCTGAAAGCAAATCCCTTTTACCTGCGAGAAATAGCTTTCAACAAACGCCTCCATCCATAACGGCATCAGATCTGGTAGGTAATCCTCTACGTCTGGATGCTCTGCTGATGAATGTCTAAAAGCCACAACCAAAATATTTACATCCGGCTTACCGCGATCTTGCAAAGGCTTCTGCAACTCTCTTTTCACTTCAACCGACTCAAAGAACTTTAAGAACTTTTGATATCCATTCGCGCCATCGCGATCGATTCGACGAAACAATCCACCAAGTTTTGGTTGTGTGGTATCTGCGACTACTTCCGCTTGTTGCAAGATAGATACGATCTCATCTGGGTTCAAACGACTGTTTGCTTCCGCAACAACAGCCTTGAAAACCTCTGTTATTGCCAATCTAGCTACCGTATCACCAAAGAATCCCATACGATTATCAAACAGAATTTTAGATTACTTTAACTAAGATTGGAGAGAGGTTATATCCCCGACTTCTCCGAGAAGTCGGGGATATGCGGTAATTCTATAAAGCCCAGTTTCTAAGCATTTTCAGTATAATATTCTCTTGTCACAGGAAGTTCTGCGGATCGACATCGATCGTCATTTTGATGACGTTAGAACATTGGGTTCTGAGTACTTCCCAATCTGGTAAAATAGCACTCCCATCGGGTAGATATTTGAGCATAATTTGCCACCGATAGCGATTGTTGACGCGCATTACCATCGCTGGGGCTGGCCCTAATACTTCATATTTTCCGATAATTGCGGCATCGTTTAATTCGATCGCAATTTGGGTCACGGTTTGTTCGATCGCCACCGGATCGAGGCTACTAAATCTGAGTAAAATTAGTTTGCCATATGGTGGATAGTCGAGCATCTTTCGCTCTGGTAATTCGGCGGTGATAAATGCGGCGTAATCGTGTTTTGTGACTGCATGAAGGACGGGATGATCTGGATTATATGTCTGAATTATCACTTTTCCCGCATCTTCGCCACGCCCAGATCTTCCGGCTACTTGGGTGAGGGTTTGGAAGGTGCGCTCGGCGGCGCGATAATCGGAGAGGTGCAATAATCCATCGGCGGCGATGACACCGACGAGGGTAACTTGGGGTAAATCCAATCCTTTGGTGAGCATTTGGGTGCCGACTAATAAGTCGGCTTCGCCACGGGTGAATTTGGCGAGGATTTCTCGATGGGAGCCTTTGGTGCTGGTGGTGTCGCTATCGAAGCGGAGACAGCGCAATTCGGGAAACTGGAGGTTTAGTTCTTCGACGATTTTTTGGGTACCACTCCCAAAGAACTTAAAATAGGCTGATTCGCACTCTGGACACTTGCGGGGTTGTGGTTGACAGTGATTGCAATAATGACAGCGTAGAAGGGCATTTTCGACCCCGCTGGGTTGATGATAGGTGAGGGATACATCACAGTTTGCACATTCGGGGACGTAACCACAACTACGACAGGAGACGAAGGTACTATGTCCTCGGCGATGGATGAATAGTATTCCTTGGTGTTTGTTAGCTTGCATTTGGCGCAATGCTTGCTGGAGGGAACGGCTAAAGATGCTCCGATTTCCCTCTTTTAGTTCTATTCGCAAATCGACGATTTCGACGGGTGGAAGTGGGCGAGATTGGACTCTGGTGGGGAGGGATAGATAGATGTTTTGGTTTTTAAAAAGGGTTGAGGTTTGGGTGGTTTTCGTCCATGTTTCGAGTGAGGGTGTGGCGGAGCCGAGGATGAGGGGACATGCTTCGAGTTCGGCTCTCCATCTGGCGATATCTCTGGCGTGGTAGGTGGGTGCGGGGGAGTCTTGCTTGAAGCTGGAGTCGTGTTCTTCGTCGAGGATAATTATACCGAGATTTGGCAGGGGGGCGAATATTGCCGATCGAGTCCCGATGATAATTTGGCTAGTTCCACTCAACATTTTTCGCCAGGTATCATAACGTTCGCCGTCGCCGAGGGCACTATGATAAACAAATATTTTATCGCCAAATCGCGCTCTAAATCGATCGGTTAGTTGGGGTGTCAGTCCGATTTCTGGTACTAATACTAGGGCGGATTTATTTTGGCTGAGGATGCGATCGATTACTTGCAAGTAGACTTCTGTTTTACCAGAACCTGTGACTCCATGCAATAGAACTTCGGCAAATCCTGAGATGTTATTAATTCGATCGACTGCATTTTGTTGATCTGATGTTAATGTTTTTGCTGTCTCTCTGGGAGCGAGATCGAATCCACCTTCGATTCTGATTTTCTCTTTACTGACGATTGTGATATAGCCCTTCTCTTCAATCTTCTTTAAAGCTGCTCCACTACTCTTAATGAGCTTAAATAAATCCGATTGCCACAATTCGCCACCATGCTCTTTTAGCACACCGATGACTTCTCGCTGTTTCTCGGTTAGATCTACTCCATACATATCTGAGATGAGAATTATCGCGAGTTGCAGTTTCGGTTTCTGGGTTGGAGTTGTCTCTAAATAAGACTCGACTAAATTATGTTTGAGCAGTTCTTGTAAACCCTTTCTCGCCCGCTGGATTTGCTTCTGAATATAAAACCAAGTATAGTCACCAGTGGGTTTCGATCGCAATAAAGCTAAGATCTGTTTTGCCGTATCGCCGAGAAATATATCTGCATCTATTTCTCGCTCTACTAATCTAATCCGTCGCTGCGATCGAGTCAACAATCCAGGCGGCAAAGCAATCTTAATCACCTGAATCAATGGGGTATAATAGTATTCAGCAATCTGAATCAACCATTGCCAATAGTCCGATCGAAATAATCCAGAAGCAACAATATCCTCAATATCCTTGATTTGCTCGGTTTGTAAATTGTCTGGAATTCGATCGACAAATCTAATCGCAATTCCCCCGACTATCTCCTTCCCAAACGGAACACTTAAAATATCCCCAACTTGAACTCTCAACCTATCGGGTACATTATAAGTAAATAAATCTTGAGTCCACTGACAATCTACCAATACTTCCACCAACCCAGCCGACTTTGTACCGACAGCATATCCAGTAATCGGCTCGGCGACTAAATTCGAGTGAGCTAAATCCGAATTCAACATTGATGTACTCAATCAGACAACTCCAGCTAAAATACCAGTAACGTCCCCATCTAGCCCACTCTCTGCGTTCTCCCCTATCTCCTCCTACTCTGCGTAATGAAACATCTATTAATAGCTAGATTCCAAGGAACACTCATCGGCGGGAACACCATCTATATTAACCCACAACAGATCGCGCCGAATCAATTGTCGATCGATGCTACCCCCGCAATAATGGCTGGCATCGATAGCTTAATCCGTTGCAGAGGCTTTGACGAGCGCGACTGGGTTGATAGCACTTCTGAAGCCATGCAGTCTCATTACAAAGAGCGAAATAGTATCGCGATCCTGGCGATGGTACCACTAATGTTATTTTTTCATGGCGATCGAGTCAAGCTGCGAGAAATCATCCTTGATGTCAGCCAAAAGTTGCATTTAGAATGGGAGACATGTAGCAGTGCGATCGCCATCGGCTATATTATATCTCGATCGATCGCCGAAACCTTGACTACTAGGTCGATTTTAGCCGAACTCCCAATCGAAATGACCAATCTACACCCTAGCCTATTGCAACAACTTACCATCATCGAATGGGCACTAAATCGACCGACGACTCTATCTCAAATCAGCAAACAATTGACATCAGATATTCATCCTACCATCTCAGCTACCGCCATCGCCATTTATTGCTTCTTCTCCACCCCAGAAGAATTTAGTTTAAGCATTCTTCGCGCTTATCATAGTAGCTCTGAACATCGATTGACTTGTGCGATCGTCGGGATCCTTGCCGGAGCATATAATAGTCTGAGCGGAATTCCACTCAATGGCGATATTGCAACTCAGAAAAGAGCGCGATGGATGGAAGCAGGGGAAAACTTACTCAATTTGTGGGCGGGTTTTGGTGGTACAAATAAGTTAAATAGTTCCTTGGTTGTTTCGATCGCCTCACCACGGGTAATCCAGGGTAGGAATCGATTCTGATGGCGAAAACTTATAACTAATTTTGCCTTTGGATTTGTCGATCTTTTCATTCTCGAATAAAGTCTCTAGCAGTCTTTCTATTTCTGGTTCACTGAGTTGGTATTTAGCGAGTAGAGATCTGATATATTTATATAATGCTGGCTTAGTTTTTGGTCTACTTTTTGGATCGGTTGTTTCCAACTTAGAGAAGACAAGTTCGCACAAGAAGTCTTGAGAGTGTGTCAAATCTGACTGATGGGATAATATCTCCAAATTGTCGATCCTTTTGCAAGAGATGCCTAATTTGTCGAGATGTTGAATGAGTGGATCGAAACCGCGATCGCGTGATAGAATAACATAGTTAGAACTAGGTGATTGGAGACTAATTTGACCGAGATAAAAAACGATATGAAAATCTAACGCATTTGGGCCGATTCCTTCTACTCCAATCCATTCTACCGACGCACCTAATTGATGCGCTTCTCTGACTAGCTCGAAGGGAATCTTGGCTTGGGTACAGCCGACAAAGATATATATCTTTAGATTCGATCTTTGGATGGTTGATAGTCTGACTTGGGTGATATTCTCATAATCGATAAATAGAATGGTTGTGGGAATGGTATTGTCAGATAAGATAATATCGGTCTTATTAGGTAAGTCGGGAGAAAGCATTTGAATTTTGGATGGACTGTAGGGGTGGGTTTATGCAAACAAATATCGATAAATTCCAATAATCTCAAACAAAACCCACCCACCTCTCGAATGTTCAAATCATCGATCGAGTCTACCATAGGTAATCTAAAATTGCGAATAATAACATGTGACGGTTATTTGTGGGGAGGGTGGGTTTTGATTTAGACATTGTTTGTGTTGGGCAAAGGTTATTCCATAAACCCACCCCTACATATCCCTGAAATTTGGGCTAACTTTTCAGGATATCTTCAACTATTGCAGGTAAATTTAATGGAGTTGCTGAATTAGCTGGATTAATTTGACTGGCTGCATTTGCTTGACTGAGTTGTTGAGCGGCTAAATTTGCCTGAGTCGCCACATTACCATTATGAATTGCGGTAGTCCATTCCTTCGCTAACGAGATGATATCAGAAGGCATCATCACTAAAGTAGTAGTGTTATTTTCGGCACCAATTTCGGTCAACATTTGCATTCGCCGCAGTTCTAATGCGGCGGGATTTTCCATCATCTTCTGAGCGGCATCTGTGAGCAAATTAGAGGCTTCTTGTTCCGCTTGAGCCTTAATTAGTCGCGCACGTTTTTCTCTTGTCGCCTCAGCTTCTTGAGCCATGGATCTTTGCATCGAAATGGGGATTTCCACATCCTTTAGTTCGACACGCTCGACAGCTACACCCCAGGGTTCGGTAATTTCATCGACGATTTCTTGGACTTTGGCATTAATTTTATCGCGATTTTGGAGTAGCTCATCTAGATAGTGCTGCCCGACGATATTGCGGAGAGTAGTCATCGCAGACTGATATACTGCTATTTGATAGTTTTCGACTCGGACGATCGCTTTCATGGGATCGATGATGCGATAATAAAGGACGGCATTAATTTTGATCGTCACACTATCGGCAGTAACAGCTTCCTGTGGCGGAATATCGACAGTTTTGGTGCGAATATCTACCTGGCTTTTTTGGTCGATAACTGGTACTGTAAAATACAAACCTGGGCCTTGAATCTTCTGGAATCGTCCCAATCTAAAGATCACACCACGCTCATACTCTCGATCGACTCGAATCCCCGATTTGATAAATGCAGCCGAAAGTACTGTAACGATGATGAAAGTAATTCCGTCCATAATTTTATTAAGGGTGTATTGGGAGTTGGCAGTCCAAAAGCCAGATGATGTCTTATTTATATCTATTTTACGGGCGGCTCGACAGGTTCGATCGAGACTATCTCAAATACTTAATGATGTTTTAACTGCTCCAGGCGCAGAGAAATGTTTCCCACACCTCACAACATTAACTAACCCAAGAGGTGTAGGCTGTGAGGTGTGGATTGAACAATCCAAAATCCTACCCAATTCCCAATTTTTCGGCCAAGATAGAGCCAATGGGAATGACTGTGATGACCATCAAAAATAGGGCGAGTAAACCTAGTGCGGCGCGAGCATCGTTTGGCTCGGTGATTTCGTCTAGAGTGGGACGTTCTAACGCTCTTTGCAAGAAACCCACTAAGATTAGCCAGTATAATATTACCAGGTTAGCTGGATTGAAAAAGGCGATCGTCCCCAAAAGTACCAGAGTGATGAGAGTAGCCCGTTGAGCTGTTTTACGTCCATAGATAGCTTGGATGATTCTACCACCATCTAGCTGTCCGACTGGCATCAAGTTGAGGGCATTAATCACCAAACCCAACCAGCCAACTACTACCAGGGGATTAATCCATACTGAGGGGTCATTGATTTCGTCACCCAATGCAATTCTAGCAACAGTACCAACTAAAATCGAACCTTGGAAAAATTGCGAAGGAATCTCGACACCAGTATTGGGATGGGAGAGAAACAAACCAATTATCAACATCGCGAATGAAACTAAACCACCAGCGATCGGCCCCGCAATCGACACATCAAATAGTACACTGCGATCGGGCACCAAAGATTCAAACTTGGTAATCGCGCCAAAGGAACCAATTTGTCCAGTCGGTAAAAAGAACGGTAGACTAACCTTAACTCCACGTAGCTCCGCTAGTACCTGATGCCCCATTTCGTGAGCGATCAGAATTGTCCAAATCCCTAATGCGAGGGGTAAAATCTCCTTGTATCGATCGACATGGGCATAAAAATCGAACCCCAGAAACACACCCATCGTTTCTAAACTAGTGGCGATCGTCGCAACTAACATCACCCCAGCCAGCACCTTCTGACCCACTGTAGCAGGTTGTGGATCGTTCGTGCTCGGTAACACCACTACCACAGGACGCTCTTCGGGATCGGGAATCAAAAATAGACGGTATTTATCACCCAACTTATCCTCTAGTTTCGTCGTCAGCCGATGGCGCACAGCTTGCGCCTCACCGCGCAAATTACCTTTGAAAATCGCCCCCTGCTGATAGGGAATAGTTTCCGTCGCATAAAAAGTATCGATACCGAAAATGCTCTTCACACTGCTCAAATCTGCGTCAGGGATATTCCCCATCTCCAACATCATTGGCAGGGCTTGCGGGTCAATTTCACCCGTTTTGGACAAACGTTTTGCCTGAGTCTTGGTCATGCGATCGAGTATTTTGACCGCAACCTCTGGATCTTGCGCTGCCAACCGCGCCTGATTTCCCAGCCAAATATACACGATCGTCGATGCCACCAATAGTAGCAAAGTCCCCGCCAGATTGATATAGAAGCCGAATGACGCTGCGCCAAAAGACAACAGCCAGGGTGCCATCAGTGCTACTGACTGCATCCATGACAAAGTACCAAATTTACCCAAGTCTCTATTTCGATAATAACTCCAACCCAAAAGACCGATCGCGATGACTGATAATGCGATCGTTGTTGTATTCCCGATTGTAAACATTTTTAATAACTAGTCGCTGGTATAATCTGCGCTTTTAACCACATCTATATAGCATGACAGGAATCGGGGGATTGGGGTAGCGCAGAAGGAATTGGTGAACTTTCTCAAATCCTCAAGTATTAGCACAGAGGCGTAAATAGGCGGTTGCGAGGGCGTGTTCGTCGCCCACATTACCAGGGAATAGCACCACGGGGAGATTGGGGAATTGGGGGTGAGTGGATGGGGTGACGATCGTCGAACAACCAGGCACGATCTGACCGAGTAATCTCGCCGTGGGCAGGGCTAGGGCTTTGCTGAGGGTGTCATTGGAGGTAATTCCACCTTTACTAATCAAAAAGCCGATATCGTCGGGTAGAGCGCGAATAATGTCCATGAGCAAGGCGGATACATCTTCGCCAAATTTCAGCCGAGTTTGGATTTTGTTGAAACTCAATTCTTGGCGACTGGTATAGATGGCGGGGGTATTTCCGGCTTGATGGATCCGATCGATGCGATCGATGGTTGATAATAGTAATTCGGTGCGACGAGCGGGATCGTTATCGAGCAGTTGGGTGACATCAATTTCTACGCCCTCGATTCTGTCTGCTTTTAAGAGTTCGGTTAATTGCTCGGTAGTTTTTTTGACATGGGAACCGATGATAATCGCTCCTGGTTTGCCATCCCGCACGTATTTAAACATTTCGGTGGCGGGAATCGGTTGGGTACCGAGATTGGCAAGGGATGTGAGAATACTTGCGCCACTACGGAGCAAGAATTTTTTATCTAGGTTCGTTGCTGCGATCAGATCTTCGGCAAATCGATCGAAGTCTGATTGTTGTTCGCCATCGACGACACAACACCGATTATTTTCTAGTTGTAGGAGTCGCTTTAGACTGCCAGTGCGAACTTCTTCGAGTAGAAATCTAATCACTCGATCGGCTGGAATTTTGCCCTGAGTCTTTTCGGTGACATAATCGGGTAGATAACTATACCGATAACCGAACACTGAATCTTGGGCAAACTCAGTCTGATGTACAGGGGTTTCTACCCCATTTACCAACAGGTAATGAGTACTGTCACGGGTGATTCTCCCACCTTCAAAAAAAGCTGGCATCAAGAAATGAGCGTCAAAACCACCCAATTCAGCCGCAATTATATCAGTCTCGATCGGATAGTGTCCCCGTAGAGTAGAATCCGATCGACTCACCACCAAGAAATCTGTCATCCCCACCTCAGCCAGGGCAATCTTCAAATTGCGACATACCTCGCGGGTAATATTTGCGGCTTCACTTGGTGTCAGCGCACGAGTATTAGTTAATATAAAAAATATCGGCGCGGCATCTGTCAACCCCAATTTCAGCGTCTCTACATCCCACTGAGTCAGCAACAGACAACTATGAACTGTCTGAGAACCAGTAGGGTCATCATCAAGGACAATGATTTTAGGTCGATCGGTCATACACAGTAGCCATCAATGACTAGACAATACTATTAACAATACCCCAAATCCTGACTCATACATTACCAATTGCCAACATTACCTCAGATTTATCTTCGTGGTTCGATCGAGATGGCACCAAATGCCTGACTAGGCTAAAATCAATTTGTCGCATTAGCCGGATTGGTGAGCTGTTCGACATTCAAAGTACATTCGCCGTTGGTTTTCTCACGGAGAGAGTTTAGGCTGGATATTTCTGAAAAACTGCGCTCGTGGTAGAATGAGTGATTCATTACCAAACGATCGTGAAGGTTAAAGAAGCAATTTCCATCATTGAAAATGATGGTTGGTATTTAGTACGAATTCGTGGCAGTCATAAACAATACAAACATCCAATTAAATCTGGTTTGGTGACAATTGCAGGTAAACTATCGGAAGATCTAGCCAGTGGGACAGCAAATAGCATTTTAAAACAGGCCCAACTTAAAGCTAGTAAAATCGACGAAACTGATTCAGAACCAAAAAGTACAGCCCAGGACAATTCAGAGGAATCAAACTAATGCGTTACGCGACGATTATTGAAAAAACGCCAACAAACTATTCGGCTTATGTACCAGATTTACCTGGCTGTATTGCAACGGGTTCAACCATTGAGGAAGTATCAGCACAAATCCAATCCGCAATTTCATTTCATCTCGAAGGTTTGCAATTAGAAGGTTTACTAATTCCAGAACCGACGACTATTTGCGAATATATCGAAGCCGCTTAGTTATTTTAGATTGAGATAACTTCTCCTTTCCAAAAATTCAAATATCAAGCTGATAAAACTCCCTAATGACCGAATCGAATCAGCATCAAACCCCAATTATCGATGCACTTGAGGCATGGGTAGACAAATCTCACGCTCCATTTTACACTCCAGGACACAAACGGGGAGTGGGAATGAATCAACGACTGAAAAATGCTTGGGAAAATAGTGTGTTTGGGTGGGATTTGCCCGAATTACCAGGTTTAGACAATCTCCATGCACCAGCAGGAATTATTGAGGAGGCGCAAATATTAGCCGCCGCAGTATTTGGCGCGCAACAGACGTGGTTTTTGGTGAATGGCTCTACGGCGGGAGTAATGGCGGCGATTTTGGCGACTTGTGGCGAGGGTGAGAAGATTATTTTGCCGCGTAATATTCATTCTTCAGCGATTGCGGGGTTGATTCATTCTGGAGCGATACCGATCTTTATTACTCCAGAATACGATCGAGTTTTGGATCTGGCTCATTGCATCACTCCAGAGGCGGTTAAATTCGCTTTGGAGCAACATCCAGATGCTAAGGCTGTACTTGTAGTTTATCCGACTTATTATGGCGCGTGTGGCGATTTGGCAGCGATTGCGTCGATCGTTCATGGTTACGGGTTACCATTACTAGTAGATGAGGCGCATGGGGCGCATTTTGGCTTTCATCCAGATTTACCACCGTCAGCATTATCGGTGGGTGCAGATTTGGTGGTGCAATCGACGCACAAGTTATTGGGTGCTTTGACACAATCGGCGATGGTGCATGTGAGTGGGGATTTAATAGATCGATCGCGAGTCAGTCAGTCTCTCCGGTTGGTACAATCAACTAGTCCGAGTTATCTACTTTTGGCTTCTCTGGATGCCGCTCGTCAACAAATGGCATTGCATGGGCGAGAATTGATGACAAAAACGATCGAACTCGCCGAACTAGCTAGAATGAAAATTTCGCAGATCGATGGACTTTTTGTAGTAGAATTAGAGCGGCCGACACCTGGATTTAGTTATCTCGATCTTACCCGATTGACTGTCACAGTTACAGGTTTAGATCTGACTGGATTTGCCGCCGACGAAATTTTGAGCGAGCAGTTGGGCATAACTGCCGAATTACCCTCACTGCAACATTTAACCTTTATCATTAGTCTGGGAAATACTCAAACTGATATCGATCGACTAATCGCCGGATTTACCGAATTAGCTTTACATCATCGCGGAGATCGAGCGGTAAATCTAGCTCAAATTCAGCCGCCGGATAAAATTTTGACGAAGATGGCAATTACTCCCCGTCAAGCTAATCAATCGAGTCAGATAGTTGTGTCGATAGACTCAGCAATTGGTAAAATCAGTGCTGAATCAATTTGTCCGTATCCCCCAGGAATTCCCGTCTTAATTGCTGGTGAAATTATGACGAGCGAGGCTTTAGATTACCTCCAACAAGTTCTAGATTTGGGTGGCGAACTTGTCGGGTGTGACGATCCAACTTTAGAAACTATTAGAGTGATACTCCCTTTCCGCCAGAAGAATATAGGGCGTTGCTGAATTGATGTATGATATAGCGATCGAGATCTATTCATCCTTCTCTACCAAATTCCTGCAACATTCGCTCTATCGTCAGCTTCAGTGGTGGGATATTATTACGAACTATCGACCAAACTAAATTTGGAGATACTCTAAAATATTCATGCACAACTAGATTTCTAAATCCGATAATCTGTACCCAAGGTATATCAGGATAACGCCTCAATGTTTCCTTTGATAAAGCATTTACAGCTTCACCAACTATCTGCAACTGATGAACCATCCAAACTTGGATTAGTTCCTGCTCTTTAAATGCAATTTCACCCTGAATAGCATACCGATCGATAGCCTCAATCGCTTCAAGAATGTCTCTAAGGCGTTCATCTTCTCTCCTCATAAAACTATTGCTTCCCGAAGAACTCTATCTCTAATTCTTTCTTTGAGCATATCGACTGTGGCTATATCTACTTTACGCTGTAATAATGTCTCTAGATCGAGCATTAATCCAGCAGGAAACCAAGGAGTAATTTTTTCTAATCGATAATCAATTAGGAAGTCTACATCACTATCTTCTCTGGCTTCACACCTTGCCACCGAACCAAACACACGCACATTATAAGCTCCATGTTGTTCGGCAATTGCGAGAATTTGGACTTTCTTATCTGCAAGTAAATCTTTAATACCTAATCCGATCGTCTGTTCCATATTTTCTTAGTGATTTGAACTAGTCATAACTAATGTAACATTAATGGTTCCAGGTTTACCGTTGGCATAGCCTCTCCTTGGAGAATCGATCCCCTAGTGTAAAATGAGCATGAAGATCCCCCACATCCCCTAAAACCATGTCCAAACTTTGGAAATATGTATCTCCAGGCATACCCGACGAGCTATTTGAGCGACTCCCAGGGATTCCGATGAGTCAGCGCGAGATTCGACTGCTGCTGATTTCGGCTTTGAAATTGGAGTCAGATTCGGTATTGTGGGATATTGGGGCAGGTACGGGGACAATTCCGGTGGAAATTGGGTTACTATGTCCTCAAACTCAGATTATCGCGATCGAGCGTGATGAGGAAGTAGCCAACCTGATTCAGCTCAACTGCGATCGATTTGAAGTCAGTAACGTCAAAGTGATAATCGGTAGCGCGCCACAGTGTCTCAAAGACATTCCCACCCAGCCCCAACGAGTCTGTATCGAGGGCGGCACGGCAATTAAACCGATCCTAGAGAAAGTGTGGGAATATCTGCCCGACACAGGGCGCGTAGTCGTAACCGCAGCTAGTTTAGATACACTGTATGAGATTTCCCAAACCTTCGACAGACTTCAAGGACGTAATATTGAAGTAGTTCAAGCTGCTGTCAATCGGCTCGAAACCAGAGGAAATAGTCGTCGTCTGGTTGCTGTCGATCCGATGTTCATTTTGAGCGCGGAGAAGCTAGAGTGATGGAGTAGTTAGCGAAAATGCTAACTATAATAACGCCCAATATCTAAATGTCAAAATGTCTTTAACCCGCGTCATTAGTACCATTGTAGCGATCGCCGTAGCTTTGAGTATGTTATTGCTAGGCGGTTGGTACTTTACGATCGGGATGTGTATCATTGTTTTTCTGGGTCAACGAGAGTATTTTAAGCTAGTACAGGCAAAAGGTATCGAACCATCGACCAAAATCACTCTCGTCTCCAGTCAAATCATGCTCATAGTCTGTGCATTTGGCTCTGAAATCGACGAAGCGATATTTCCCATTGCAGGTACCATAATTTGCTTTTACCTGCTCTTCCTGCCCAAAATAGCCTCGATCGCGGATATTTCTACATCTATCTTCGGACTATTTTATGGTGGCTACTTACCTAGTTATTGGGTGCGGTTGCGGGTAGGTTTGGATCCTGTCACACCCGCAACATTTCCCTTCAGTGCGGATCTGTCACTTTTCCTGACTCATTTCGATCTCAGTTTACTACCGCCTGCATTTACCACCACATTACTCTCATTCATGTGCGTTTGGGCTGTAGATATTGGTGGGTATGTATTTGGCAAATGGTTGGGGCGTACCCGACTCTCAAACATCAGCCCGAAGAAGACTGTGGAAGGTGCAGTTTTTGGCATTATGAGCAGTGTGGGCATCGGTGCGGCGGGAGCATGGGTGTTGCATTGGCATCACTGGTATATTAGTGGTACTGGTTTGGGCATTTTAATTGGATTAACTGGGCTGCTGGGTGATTTAACTGAATCAATGATGAAGCGTGATGCGGGTGTGAAAGATTCTGGCGATCTCATTCCCGGACATGGTGGTATACTCGATCGAACTGATAGTTATATCTTTACTGCACCGCTAGTTTATTATTTTTTTACTCTGGTTTTACCATTAATTTAAGCGATGGATAAATTTAGCGATGCTAAGATAGTTGATTCTTGGGGCAAAAATGCGGAGCCTTGGACGATCGCAGTTCGAGAGCGGCAAATTGAGAGCCGAAAATTGGTTACAGATCGACAGATTATTGAGACGATTCTTAGTTATGCGCCGACATCTGTTTTGGATCTTGGTTGTGGAGAAGGTTGGTTGACTCGCGCACTATCTGGAAGGGGTATTCATTCGATCGGTGTCGATGCAATTCCTGCTCTAATCGACAGTGCGAAAAGATTGAGTGCCGAAGACTTTCGATCGCTTTCTTACGAACAAATTGCTGCGGGGGAGCTGAATGTATCTGTAGATGCGATCGTCTGCAATTTTAGTTTATTTGGCAAAGAATCAGTCGAAAACTTATTTAAAGTTATCCCATCATTGTTAAATCCTGATGGTGTATTTATCGTCCAAACTTTACATCCAATTATAGCATGTGGCGATCTACCTTATCTGGATGGTTGGCGCGAAAGTTCTTGGAATGGCTTTCATTCAGACTTTACAGATCCAGCACCTTGGTATTTTAGAACCTTAGAAAATTGGACGACTTTATCCATCGCAAGTGGATTCAATTTAATTAAGATTTGCGAACCTATTCATCCGATAACCCAACAACCTGCTTCGATCGTCTTCATTGCTAAACCGATCTGATTAATGTTTGGAAACATAGAAGATCGAACCTCACCATCACCCATTCAACCACGATTAGCAGGGGCACGATACACCCTAGCCCCTACACGATCTGGCAAGGGGAGGGGTAAACAGTCTCCAAAATCCAAAATAAAATACCAGCCTTAATTTACAAACCAGTAAAGATTTGTTAAATTTGTTAACTATAGTGCTGAAATTAAGGTTCTTCTCATGATGGCCGATACCCTCACCAAGCTAACTTACCAAACCCTCCAACAAGGCAAGAGCTACCTGAGCTTCGCCCACAAGACGCTCAGTATGCAAGCACGGAAGGCTCTCAAGCCCAACAACCTACCCGCGCTACCTGTACCGCCAGAATTATTATTAAAGCTTCAACAGCGCGTTGACGACCTGATTGCGGTAGACTGGCAAGATGCTGAGGATGGGGTTTATCCCACTAGCTTACTATTTGATGAACCTTGGGTAGATTATTTGCGCCAGTATCCCGCCTTGATTGCCGATATGCCGAGTATTTGGGCGCGTGCGGATGGTAAAAAGTATCAGGATTTCGATCGAAATACCGACACTGAGGGTTATCCTAATTATTATGTCCAAAATTTCCACCATCAGACTGGGGGATATTTGAGCGATCTTTCAGCTAATCTGTACGATTTGCAAGTCGAGATTCTGTTTGGTGGTAGTGCTGACTCGATGCGCCGGAGAATTTTAGCTCCACTCAAAGCTAGCTTGAAAGCATTTCCTGATGTACCTGCGAAACAGATTCGCATTTTAGATGCTGCGTGTGGCACAGCGCGAACTCTGCGAGGTGTGCGATCGATGTTGCCTCAAGCATCTTTATTTGGGGTGGATTTGTCGGGGGCTTATCTACGCAAAGCTAACGAACAATCTGCGGATCTGCCAGGGGAATTGATGCAGTTATTGCAAGGCAATATTGAAGAGTTGCCCTATGTGGATAATTATTTTCATGCTGTTACTTGTGTCTTCTTATTCCACGAACTTCCACCCAATGTGCGCCAAAATGCGATCGAAGAATGCTATCGAGTGCTGAAGCCTGGGGGCAGTTTTATTATTTGTGATTCGATTCAGGTGAGTGATTCACCAGAGCTGGAAGCAATGATGCACATGTTCTATGAAACATTCCATGAGCCTTATTATCGTAGTTATATGGAAGATGATTTGTTGGAGCGACTAAATAAAGCTGGGTTTGCTGAAATATTGCCTACAGAAGTACATTTCATGAGCAAGTATTTAGTTGCTAAAAAATAGTCAATATTTGAGGAATGATATATTGCCCCGAACTATTGAGACACAATACCCCCGATTTCTAGAGAGAAGTCGGGGATATATCATTGACCAGCTACAGCATAAGGAGTATAATAGTACTATACAGAGGGTCGATCTAAATCATAAGTTTCACCGTATATCCCAAAGGAGCGTAAGTGATGAGGTTATCCAAGCTAGACTTGAGCGGTGTGGTGGCGATCGCGCATTCAGACGATGGGCTACAATTGTTAGTCGATCGAGGTGAGGAATTAGAGCTACTCGCAATTCCGGCACCAGCACCCGCTTTTGAAGGATTACAACAACTAAATGAACTGGTTGAAGAAGTTTCATATATTGCCCCACAACCAGAATCGATCGTCGCAATGGCAGTAGATTCATCGATGGCAAATGCCGTGGGATACGATGAAGAAAGTCAGGTTTTGCAAATTGAATTTGCTAATGGAGCAATCTACCAATATTCGGGAGTCGAACCGGAGACGTGGGAAGAACTCCACGATACTGACTCAATTGGTAGATATTATAATGCAGAGATTAAAGGTAATTATCACTGCGATCGAATTTACTAGGTTTTACAGAAAGTCAACAAGGAAACCATCGCTCTGATTGTAAGGTGCAAATCTTTTGCCCGTAGTTGGGTTGAAGAATGTTGGCCTTGACTTTTTTAGGTTGGAATTTAAAACCCAACCTAAAAAAACAATTAATTAATAATTAATCTTCGATAGATTGTTCGGTTACTTCTGGTTTGAGTAGGGGAAAAGCGATCGCGTCGCGAATACTGGCACAATCACATAAGAGCATGACTAACCTGTCGATACCCATGCCCATGCCGCCTGTAGGTGGCATCCCATGTTCTAGAGCGGTGAGGAAATCTTCGTCGATATCGTGAGCTTCCACATCTCCCTCAGCTTTGCGGGCGGCTTGAGCTTCTAGTCTTTCTCGTTGATCTACAGGATCGGTTAATTCGGAGAAACTATTGGCTAGTTCCCGCCCGACAGCGTATAATTCAAACCGTTCGACGATGCCTGGTTTCGATCGATGTGGTTTGGCTAGGGGCGAGATTTCGATCGGGTAATCTAGGACAAATGTGGGCTGAATTAGGGTTGATTCGCACTTTTGCTCGAATACCTCGTTGAGGAGTTTTCCCAGGGTGCTGATGTCCTTACAGCCACCAATACCAGCGTTTGCTACGGCTGCTTGGGCAGTAGCTAGAGAATCAAAGGTACTAAAATCTAATCCGGTGGTTTCTTTGACAATATCGTTCATCGTCACCCGTCGCCAAGGTGCTGTCAGAGTAATCGGGGTGTCTTGATAACTGATTTCGAGAGTACCTAATACCGACTGCGCGACGGTGGTAATCATATCCTCGGTGAGATTCATCATATCCTCGTAGTCAGCATAGGCTTGATATACCTCAATGCTGGTAAATTCGGGATTGTGGCGGGTGGAGACTCCTTCGTTACGGAAGATTCGCCCCAATTCAAATACCTTTTCAAACCCGCCGACGATTAGACGTTTGAGGTGCAATTCGGTAGCAATCCGCAGATAGAGCGGCATTTCCAGGGTGTTGTGGAAGGTATTAAATGGACGCGCATCTGCACCGCCTGCTTCTGACTGCAAGACTGGGGTTTCGATTTCGATGAAGTTGAGATTTTCTAGATAGCGGCGAATTCCAGCGGTGATGAGGGAGCGTTTGCGGAAGGTATCTCGTACTGATGGATTGACGATTAGATCTACATATCTTTGACGATAACGTTTGGCTACATCGGTTAAGCCGTGCCATTTGTCGGGGAGTGGAAGTAGTGATTTGGTGAGCATCACATACTCGTTGACGAGGATGGATAGTTCGCCTTTTTCGGTACGTTTGATGGTGCCATGTACGCCGATGATATCACCCACATCGGTTAATTGTTTGAGATGGTTGAATGCGTCGAGCATATCTGGCATTCCCGCTTCTATCTGTTGCTTTTGGAGATAGAGCTGAATTGTACCTGTCTCGTCTTGGAGGCTAAAAAAAGCTAATTTTCCCATCACTCGGCGTGCTAGGATCCTGCCTGCGATCGATACCGCCACGTCTATTTCTTCACCACTGGCTAAGTCCGCATATTCTGTCTGCAAGGCGGCGGCTTGGTGGGTAGATGTCCAATTATAGGCGTAGGGATTCATCCCCAATTCTTTGAGTTTATCTGCCTTCGCTAGGCGAGTCGCCCGAATCTCGGCTAATGTCGAATGTGGTTCTGGCTGTTGTGACGGCTGTTGCTTGGACATATATGGAGATCGATCGAGTCTTATCTAGATACTCTATTCTACGCTCGATCGACCCACGTAGGTTGGGTAGAAGGGAGCGTCTCCCCGCGAGAGAAAACCCAACATCCTGAGTATTTTTCTCTATTTGAGGTTGGGACATGTTGACAATAATTTCTGAAGCTCTGGAGGTGCCTGACTTAATGACATTGACTTGGGTACAACTGGACAACTCATCCCAAATGCTTTGACAGATCCATCATTATTAGAGTCAACTTTAATCGGCACCGAGCCGCGATCGAATATTGCTGAATAACTATCTCCAGCGGCTTCCGTCTTTTGATATTTGCCCATCCATTGCTTGAGATTGACAATTATTTGGCTGGGTTGACCCTTGCTATCTGTATTTGTTTTGAAAGCGCGATCTACAGCAGCTTTGGCATTTACCTGAAATCGTGCCAGGGCTTGTGGACTTGTGGCTGGCTTATTTTTTTCAGTAATCCCGATCCCAGCAATTCGACCATTGGCATCAAGCTTCATCTGGAGGATAACTGTATCTGGTTCGGCTCTGTCGAAGATAACTCGGTATTTATCGCCGCCGATCGGTTGCACGGATTTATAATTTCCATATCTCATCATGCCCAGCTTCAAGCTTATATCTCGCTGAAATTGGAGTTTACCAAGATCGGCTTCTTTGAGCACCGCAGGCGTAAACCAACTCTCTTGAAGCTGTTTGGCAGTAATCAATCTTTCTAATGCTGCCGTTGGTGAAATGACTTTGGTTGCAGTTGCGGGTTTAGACTGGGCAATGGCTCCCTCGACAGAGATCGCCATACCACTCCAGCTAGCGAACACTAATAAACAGGCTAAATAAATTTTCATTTGTCAACTCCTGGCAACATTATCGGAATCCTAGTTTTAGTAAGCGCGGTTAGCGAAAAATTTTCACAATACCAGACATCTACTAAAGATTAACCTAAAATTGGCAGAGATCAATACTATCTAAAGTCATAAAAAATATGACCTTAGTCATATCAATCGATCGCTGATGACAAATTTACTGCAAATCTCTCCAAATATCCGTCGATCGCTCTTCATTAGACTTCCTGCGAAAGTCAGGGAATAGGGGATAGGGAATAGGGAATAGCGAAAAGTGCGTTCTTGGGGTTTCCCCAAGTGAAGCACCTTTTCAAGACAGGGGGAATTTTAGATGAAAACGGTATTGAAAATGATTGTGCT
>JANMEL010000262.1:0-36510 GCA_031376885.1 Chamaesiphon sp. OTE_70b_metabat_96 | reverse complement strand
GTGTGGGGAAGTGTGGGGAGCGAAAAGTTTCGCCATTCTCTATTCTCTATTCTCTATTCCCTATTCCCTATTCCCTATTCCCTATTCCCTATTCCCTATTCCCTATTCCCTATTCCCTATTCCCTATTCCCTATTCCCTATTCCCTATGGTGCAGAGGAGACAAGAAATCCAGGGGTTTTGCCAGAGGCTGCGGCACCTGATTTTTCATACATTTGAGTAGCCACGATCAGATCGCTCATCACCGCGATTTTCTTTTCGGGTTGGCGATCGCAGGACAATTCTAGCAGACTGCGCCCCTGTGCTCCCATCGCTGCCAAAACTTGTTGATAAACGCTAGCCGCTTCTTCAACAGTCTTCCGTTGCACGGACATAGCCATCGTCATATTGTTGAGCAAGATCTCGATAACGTACATATAAGTCCAAATTTGGAGGGGTGAGTTTTAATTGTAATCCAATGACTAGTTGACTGCCGAAACAAGTCATCAGAAAATAGTGTAACTGGGAAAAAAGATCGACAAAGCTTTGAACTCGTCTAGACCTTGCCCTGAGTATTTATACTTATCCATCCATCTGAATTTGGAGATTTGGGAGCAAAAATGAACGACTCAAGGTCAAAATATTAATTTTTCCCTAAAAAAGAGACCTAACCTCTGCCAATTTTGAGATAATTCCATTAAACTTAGTGAAGAAACGTAAACTGATTTAATAATCGGCTTACTAATTCTCACCTCGGTCTTGGAGTTTGACTACTCGATCGACACACACGCCCTTATAATATCTGGAGTTTTACTGCGCTATGACTATTGCAGTTGGTCGCCAGCAATCCGAAAGAGGCTTCTTTGATGCCTTAGACGACTGGTTAAAAAAAGATCGGTTCGTTTTCGTCGGTTGGTCTGGTATCTTACTATTCCCTTGTGCATTCCTAGCCCTCGGCGGCTGGATGACTGGTACGACCTTCGTATCCTCTTGGTACACTCACGGTTTGGCTTCTAGCTACCTCGAAGGCTGTAACTTCCTGACAGTAGCTCTATCCACTCCTCCCAATAGTGTCGGACACTCCCTCATGCTCCTCTGGGGACCTGAAGCGCAAGGTGACTTCACTCGCTGGTGTCAGCTCGGCGGTCTATGGGCGTTTGTCGCTCTTCACGGCGCGTTTGGTTTGATTGGCTTTATGCTGCGTCAGTTTGAAATCGCTCGTCTAGTCGGGATTCGTCCTTACAACGCGCTCGCGTTTTCCGGCCCTATCGCCGTATTTGTCAGCGTCTTCTTGATTTACCCACTAGGTCAATCTGGTTGGTTCTTTGCACCTTCATTTGGTGTAGCAGCAATCTTCAGATTCATCCTATTCCTCCAAGGCTTCCACAACTGGACACTCAACCCCTTCCACATGATGGGCGTTGCAGGTATTCTCGGTGGTGCGCTATTGTGTGCGATTCACGGTGCGACTGTAGAAAACACCTTGTTTGAAGATGGCGAAAATGCGAATACTTTCCGCGCATTCGACCCTACTCAAGCAGAAGAAACTTACTCGATGGTAACTGCGAACCGTTTTTGGTCGCAAATCTTCGGGGTTGCTTTCTCCAACAAACGCTGGTTGCACTTCTTCATGCTGTTTGTCCCTGTGACTGGCTTGTGGATGAGTTCTGTCGGTATCGTTGGTTTGGCTCTAAACCTCCGTGCATATGATTTCGTCTCTCAGGAATTGAGAGCGGCTGAAGATCCTGAGTTTGAAACATTCTACACCAAAAATATTCTTCTCAACGAAGGTATCCGTGCGTGGATGGCTCCTCAAGATCAACCCCACGAACAGTTCATCTTCCCTGAAGAAGTTCTACCTCGCGGTAACGCACTGTAATAAATGCGATCGGGTGGAAGATAAATGTGCAATACTATTTATCTTCCCGTTTTTTTTGTCCTTTTATATTTCATCGACAGGGGTAGTCCTAGAGTGGAAACGTCCTTTAATAATACGATCGTCGGCGGCGGTCGCGACCAAGACTCAACTGGGTTCGCCTGGTGGTCTGGTAACGCACGCCTGATCAATTTGTCTGGTAAGCTGTTGGGCGCACACGTCGCTCACGCTGGTTTGATTGTCTTCTGGGCTGGGGCGATGTGCCTGTTTGAAGTGGCTCACTTCGTGCCCGAAAAGCCTATGTACGAACAAGGCTTGATTTTACTGCCTCACTTAGCGACCCAAGGTTGGGGCGTTGGCCCTGGTGGTGAAGTAGTGGATTCTTTCCCTTACTTCGTCGTCGGCGTTTTGCACCTAATCTCCTCTGCGGTTTTGGGTGTTGGTGGTCTGTATCACGCATTGCGTGGGCCTGACACCTTAGAGGAATATTCGGCTTTCTTCGGTTACGACTGGAGAGACAAGAATAAAATGACTAGTATCCTGGGTTTTCACCTCGTAATCTTGGGTATTGGCGCATTACTCCTCGTCATCAAAGCGATGTTTGTTGGTGGTCTATATGACACTTGGGCACCAGGTGGCGGAGACGTACGGATTGTAACCAATCCTACCCTCAACCCTGTAGTAATCTTTGGTTATTTGCTCAAATCTCCCTTCGGTGGCGAAGGCTGGATTGTAAGTGTCAACAACTTAGAAGATGTTGTCGGCGGTCACATCTGGGTTGGCTTTGTCTGCATCGCTGGTGGTGTATGGCATATCCTCACCAAACCATTCGGTTGGGCGCGACGTGCCCTGGTTTGGTCTGGTGAAGCTTATCTTTCCTACAGTTTGGCTGCGGTTTCCCTGATGGCGTTTGTTGCGTCGATCATGGTTTGGTACAACAACACTGTTTACCCTAGTGAATTCTTCGGCCCTACTGGACCTGAAGCTTCACAAGCACAAGCTTTGACCTTCTTGATTCGCGACCAACGCTTGGGTGCCAACGTTGCCACAGCACAAGGGCCAACTGGCTTGGGTAAATACTTGATGCGTTCTCCTTCTGGGGAAATCATCTTGGGTGGTGAAACCATGCGGTTCTGGGATTTCCAAGGCCCTTGGTTAGAGCCTCTACGTGGCCCCAACGGTTTGGATTTGAGCAAAATCAAGAATGACATTCAACCTTGGCAAGCACGTCGTGCTGCTGAGTATATGACTCACGCACCATTGGGTTCTTTGAACTCTGTTGGTGGTGTCATTACTGAGACTAACGCTTTCAACTACGTTTCACCTCGTGCGTGGTTGGCTTGTTCTCACTTTGTCTTGGGATTCTTCTTCTTTATCGGGCACTTATGGCACGCAGGACGCGCACGCGCTGCTGCTGCTGGGTTTGAGAAAGGGATCGATCGTGAAACAGAACCAACATTGTTCTTGAATGATATCGATTAATAGATTGTATTTTACGGTCTAGTCAAAAAAAACTCCTGCCTTTTGGGTGGGAGTTTTTTTATAGGTTAGTTATGTCGGGCTGCGGTCTTATCCCACAATAGATTTATTGATGTAATAGTAGTTTTGAGGATCGATTTAAACTTTTGTTGCGAGTCGATCGTTTAATGTTTCGAGATTGATTTCATATCGTTGAAATATCTCATTCAAATTTGGATTTTCTGTTTCACTAAGTCGAACTAAACCCCATAATAAATGTTCTGTACCGATAAATTTATTACCTTTGAGTCGAGTTATTTCTAAAGCAAGTTCGATCGCTAGCTTAGTCTGTGGACTGAGATTGGGCTTACTATCGATCTCAAAAGATCGATCGTTTAGTTCGATATTTAATGTCATCCCACTCGATTTTAATATTCCCGCCGAAGTTGTCATCGGGTCGGCTAATAAGCCTAATAATAAGTGTTCTGGTTCTAGTTGTGGTGACAAGGCTTTTGTCGCCTCATTATGAGCAAATTTGACTGCATCGATCGCTTTTTCGGTAAATCGCTCAAACCCAAACATTTTCTTAAATTGTTCTATAAGTGTGTCCATAAAATTCTTGACCTCGTAAATAAATACATCTTCTAGCGGAACATCAAACAACGTGGCGATTTTGAAAGCCATCTCTAGGCTAGGATCGAATTTGCCAGACTCAAAGCCATTCACCGCCTGACGACTAACGCCTAATTCCCGCCCTAAGTCAGCTTGCGACCACTTATGGAGTTCGCGGAGTTCTTTTAGTCGGTTTTTCATGGGTTTAGGCGATTACCCAAAGGGTACGCTTCGCGAACTCTGTCAAGTATCACTTTACGCCATAGCCCTAAAATTGTCAAGTAGGAGTTGACAATTATCCACCCTGTAGGGGCAATTCATAAATTGCCCCTACAGGGTGGATGGCAAAATCGGCGAATATTTATCGATCGACATTGGCATTTTGGTAAAAAGTACTATAATTAAAAATACTAGCTTTCACCCATGAGCCACAATGTTTGTCACCGCACCCAAGACTGCTAACCAAGCGCAAATTCCCCTAGATTTGGTAGGCGCGATTGAAGATTTGAAGCGATCGCTCAATGCGGTCATCCTCGCCCATTATTATCAGGATGGGGAGATTCAGGATGTGGCGGACTTTATTGGGGATTCGTTGGAGTTGTCACGGAAGGCGGCGAGCACTGAGGCGGATGTAATTGTCTTTGCTGGGGTTCACTTTATGGCGGAAACTGCCAAGATATTGAATCCGCACAAGTTGGTGTTGTTACCAGATTTGGCGGCGGGTTGTTCTTTGGCTGATAGTTGCCCTGCTGATGCCTTTGCTGCTTTTAAGGCACAATATCCCAATCATATTGTGATTTCTTATATCAACTGTACGGCGGAAATTAAGGGACTGAGCGATATTATTTGCACGAGTTCTAATGCGGTGAAAATTGTCAAGCAAATTCCGTTGGAGCAGGGGATTATATTTGCACCCGATCGCAATTTAGGGCGGTATGTGATGGAGCAAGCCGATCGAGAAATGGTACTATGGCAGGGGAGTTGTATCGTCCATGAAACTTTTTCCGAGAAGAAGTTGGTACAGCTAAAAATTGCTCATCCCGATGCGGAAGTTATCGCCCATCCAGAGTGCGAAGAAGCGGTATTGCGTCATGCCGATTTTATCGGTTCTACGAGCGCGTTATTAAAATATACTCAACAGAGTGAGTGCAAGCAATTTATCATCGCTACAGAGCCAGGAATCATCCATCAGATGCAGAAGGCACAACCTGATAAGGTATTCATTCCTGCACCGCCGATGAATAATTGTGCTTGCAATGAATGTCCCCATATGCGTTTGAATACACTGGAAAAGTTGTATCTGGCAATGAAGAATAAGTCACCAGAAATCATGATGAGTGAAGAGGTGAGATTGTCAGCATTACGCCCGATGGAGCGGATGTTGGAGATGAGTTAAATTAATTGAAAATTGAGAATTGAGAATTGAGGTTGCAATAAGCTACCAAATTCTAGTCAAGTCGAGTATGAATCCTAGCATAACTTCACTACAGTCAATCGAGGCAGGTGATTCTAAGATTTCGGCTTCTTGTGCTGGGCGATAAATTTCTACCTGCTTTTTCTTGGGGTCGATTAGTAACCCCATTCGCACTCCAATTCGTTGATATTTTTCCATTTTAGTCTTGGTTTCACTCAAACTATCTGTTGCAGAACGCAACTCAATGACAAAATCAGGCACCACTGAAATAAACCCGATAATATTTACCCCATCCAGCTTGGACTTCTCAATCCAAGACACATCAGGAGATGGTTTACCCCCATTAATTGCTGTAAAATCATATCCAGTTGAGGAGTCAAATACTCGTCCTAGTTTGGCTTGTCGGTTCCAGATTCCAACCTCGATCGTTAAATCAGCATTCTTTTCACCACTCTCGCCACCAGTTGGAGCCATAACAATCAATTCGGATTCGGGGGTTAATTCAAGGCGTAAGTCTGGATTGTCGATACACAAGCTGTCGAATTGTTCTGATGTGATGGTCAGTCGGGTGTTAGTGACATCAAGTAACAATTGTTGCGCTTCAATCTGAGTAGGTGGAGTTGTAGTGACAGTCATAAGACCTCCAAACTGTTTTAGCTATTGAGTTCTAGCTATTCATATCATAACATAATTTTCTCTGCACCCCAATCTTCACCCAGCCCGAAAGCTAAGTGTGACGCTTTAAATTTAAACCCAATGCACCTTGTGGGGATCGAACCCACCTTTGCTGAATTATGAGTTCAGTGCGTTCACCAGATCGCTAAAAGTGCAAAATCACCGCATCGAATACATTATTACACATATAATAACGTAAAATGTCCAAAGTATCGAATAACTCTTGCTGCGCTGACTCTGCACGAGCATGGGTTGACGTTTTGCTAAAGAGGTGTGTCAAGACGAACTCACAACACACCCTTGCGGATATTAGTCAGATTATTGGCAACTATACGTTGCTATCGAACAGAATTTTTAGTGGCGAAGATCCGCTCGATCGCGTCTTCTACTACTTTATCAGGGGTAGATGCGCCCGATGTGACTCCGATGGTAATTTTACCTGAGGGAAGCCAATTTTCGGTGATTTCTAGATCTTTACCTAGAGGCTTGTGTTCGATGCAATTGTCGATCGAAATGCGAGCATCACTATCGATATGATAGGAGGGGATTTGATGTTCGATCGAAATCTCCTGAAGATGGGTGGTATTAGATGAGTTGTAGCCGCCGATAACCAGCATTAGGTCGAGTTGCACGTCTACGAGTTTGAACATGGCATCCTGGCGTTCCTGGGTGGCATCACAGATCGTATTGAAGCTCTGGAAATGGTCGTTGAGTTCGGCGGTGCTATATTTTTTCATCATCGTGCGCTCGAATAGTTTACCGATGGCTTCGGTTTCGGTTTTGAGCATGGTGGTTTGATTGGCGATACCGACTCTTTCTAGGTCGATATCGGGGTCAAAATCTGCGGAATGAGCGCTGGCAAATTTAGCCAAGAATTCAGCTTTGTCGCCACCATTGAGGATATAATCGGCAACATAGTTTGCTTGCGCCATATTTAGGACGATCAAATATTTATCGGCAAAGGAGATTGTCGCGATCGTTTCTTCGTGTTTGTATTGACCATGGACGATCGAAGTATAGTCTTTTTTCTTGTGCTTTTCGATCGTATTCCAGACCTTAGACACCCAGGGACAGGTAGTATCGACGATGGTGCAGCCTTTATCATTGAGTAATTGCATCTCAGGGATACTAGCACCAAAAGCAGGTAGGATTACTACATCACCTCGATCGATAACCTCAAAGTTTTTCGCCCCATCTTCTACTTCGATAAACCCAACTTTCATATCCCGCAACCGCTGATTGACAGAGGGATTGTGGATGATTTCATTAGTGATCCAAATTTGTTCGGTGGGGAAATGTTGGCGAGTTTCATACGCAATCGCAACTGCTCTTTCTACACCCCAACAAAACCCAAACGATTCGGCTAGTCGAATCGTCACATCTCCCCGCGTGAGCGTATAACCCAAATCGCGGATTTCCTGAATCAGGTTACTTTGATATTCCGACTCTAACACCTTCTCAACTTCAGCTTGATGTCCAAATCCCTTGCGATGATAGTTGTCAGATTGATTTAGAGATCGTTTAAAAGCTTTAGTATCCATGTCAGGGGTGAGGGGTGAGGGGTGAGGGGTAGCTCTCGCTCCCTCCCCTTTACAAGGGGAGGGCTGGGGTGGGGTAAATCAACCTACGCAGCAACTCAAATAACTTGTGCCTACATTCGATCGTTAATTATACCGATCTAAATAAATATAGGGCGGGAAGCAACTAAATTACCTCCCGCCCTATTTTAACAAACAGTAGGGGGATTAATTCCCCTCTGTCTGTATCGATCGTCATCAATTCTCAACTAATTTTACTATCTTGATTCGCCATACTCAAGCCAGAAGCGAATTCCTCGCCATAGCCTTCTTCACCATGCTCATTGATATCCAAGCCTTGATACTCGGCTTCTGGTTTCACCCGTAGTTCCATCACCAATTTGAGCAAGGCGAGAATAATCACCGTACCCACAGCAGCAAAAATATAGGTAATCACTACCGCAATAATTTGCTTGCCCATCAAACTAGCATCGCCAGCAATCAAACCATTAGCACCCAAAGGATTGACCTCTTTGGTCGCAAATACACCAGTGAGAATCGCACCGATCGTACCACCAACACCGTGGACAGGGAAAGTGTCGAGGGAATCATCAAACTGTAACTTGGCGCGAAGACTCACAGCAAAGAAACAACAAGTAGCCGTAATAAAACCGATCAGGATCGCACTCAAAGGAGTAACAAAACCAGCCGATGGAGTAATCCCCACCAATCCAGCCAAGAAACCACTCGCAATCCCTACCGCAGTAGGTTTAGTCCGTAGTACCCATTCCAAAATCATCCACATCAAACCACCAGCACAAGCAGAAACCGCCGTTGTGACAAAAGCTACAGCCGCCAAACCATTGGCACCTAAAGCACTTCCGCCATTGAATCCAAACCAGCCAAACCACAATAAGCCAATCCCCAACAGCACATACGGCACATTATGGGGTGCGGCTGGTTGATTGGGATAGGTTCTACGCTTACCAATCATGATTACAGCAACTAACGCCGCAACACCAGAACTGATATGTACGACAGTACCACCAGCAAAGTCCAGAGCACCAATAGTTACACCAATCAAACCTTTACCCCAAACCATGTGAGCGAGGGGGGCATAAATAAATGTAGACCAAAGAATGACAAACCAGAAGTAAGCTTTGAAACTCATCCGCTCGACAATCGCACCAGAAATCAGTGCAGGAGTGATGATCGCGAACATCATCTGATAAACCATGAAAACTTGATGGGGAATAGTTCCCGCATAACCCACAGGATCGGGTTTGTAGAAATCAACTCCAGCTAAACCAAACCAATTCAAGTTGCCAATAAATGGATTGGTAATGATTTCTTTGATGGTACCATCGGCAGCTTTGACAACAGTATCTGGGGAGAATGCGAGACTATAGCCCCACAATACCCAGGTAACACCGACTATGCCCATCAATACCAAACTCATCATCATAGTGTTTAGTACATTCCTAGAACGTACTAAACCACCGTAGAAGAATGCCAACCCTGGAGTCATCAATAATACCAACGCCGAGGAAATTAGCACCCAAGCTGTATCGCCAGTATTAATACCATTGATATCCATTGCGGGTGTTTTGACATCTTCTGCCAAAGCATTCCCCATTAATGGTCCACTGAGGAACCACATCGCCATCAAACATACAGGGAGAATTTTTTTAAACACTTGCATCTATATCTTTTAAACCGTAGATTTACCTAGCCAATCTCATCGAGTAGTCCGACAATTTTGTGTTTGGTGGCATAGGTAATTCTGTATTCTAGGACACATTTTATTAGAGTTGGTCGAATAAGTATCATTTCGTACCAATAGTTTATAGCTATATAGATAAATTAGAGATCCCAACGGAGAATACATGGCCTTGATTGCGCCCTGAAGGGATTAGGGAGTCGATCGCCATCGATAATCTCACATCGGTAATATATACAAATATCCTATTTTAAGTCATTTGGCGATCTAGATCGACTCCAAAAATCAGCATTTGTACTGAATAAATTTTTTTTCAACTCGTGGCATCAGATGTAGGTTGAAATACCTACGGCAAAAATTTGTCGTTAATAATTTTGATAGCCAACCCGATCTAATTTGGCTTGTTTATCTAGTACGATATTTTTGAGACTATCGCGGTAAGATTGGATTTTGGTTAGTAATTCTGTGTCGTGAGTCGCCAGAATTTGTACGGCTAGTAATCCGGCATTTGTCGCATTACCGATCGCTACTGTCGCAACTGGAATACCTGCGGGCATTTGGACGATCGAGTACAGTGAGTCTACACCCGCTAATGTCTTGGTTTGTACGGGTACGCCGATGACTGGTAAGGGAGTCAGCGCGGCCACCATGCCTGGTAAATGAGCGGCACCACCTGCACCAGCGATAATTACTTTCAACCCCCGTTGATGGGCTGTCTGAGCGTATTCAAGCATCCGTTCTGGGGTACGATGTGCGGAGACGATGGCTACCTCAAAAGAGACTGTAAATTGTTCGCAGATTTCGATCGCGGCTCTCATCGTCGGTAGATCGGAATCGCTACCCATGATAATGCCAATCAGAGGAGATGTCATAGTTTGGAATTGTTGAATAAATAGTCGATCGAAGCTATGAGCATCATATACTGCAATACCCCCGACTTCTTGGAGAAGTCGGGGGTATTGCAGTATGCGATCGAGATTTACGTTCAGATCCTATTTATTACTCTTTGCTGTAGTCAGGTACGCTGCCTAGTGACGAACCTGGATATGCTTCCATTCCGTGTTCGCTGATGTCCAATCCTTGGAATTCTTCTTCCGCAGTAACCCTAATTCCCAAGGTTGCTTTGAGAATTGCCCAGAAGATGTAACACAGCACAACTGTCACTCCACCAACTGCCAATATGCCAACTAGTTGATGACCTAATTGCTCGAAACCACCACCAAAGAAGATGCCATTTTTTGGGGCAGGGGTGACACCAAAAGCGTCACCCTGACTGAACAAGCCGATGGCTAAAGTTCCCCAGATCCCATTGACTAAATGCACCGAAGTTGCACCGACAGGATCGTCAATTTTGATGCGATCGAAGAAACTAACTGCGAACACCACCAAAACCCCACCCACAGCACCAATAATTGCAGCAGAGGGCACACTAATCCAAGCACAGGAAGCAGTTACAGCGACTAGCCCAGCTAAGATCCCGTTGATAATCATGGATAGATCTGGTTTGCCGAGTACCAGCCAAGCAACTACGGTGGCGGCAATTCCACCAAAAGCACCACCAGTATTAGTAGTGACAGCAATATGTCCGATCGCTGCTGAGACACCCATTGTCGAGCCAGGGTTGAATCCAAACCATCCAAACCACAAAATCAAGCAGCCCAAGGTCGCAATACTCATATTGTGACCTGGGATCGCATTGGCAGTGCCATCTTTATTATATTTACCGATTCTCGGCCCAAGTATCCACGCTCCCAGCAGCGCAGCCCAGCCGCCGACGGAGTGGACGACAGTAGAACCAGCAAAATCAAAGAATCCCATGTCTGCCAGCCAGCCACCACCCCAAATCCAATGCCCGGTAATCGGATAGACGATGCCGACTAATAACAAGCTAAAAATTAGGAACGATAAAAATTTAATCCGTTCGGCAACTGCACCAGAGACGATCGTCGCTGCGGTACCAGCAAACGCCAGTTGGAAAAAGAACTTAGTACTCAAAGGTATTCCTGTCCAATTAAGCGAAGCAAACGCCCCTTTGTAGGCATCACCCATAGCTGGACTATTGTCCGCGCCTGTCAAGAAGAATCCTTCGGTACCAATGAAGTCATTCCCCGTGCTGAACATCACGCCAAATCCGATCGCCCAAAAAGCGACGCTGGAGAGGGCAAACACGATCAGGTTTTTTGCCAAGACGTTGACAGCATTTTTTTCGCGACAAAATCCAGTTTCCAACATGCAGAAACCAGCATTCATAAAGATGACTAACATCGCCGCGATCGTCACCCAAGCCGTATCAAGATTGACTTTGAGTTCTTCAGCCATTTTAATCGCGTCTGGCGGAGCTTTCTGTGCCATGGCTGCAACATTCCAGAATACGATAATTGCCACGGCAATCGGCAAGCAATTACGCCAAGTGGTGGATAGTTGTCTATACCAATTGACAGCGAATAGCTTTCTAAGAAACCGACTGAAGCTTTCTTCTGTAGATCTTTGTTGTTGTTTTGTACTTATTTTTGAAACCATTCGTAATTTCCTATTTTTTCGATCGAGTCGAAGAACCTCTGTTTATCAGCTTGCACTGCGCTCGTTAAATCAATTGAACCAATCCGAACTAAATTAATGTAGTATATTTGAGTGAGGCAAAAATTTTAGTGCGTAAGTAATAACATATCTGAGTGTGTTTAATTTAACATCGGACGATATTCAGAAATGGTCAAATTAGATACAAATCGATCTATTGACCGTCATATAGACCTCCATATCCCAGAGTCACCGATTCACTACCATGAATAAGTACAAAGTTATCAACGCTCGAATACCTGGATCCGACGGATTGCAAGAGATCGCTATTGGCGATCGACAGATTGTCGAAATCAATCTCACTGTGAAGGGCGATTTGCCGACGATTGATGTCGAGGGAGATTGGATTTCGCTCGGTGGTGTAGATCTTCAGATCAATGGGGCGTTGGGATTGGCGTTCCCTGATGTGCGGATGGCAGATTTCGACAGGTTGAATGAGATCTGCGATTACCTGTGGGAGCAAGGTGTAGATGGATTTTTGCCGACGATTGTGACGACATCGATCGACAATATCCATCGATCGCTCGCCGTCTTCGCCCAATTTATGGCAAATCAACATCAACATACCGCCCAAATCCTTGGCGTTCATTTGGAAGGGCCATTTTTGAATCTTCAAAAACGGGGTGCTCATCCTGAAGCTTACTTATTGCCCTTGACACTCGATCGAGTAGATGATGTGCTAGGCGAACATGCTCACATCGTCAAAGTCATCACCCTCGCCCCCGAATTAGACCCTACAGGCGAGGTTGTCCCCTATTTAAGGGATTTGGGCATCATCGTTAGTTTAGGCCACTCTCTGGCGAATTTGGAGCAGGCTCAGAATGCTTTTAGTAGTGGTGCGTCGATGGTGACTCATGCTTTTAATGCAATGCCAGGATTGCATCATCGGGAGCCAGGATTGCTCGGTGCTGCGTTGACTCATCCTGGCGTTCAATGTGGCTTTATTGCCGATGGACAACACGTTCATCCAACAATGTTGCAATTGTTACTGCGATCGGGCAATTATACGGAGGGTTTATTCTTGGTGAGTGATGCTTTATCTCCCCTCGGTTTACCCGACGGCAAATATCCCTGGGATACGCGAAGTATTGAGGTGATTGATGGCACGGCAAGACTTCCCGATGGAACACTTTCAGGGACTACTTTATCTCTATTAGTTGGGGTGCAAAATCTGGTGAAATGGGGAGTCTGCGATATTGGTAATGCGATCGCTTTAGCTACCATAGCACCCCGCATGGCGATCGACCTATCCGATGATTATATCGGTCGATCGGCAAATCTGTTGCGCTGGAAGGTCGATAAAGAACAGGGCTTAATTTGGCACAGGTTATCTTTAGCTACTGAAAAACAACTTGCAGCTTTGGTGAACTTGACAAGAAATGCGGTACATGAATAACAAAGATTTTTTGTCAACTTTCGCTCCCATTCAGGTGGATAAATAGTCATAGAAACAATTGGGGCAGGTGGCAACCCAGCACCAATATCGACGTAATTAAACAGAGACATTATTTAATTGGAAATAAATGACCAGCAGCAGAAACAGATAATTGGGGTTCGGGATCGCAAACATATTCAACTAAAATATCCCGATGTCCGTACTTAGCGTATAGTCTAGGCATTAATTGTCGATCGTCGCGATCGCTATCTAATATAACTCCATTCTCAAATGCTATATATTGCCCCTCATATTGTCCGATTAATTCTAGTTTAGCCGCTTGGTATAAGTGTTGTTGATGTAGCAAATAGTCAATTCTTTTCTGTTCGATCGATTCTAGATGATTTAAGTTCATATTTTTTAAGTTGACTAATATATTACTACTATTTCATACTGTTTCAATCGCTCAACACCAAGAGGATAAAAATCGGATCGACATCAAAACCACCGATACCCAAGATTGTGACGATCGCAGATTTGGATATTATTAAATCTTCATTCTCAAATAATAAAGCCTAACCAGTGTTTACAGGTTAGGCTTTAAATATTCTCAAACAATGAGCAATTATCGCTAAATGATAAAATATCGATTTAGAATAAGCCCAAGGTCAAAGAAGTAGAAATCGGTAGAGTTGCACCGATACCCAAGTAGATGGTGAAGACAGTTCCGAAGAGGAATACTGCCATCGCTACAGGGCGACGGAAAGGATTTTGGAACTTGTTGACACTTTCCAAGAAAGGAACTACGAGTAGACCTAATGGTACGCCAGCCATGCAAGCTATTCCTAAAAGTTTGTTAGGTAATACGCGCAATAGTTGGAATACGGGCCATAAGTACCACTCAGGCAAGATTTCTAGAGGAGTTGCAAAAGGATTTGCAGGTTCGCCAATTAGAGCTGGATCTAGAATAGCTAACGCTGTACAACAACCGATCGTTCCGAAGATTACGACAGGGAAGATGTATAATAGATCGTTCGGCCAAGCAGGTTCGCCGTAGTAGTTGTGACCCATGCCTTGAGCTAGTTTGGCTCTCAGAGATGGATCGGAAAGATCCGGTTTTTTGATAGTTGCCATAGCAAATTAATGACGTAAATTTTAGTTAGTTTGGAAAGTGGATCTAGCAGATGATAAAGAACTAGAAATTTGAAACAATCCCTAGTCTTTATCGCCTATTCTCTAACATTTAGAGAGGGCCAGAAATACCTTGTTTGCGAATCATGATGAAGTGTAACAACATGAATACGGCAATAAACCAAGGCAGTACGAAAGTGTGTAAGCTATAGTAGCGAGTCAAAGTTGCTTGACCGACACTAGAACCACCGCGTAGCAAGTCTGCCATTGCGACACCAACGACAGGAATCGCTTCAGGTACACCCGATACGATTTTAACTGCCCAGTAGCCGATTTGGTCCCAAGGTAGAGAATAACCAGTTACGCCAAAACTGACAGTGATCACTGCGAGAATGACTCCAGTAATCCAGGTGAGTTCGCGAGGATTTTTGAATCCACCAGTTAGGTACACGCGGAAGGTGTGAAGGATCATCATCAATACCATCATACTGGCACTCCAGCGATGGATAGAACGAATCAACCAACCGAAGTTGACTTCATTCATGATCTTTTCTACTGAGGTGAACGCATCAGCAACAGTAGGTGAGTAATAAAATGTCATTGCAAAGCCAGTCGCAAATTGAATGACAAAGCAAACCAATGTGATTCCACCCAGGCAATAGAAGATATTAACGTGGGGGGGAACGTATTTGCTAGCAATGTCATCAGAAATTGCTTGGATTTCTAAACGTTCGTCAAACCATTTGAAGGTCTTACTATCTGTAACTTGCTTGGTAAACATTATTGAAGTGTTCCGTGCTTCTCTCTAAGTCGTGATATAAATTTTGACACTCCACAGGACTGATGCCCTGGGGATTCTTCTTTCAGCGAGTACACTTACCAACATAGGATTGCTCCAACATCAATAGAGGTGCGTTCTCCAGAAGCGGTTCCTGGATTGGCAACGTCAGTTCGCAGAATCGAGTTTCCCAGACCTAAAACTGACTTTGCCAATCCAGAGGTTCCTGTGTGCCCCACAGTACCTAATCCCAAGTTAAGGACACTTATACCACTCTCAAATCTTCATAGACGACTACATTGTTAGATGTGCTCGCGCACCTAGCCAGTTGAACGGCATGGTCTTTACGCTGTCTACTTATTTTAAGGTGGACTCTGAATTAATCGAACTCTATCCTGTATAAAAATGATAGCAAGGTTAGAATGAGTTGTGTCTCGTGTCAGGGGTGAGAATTCCGTAAAGGGAACGCTCATCACCACCGATCCAAATTTGCCCAAAATTGTATAATTTAGTACTATTTGATTGACATTCTCTCATTTTCCCTTTACAAAATCTAACACACCCATACAGTAGAGTGGTCGAGATTGTGAAATTTAGTTCTTGGTTTGGTTGGATTTTGAGTTTACAGGTAGTTGCATTTTGGCTGTGGGGGATGCCCACTGCGGCTGCTTTCACGCCGGAGCAGCAGTTGGTGCTGCAAGCTTGGCGGACGATCGACAGGGCTTATTATGATTCGACGTTCAATCATCAGAATTGGTGGGTAACACGCGATCGCACACTCAAGCAACAAATCCCTAACGAAGAAGCTGCGTACGAATCAATTACCAAAATGATCGCGAGTCTGGATGAACCTTTCACCCGCCTACTGCGCCCAGAACAATACCGCAGTCTCCAAGTCAATACGGCTGGAGAATTGTTCGGAGTGGGCTTGCAAATCGGCGTGAAGGGGGATACAAAGCAGATTGAGGTAGTCGCACCGATCGCGGGTTCTCCAGCGGCTCAGGCGGGCATTCTACCCCGCGATACGATCGTCGAAATCGATGCCATTCCCACCACCCAATTGTCTCTCGACAGTGCAGCTCTCAGAATGCGTGGCACTGCTGGTACAAATGTCAGTCTCATCGTTCAAACCGCCGCCGAAGCTCCCCGCGAAATTATCCTGATTCGTCAAAAAATTGAACTAAATCCCGTCACGGCTGAACTCCATATCGAAAATGGTCGCAAAATTGGGTATCTCAGACTTGCTCAATTTAGTGCCAAAGCCGCTCAGGAGCTAGCCGAAAAGACTACTAAATTCCAGCGACAAGGGGCGACTGCTTATATTTTGGATCTGCGAAACAATCCAGGTGGATTGGTTCAAGCGGGGGTTGATATTGCTCGTCAGTGGATCGATGATGGTACGATCGTCTACACTGTCAATCGTCAAGGGGCGATCGATACTGTGCTGGCCAATGGAACTGCGATTACTGACGCACCGTTAGCTGTGTTGGTGAATGAGGGTAGTGCTAGTGCGAGTGAAATTTTGGCTGGTGCGCTCCAGGATAATGGACGTGGGAGGCTGATTGGCGCGAAAACCTTCGGGAAAGGGTTGATTCAGTCTTTATTTGACTTATCGAATGGTAGTGGTTTGGCGGTGACGGTGGCAAAATATGAGACTCCCAACCATCATGATATTCATAAGTTGGGCATCACACCTGATGTGCTTGTCCCCACCCCCAAAATCGGTGTAGAATTGGCAGCCACAGCCCAAGATACCCAATATTTAGCCGCAGTTAAAGAACTGGCGGATAGGGGGTAAGGGATAGGGAATAGGGGTTTGTAGCTGGCTTTGTTTATGCCAGGGATGACAATTTTACTAGGGACTCATTCAAACAAAGCCCTCCCCACTAGCGGTGTAGGGGATAGAAAATATGATATCAAAACTGAACCCTATCCCCTATCCCCTATTCCCTATTCCCTATTCCCTAAATTAAGGTTACTTTAGAAGAGGAATGGCGATCGAGAACAACTTATGGACATCCAAACTTTAAAGCAACGGGTAGCAGCAGTCGAGGGTAAGCGGGAATTGCTGTTAAAGTTAAAAGCAGACCCAAATTTGGGAGCGTTAGCCCTAGATGTAGAGCAGGCATCGATCGAAATGGATGACTTGATGGCAGAGTTTCGTCAGACTTTTCCTGAAGGTGTTGCGGGTACGAGCATCGACATTGGTTAGATCCCGATCTAGCCTGTGCTGAACTTGTGAACAAATTAAGTAGCTTTAACCACTTTCAGGCTATTTTTCCTCCTTAGCTGGGTACCTTAAAAGTATCTTGCATTAGGCTGGGAAAGTTGTGAAAAGTGTTTATGTTCTATGGTTGGCACTAACTGGCGCGACGGTGTTTTTGACACAGATTTTTGGGAACCCTTTTGCTAGCTCGGCGGAATATCGGATTGAATATGGCGGTAAAGTCGGTGCCACTTTGTGGGGCAACTATACCATTACCGAGCACAACAAATCTCGTGATAATATTACCGAGAAAGTAATTGGCGAATTACCCCAGACAGTTCAGTTTACTGGTGCAAATAATGCGATCGTTGCCGCTAATGGCTCTACCATCAATAAAGGTCGGGTCACTATTCAAATCTATAAAAACGGCAGAGCCTGCAATACGCCTCAATCTGGTCAAACTGAAGTTACTGCTACGATTGTGTGTAGATGATTTGGATTTTGGATTGGCATTCATCTTCTACATCGCTGGTGGGGAGAGCTTTGTTTGAATGAGTCTCTGGTAAAATTGTCATCCGTGGCATAAACAAAGCCAGCTACAGATCCCTGAACCCTGAACCCTGAACCCTGAAACCTCACCCCTGAAACCTCACCCCATGATTACCAACTACATCAACGCTATTCTCCGAGGCGGAAACCCTGGCGAGACAGTCACCGTCAGAGGGTGGATTCGGAGTAAACGAGAAGCCAAAGAATTTGCCTTTGTAGATGTCAACGATGGTTCCTGCATGGCAAATATTCAGGTGGTGATTAATCAAGATGTGCCTAATTACGCTACGATTCTCAAGCAGATTAATACGGGTGCATCGATCGAAATTGAAGGTGAATTAGTCGCATCCCCAGCCAAAGGACAAAGAATCGAAGTTAAAGCCACCCTCGTTACAGTATGCGGTGAAGCTGACCCAGAAACCTATCCCTTGCAAAAAAAACGTCATTCCTTTGAATTTTTGCGCGATATCGGTCATTTGCGATCGAAAACCAATACTTTGAGCGCGGTATTTCGGGTGCGGAATGCTTGCGCCACAGCGATTCATCAGTTTTTCCAAGAGCGCGGTTTCTTGTGGGTACATACACCGATTATCAGTGCTAGTGACTGTGAAGGTGCAGGTGAGATGTTTCGGGTCACTTCACTAAATCTCAAACAGCTTCCTCTCACTGCCGACAAGGAGATCGATTATAGTCAGGATTTCTTCGGAAAGGCGGCATATTTGACCGTCAGCGGGCAATTGGAAGCCGAAGTGATGGCAATGGCATTTAGTAATGTTTACACGTTTGGGCCGACTTTCAGGGCCGAGAATTCTAATACTTCTCGTCACCTTGCCGAATTTTGGATGATCGAACCAGAGATGGCATTTTGCGATCTTTTGGGTGATATGGATCTTGCTGAAGCTTTCCTCAAGTACATATTTAAGTATGTGATGGAACACTGTCAAGCAGACATGGAATTTTTTAATGAGCGCATCGATAAATCTGTCTTGTCAACGGCGCAAAATATCATCGATAACCAATTCGAGCGACTGACATATACTAACGCGATCGGCATCCTCGAAAAAGCCGATAAACAATTTGATTACCCAGTCAGTTGGGGATTGGATTTACAATCAGAACATGAACGGTATTTAGCCGAGGAGGTTTTTAAAAAGCCAGTCATCCTCACCGATTATCCCGTCGAAATCAAAGCCTTCTACATGCGCCTCAATGATGATGGTAAAACTGTCGCGGCAATGGATATTTTGGCACCCAAAATCGGCGAAATCATCGGCGGTTCCCAACGGGAAGAACGTTTAGATGTACTAGAGCGTCGAATTATCGCTCAGGGTTTGAATCCTGCTGACTATTGGTGGTATCTCGATTTACGTCGCTATGGTACTGTACCTCATGCTGGGTTTGGGTTAGGCTTTGAACGGTTGGTACAATTTATGACTGGAATGGGTAATATCCGCGATGTGATTCCCTTTCCCCGCGCACCTTTGACAATGGAGTTTTAATTAGCTATTTTGTTAATTCAAAACTGATAAATGGGCATATTAAGATGATAAGGAATAACCGATCGCGAGATAAGTTTTTTTTATTCTGTACTTGTTATGCCCAACATCGATAATGATAGACCGTCGTTTAACTATTTTCTCAATTTCTATATTGACATTAGTTCTATTAATAGCCACGGAATATAGTAATTCTGCTAATGAAATAGAATCGACGAACACTTCATCCATAGATAGCTTAAAAATAGATTATGACAAGTGGCATAATTTGCCACCTGCGGAAATTAGCTATGACAAAGAGTTATTCCAAGCAGAGGATAAAATAAGTTCAAAATCGGTTGTTCGCGCAGTGGCGATCGACAGTAGTAAAGATGATATAAAAGAAGATAAGTTAGTATCTACTGATAACGTGTTATTAGTTGGACTCAGAACCGACAATTCATCAGATAATAACGGGAAACTTATTGTAAATAGTGAGTATAAGTTAATAAAAAACATCAAAGGAGAAAAACTAACAGTAGAATATGGTAGCGTCGATCATCTTATGCTCAAGACGATTTTGACAAAAAAGTAAGTAATAGCTAACTACAAACTGAAAGTTGGTCTTTTTTTATATTGCATCCGATCGCGCCTTCGCAACTTTACCCTGCAACTGCTGTCTTGTATCGTCATAACTAATTACGATCGTTGCTACAACCATTATACGCCAGAATTGATATTTCGGATCGTATTTGTGATATACTAGAATGGCTGTACGATATACGCAGCAACGATTTTAGCTTATATAATATTCTTAGTATTTATTTTAGTAACTTTTATGACATTTGAAGAAATACAATTAATATTGCAACAATTAGTAATCAGTCAAAGAGAAACACAAGACATAGCACAGTCTATTGCTCGTGGGGTTCAGGCTATGCAAGATAAGGCTTTAACTGACGAGCTAAAGCGTGAAGAAGAGAAAGCCGAACATCAAGCACAAATGGCAGAATTAAGACATATATCCCAGGGGCTAGTCAATATGTTAGACTCTATTGATAACGATCGCCCAACAATTTTACGAAAACTCAATACGATTGAGAATAAAGCTGATGCGATTATCGAGCGATTGAGTCGGGATTAATATTTCGATAAAATACACTCATTTATAGAGTGTGCAATGTCGGTTTAAATCAATACATATGCCTTGACTTTTGTTCTGGTTAATCCGGTATATTGGAGCTTTTGCAAGTCTGAAGAGCCGCGCATATCTCGTGCATGGAGGAAGACTCGATCGATACTAGAGCCTTGGGATTTGTGAATTGTGAGGCAATAAGCATAGGGGCAATAGTCATAAGCTTTGTCTAAGTCGGCGGCTTTGTACCATTCTTTTTTGGCTCGATATTCTTTCATTAATTCTTGTCTTTTTAGTTCTGATTCTGGAGTGAGAATTTTGAGTTTGTGACGTGCGCCGCCTTCGGAAAGTACGGGGATTTGATACCAGCTAAATTGAGCATTTCGATCGATCTGACAATCTCCGGTGACTTCGCATTCTTCGGAGTTATTGATGATGATATTCCATTCTTTTTTCTTTTTGAGCGAACTTCTCGACTCTTGAGCATTACCTTCTCGAAATACTGGTTTCTTGGCAATCAACCTGTCACCGATTTCAAATGGGGAAGCATTTTCGCCCCACAATTGAACTCGAATCCAATTATTTAATGATTCGGCGGTGTTATTTCGCCATACCAAAATTCGACAATAGTTCGGATCTGCTTTCCACTGTGGCGATTTAATCAGTTGAGCGGCTGCACTCAACCACTCTTGATATGGAAGACAGATAATCGATTCATCTGCGGTAGATTTGAAGGGATATAGATTGGTTTGGTAGCGAGTTTCGGTTCTAATTTGTTCGGCTACTTTACTAATATCGCCGTCATATCTAACGACTTCTGTTAGGGTAGATTGATGGGTAATAAGTGGTGTAATCGATACGATCGGTTCTGATTCACCGACGGGAGGTAATTGAGCAGCGTCGCCAACAAATAACACTTTAGTTTTCGTTAATGTTGCCTTTTCGATGTCAGTAAAATTTGCCGAACTAATCATACTAAATTCATCGACAATGAGGATATGACAATCTATTTTGCCTTTTGATTTAGTGGTAAATTCTTCGATTCCTGTCTCTTCATTCAATCTGGGTTGTTGCCCTAATAATTGAGCCACTGTCATCGGATTAATCTTGATTCCGGCAATATTGGCGATCGATTTAATATTTTTCGTCGCCTTATTTGTCGGTGCCGCTACAACATAGTCGAGTTGTTGCGACTGCAACCACTTAATAAATTCGGCAATTAGAAAGCTCTTCCCTGTGCCTGCATAGCCTACTAATCGAAAATAACGGATACTTTTACTCTTAGCAAACTTTTGTAGCTCGATAAAAGCTTGCTGTTGGGATGCTGTGAGTTGAATATTGGTTGATTTTGTAGGCGTGGGTGAGTCTAAATTATCCGCTGTAACCTCTGATGCTATTTCCCAGTTTAATAAACTGAAATTTAGGTGTTCGAGCATCAATTTTTGCTGAGTTGAATCCAATCGATCGTGAAGAAAGATCAGTTTTTCGATATGGTTTTCTAGGGATTTTGATAGGGGTTTCATATTTTTAGATATAGGTGCGAGGAGCCGGATACAGATACCAAGCCCAAATTGGATCCTCACATGTTGCAGCAGTTAGCAGAATTACTAATTCTTCAGTCTTTGGGTAGCCATATTGTGCAAGATGTGAATATATCTTAAATTCATTGGGGCGAATACTGTACCCGATAATTGAGAATATCGATCGAAGATTGCTATAATAGCACATAAATACTATAATAAGCTCAAGACGGTTGATGTTAGCGATCGATAATCGAAAACCCCCTCCTTTGTAAGTCATGATTCCTCTGCAACTATCGCTCAGAAATTTCCTCAGTTATAACGAAGCTAATTTAGATTTTAGCGGATTGAGTACCGCTTGTATTTGTGGTGCGAATGGTGCGGGGAAATCTTCACTATTAGAGGGGATTACTTGGGCAATTTGGGGTAAGTGTCGCGCAGTAAGTGAGGATGACGCGATTAGTAATGGTGCGATGGATGTGCGGGTGGATTTTACTTTTGGGATGCACGCGCAGGTTTGTCGGATTATTCGCACCCGTCAGCGGAATGGGAGTGGCGCAGTCGAGTTTCAGATTCAGATGGGTGGGGGCGATTTTCGCACCTTGACGCAGAAGAATGCGAAAAAGACTCAGGATTTGATTGATGAGTATCTGAAGATTGATTATGAGACTTTTGTCAATTCGGCTTATTTGCGTCAGGGGAAGGCGAATGAGTTTATGCTCAAGAAGCCAGCCGAGCGTAAGCAAATTTTAGCAGATTTATTGAAGCTCGATCGATATGAGGAGTTGTCAGACAAGGCGAAGGATTCGGCGAAGCAATATAAGTTGCGGGTGGAGGTATTGACGACGAGTTTGGCGAAGGATTTGGTGGAGCTAGAGCGAATTGAGGGAATTACTCGCGAGCGGGATACGGTAAGGGGAGAAATTGCTCAGTTGCAGCAGTTGCAAATTAATGATGAGCGGGAATTAGATGGGTATAAAACTACGGCGAGACAGCGAGAAACTTGGCAACAACAGTTGGGATGGGAGCAAAAACGCGATCGAGAATTGAGTCAAGCAGCAGTTCAAAATCAGACGGATATTCAGGCATTAACGATCGATATAACACGCCTGGAAGGTTTATTAGTGCGGGAAGATGAAGTAAGTTTGAGATATCAAGAATATGTCAGTTTACAGCAGCAGGTGGAGAAGTTGGAGTGTCAATTCGATCGACATCAAGAAGCTGAATCTCAACAAAGAAAGTTAATCCAGCAATTGGAGCGACAGGCTCAAGTATTAGAATTAGAGCTAGGCAAAACTCAGACAGAATTAAATTTAGTCATTCAACAGGAGGGAGAGATCGCGACTATTTTGGCTACATCACCAGAAGTGATGAAAGGGATTGCGATGTTGAAAGTATGTCGAGAAAAATTGGCGGAATTTGACAGATTGCAAATCGAGGTATTACCGCTTCAGCAACAACAGGGTTTATTGGAGAGTAAGGTCGATCGAGAAACTGCGAATATTCATGCTAAACTAAATCAACTGATCGCTCGGATGCGCGAGATCGAGTTTCAGACTAATGAGTATCCTCAATTAGTCAAACAGTTAGAACTATTAGATGCCCAAATCATTGAGTTAGATAAGAAAAAAGTCTATCAAGCACGGGTGAAAGAAAAGGGAGTCGAAAAAGGCGAGCGCATTCAAAGACTAGATGCAGATTGCCACAATTATCAGCGACAATTAGTAGATCTGGAAAAGAAGTTAGAGCTGTTAAAAACTCCCGATGCTAGTTGCCCATTATGCGATCGACCTTTGGATGAAAAACATTGGGAGCATGTATTAAGTACTGCCCAAAGTGAGCGCGAAAATCTAGAGCAACAGATTTCGGCGACGCAAGAAGAACAAGCTTTGAATAACCGCAAGCGACAGACATTGCGAGATGAATACCAACAGTTGAATGTAGAGTTAGCTGGATATGAGAGCCTGCGGGAACAACGGGGAAAATTGCAGGCTAAACTAGAATCAATCGCCGAATTAGAAATTAATCTTGTAGAAATCGATCGACAAAAACATCAAATAGAACTCGAAATCGAAGATAAAAGTTATGCGATCGAATTGCAAGCAGAATTAGTAGAGATAACAAATCGCTTACAGGCGACTGAATACAGCCAACAGAGTCACGCATTAGCTCGTGGTGATGTAGATAAATTGCGCTGGGTAGAAATCAAACAAGCTGAAATTAAGAATGCCGAGCGCAAACAGCAACAATCGATCGCCCAGAAAAATAGTCTAACTCTAAAAATCGCTGAAATTGAAACCAATATCCAACAACTCACCAAAACATCGGATCTAAAAATTCAACTAGAGACGATCGACCGAGAAATAATCGCCCTAGCATACGATCGATCTTATCATACCCAACTCACCACCAACCTCCGTCAATCCCAAACCATCGAACTGCAACATCAAGAAATCCAACAAGCAAAAAAAACATATCCCCAAATACTCGATCGCGCGGAGTTGTTGCAGACTAATTATCAGCAGTGTCTAAAAGATCGAGAAAAAGCGCAACTAGAGATCGATCGAATTCAACTAGAGATATCTAATATCCCTGATACCGATCGTCAAATCGAATACCTAGATTTACAACTAGCCCAACGTCGAGTAAAATTAGATAGTAGTCTGTCAATATTAGGCAGACTAGAACAACAACTAACCCAACTCCAACAGCTAGACGAGCAATTGCGATCGCAACAACAGCAACTTGAAAGCGATAAAAAAGAGCAAAAAGTTTACGATGAACTAGCCAAAGCCTTCGGCAAAAATGGTATCCAAGCCTTAGTCATCGAGAATATCTTACCCCAATTAGAAGCCGAAAGTAATCATATTCTCTCCAAACTCAGTAGCAATCAATTTCACGTCCAATTTATCACCCAAAAAGCAACTAAAGCCAGCCGCACCAAAAAAGCCAGCATCAAAAATGCCAAGTATATCGACACATTAGATATCATCATCGGTGATGCTAATGGTACCCGATCGTACGAAACATACTCTGGTGGAGAAGCATTTCGGATTGATTTCTCGATCCGATTGGCACTCGCAAAACTCCTCTCTCAAAGAGCGGGAACACCCCTGCAAATGCTGATTGTAGACGAGGGATTTGGGACTCAAGATAGTGAGGGTTGCGATCGATTAATTGCGGCGATCGAGGCAATTTCTGATGACTTTGCGTGCATTTTAACTGTTACTCATATGCCTCAATTTCGCGAGGCTTTTCAAACTAGGATTGAGGTTTATAAGACTAATAGTGGTTCGCAGATTCGGGTGGTTACTTAGTGCTTAGTTGGGGTGAGTACTAAACACAGCACTATCGCCAAGTGCTGGACTACGCTAACGACTACGTTCAGTAACCGGAGCACGGAGGTTGCACGGAGGCGTTGCCGAAGGGAGCACAGAGGAGGGATTTTTTAATCTTGACGATCGGAGTGGAGGTATTGGGATACGATGTTTTTGCTGCTGGTGATGCCATCTTTGAGGAAGATGAGGCTGAGGATGATCAGCATTCCAGCGCAAGATTTGATTAATTCTGGGGAGAGGAGGAGGTTGTCGGCTTGGAAGGGTCGATCTGTTGATAATGGGGCGAGATTTGGTGATAGGATTAGGGGTGAGAGGATCCACATTAGTGAGTTGCTATGTGTACCGGATGCTGGACGAACGGTATTGGCTAAGGATACGCCTCCAGCCATGAAGATAGTTGCAGCGAGAAATTGACTGATGGTGATGTGGATTAGTGGTAGTTGCTGAGGCTTCATATGGGGATTGGGTGTTTGTGACTCCGATCTCAATGTGCCCATATTTGAGGTCGATCGCAGCGTGCAGAGTATAAAATATTTTTGCACAAACTAATCGCTCATCTTTCTTCAATACATATAGCAGGGGTCAGGGGTGAGGGGACAGGGGTCAGTTTGGGAAAGCTGACGCACTAATGGTTTGAGCATTTACATCTGTCCGAACCGCCCTGGCGGTTGCTATATATATTATTAATGTCCGAAAATTTGCTTCGATTACCTTGAGTGCGCTACACGATCGAGTTGCATCTGGATTAAGCATCGGAGCGTAACCTGATGAGAGAAATCTTTGACGATCGCGACTGATTTCAATAGATGACAATCATTGCAGCGCAACGTCATAGATGGATAAATTAGCAACAAAGTTTGTAAAGTATACGGAATTGAGGAGATAACTTTTGTAGATATTATAATAACGCTCGCTGCAATAGTAAAGTATCACTTTAATCGATTAGAACACAACCCCATGAACAACTCATTGAATCTCAAAAAATTATCATTAATAGCGATCGCTATGGCATCCGTAGTCATGAGTGCTTCAAATCCAGCAACCGCTGCGGCGGAGCAGGAAGATGGACGAGTTCGCGCCGCATTAGAAAAAGCCGGAGTAGAATTTAAAGTCACTGATGATAAGACTTTTAAAGTTATCATCAAATTAAAGGGGGGAAGAACACAGGTTGTGCTAATTGATTCTAATACCAGCAAAATCAAAGGTACAGATATGGAATTTCGAGAAATTTACGCTCTCGCTCACAAAGTTCAGGGTGATTTACCAGCAAATCTCACCAATAAAATGATGAAAGAATCCCATGACAAAAAGATTGGTGCCTGGGAAATAATTGAGGGGAATGGAACTAGCTTGGCAGTATTTACAGCCAAAATAGATGCAGGCTTAAATGAGATAAATCTTTCCAAAATCATTAACTCAGTCGGACTAGTTGCCGATACGATGGAATCAGAAATTTCCGGCAAAGATGAATTCTAATAAATAAAAGCCAGGTGAACTCACATCTGGCATCAGCAGTTTCTGCTCAGGCAGAGGCTTTGCAACGCTCCTGTTAGTAAGGGCATTGATGACGATCGACAAGTTAATTCATTTCACCCATAGAATCTAGAATGAATAAACTCGATCGCGCTGATAATGAGATGTCGTTACATTTAAGATAATTCAGCTATTTGTTGGATAGATTGGACTCTCTGCAATAATCTTTCTCGTTTGTGTTGACGTAATTCTAGATCGATTTGAGAGATTGCATCATCTAAGAACAAATTATATAGCTCTAGCTGACGATTACTCTCTCGCAACTTGTTGAGACAATTTTTCCTCGTTTCTTCATCGGGATAGAGATATGATTGTTGAAGCCTATCGTTTGGAGAATTAGTCATAACAGATTCCAACTTCTTTTAATCTCTTGAATACTCGCATTGGCAGCTTCTAGATTTGATTGTCCGTTCTCAATTGCCTTCGCCCACAACTCTAGCATAGCATTTGCTGCGATTGGCTGTGCTTCCAAAATCTTCAACAGGAGCGTATTAAGACGAGAATAAGACTGGTTGAGTCTTTCTCTTGCGTTTTGTAATTCCTCTAATTCACCAATTGTTCTGGGTGTTTCTCCATACCGCTCGAAAAATGTCTATTCTGTAGCACTGGCTAGTTCGATCGCATCTGCAAGTTGTCGTAGTAGCTGGAAAGTCATCATAAGAGTTTCGTTGGATAACTTTGCCATCGATTTTGAGCAAGTACTTTGAAGAATAGCCATAATTATCTCAGGTTTTACCCCATTATGGAAGCTCGTATCGATCGCCATCTCATCGCATCACTCAATATCGCTGCTTTACCAGAACCACCCTTAGATTTAGAAGCTAGATTATCTCTATTGTCAAGAAATTTAGCTTGCAAATAACCTATAAAAATGGCGATCGATAGATTACTCTCGATCGCCATTATTCAGAGCAAGAGCTACCTAAAACGGAATTTTATCCCCGTCAGCATCATCGAAGCTGGGTAGAGCCTCAGTGCGATTGGCACTTGGAGCAGTATTACTCGGTGGGGTGGATGCAGGTGGAGCTGATGGCGCAGAATTACTACTGGTTTGAGTAGCCGTAGTGCCTGTGGCAATCATGTGATAAATTCGGCTAGCTACCAATCGAGCACGTTTTTCCTTATAACCGTCGCGCTCGATGGTATTCATTTCCAATCGACCTTCGATCGTCACCTTATCGCCTTGCTTAAAATTCTCCTTGATTTCGGTCGCCAAATTGCCCCAACCGACAACTTCAATGGTAGGATGCTGGTCATCGGGACGATTTCCTGGAGGTGGCGCAAACTGGACAAACATATCAGTTACGGCCATTTGGTTATCGGCTGTGTAGCGGAGTTCGGGATTTTTGATAATCTCCGCCATCAAAATACAACTGTTCATAATAAATCCACAATTTAGGTAAGGTTAGACGATCGGATATCGATGCACCGGATTGCACCAAGCAATCTGACAACACAAAAACTTGAAGTAATGGAACTATCATAGTATACACTTACTGCTTTGACTAATAAATTTAGATAAGTTCAGCATTAATCACTGCTTTACACTCTGCAACCTTTTCGCCGCGATCGTCCCAAAGAATCTATAATCAATGGCTACTGCGATCGACTGACAACTATGCCTCTACCTAACATTGACTCTAGCAACCCTCTTCAACTCACCAAACGTCCCCGCAGATTGCGCCGCAACCCCAGTATCCGCAGCTTAGTCCGCGAAACCGTACTGACTGTTGACGATCTGATTTATCCGATGTTCGTAATGGAAGGCGATAATCAGCGCGTAGAAATCGTTTCGATGCCCAATTGCTACCGTTTTAGCCTCGATTTGTTGCTGAAGGAAATTGCGGATATCTATAGTTTAGGCATCAAAGCGATCGCTTTATTCCCTGTTATCGCTGAAAATAAAAAAGACGATCGCGGCACAGAGAGCTACAATCCAGATGGTTTAGTCCAACGCACCGTCAAAGCAATCAAGGCGCAGACACCAGAAATGGTGATTATGACTGATGTCGCACTCGATCCTTTTACCAGTCACGGACATGATGGAGTCATTGATGAACATGGTACGATCCTCAACGATGAAACTGTCGAAATATTAGTCAGAATGTCGATCGCTCAAGCCCAAGCAGGCTGTGATATGGTGGCCCCTTCTGATATGATGGACGGACGAATTGGGGCGATTCGCCGAGGTTTGGATGCTCATGGCTTTACCGATGTCGGGATTATTGCCTACTCAGCCAAATATGCTTCTGCTTATTATGGCCCATTTCGAGATGCTCTAGATTCCGCACCAAAATTTGGCGACAAAAAAACTTATCAAATGGACTCCGCCAATGCCCGCGAAGCTCTTACCGAAGTTGAACTAGATATTAGTGAAGGTGCCGATATCGTCATCGTCAAACCCGCTCTTGCCTATCTCGACATCATCCACCAAGTCAAGGCAAATTGTCACGTCCCCGTCGCGGCTTATAATGTCAGTGGTGAATACTCGATGATCAAAGCCGCCGCTGAACGCGGTTGGATTGATGAGAAAAAAATCGTCATGGAAACCCTCCTCAGCATGAAACGTGCTGGAGCAGATCTGATTCTGACTTATTTTGCTAAAGATGTTGCCTTAATGCTTCGATAGGGAATAGGGAATAGGGAATAGGGGATAGGGGATAGGGGATAGGGTTAGGAAGGTATTAGTTTCCACCCCTCATCCCTCACCCGTCACCCCCCAAATGTTGTTAAATTAAGAACGGGTGCCCGATCGTTGCTGACTTCATCTACTCATGTTTCAAGACATTCTGGATATTATTCCCTTTTCGATCTCGATCGAACCTCGCACGGTTGCTGGTGTAGCGTTATGGACATTGGCATTATGCTGGGGATTGGCGACAATTCGTGAATGGACGATAGAACAATTCGAGCGGTGGTTTAACTTTGCCGAGCGATCGCTATATACTACTGAAGCTGAGTACGATCGCACGCGGGTAGCCCGTGAATCTCAAAATTCTTTCTACGCCTCGATTTTTAGTATTGTGCCCTTTTCAGGTGGAGGAATTTTGTGCAACTACTCCATCGAGCATACCCTCGGTGATGGTTGGACGACAAGTATTGGTTTACTTGCTTGTGTAATTGCGGGGATCTATGAACTTGGAAGGGCGACAAGGGAATAATGAACTGTGAATGGTAAACAGTGAACCATAACTATTAACCACTACCAACTATCTACTAGCCACTAACTCAAAATATGGCAGCGACAAATTTTCGGGACTATTATGCGATCTTAGGGGTGAGCAAAAATGCTAGTGCGGAGGATATAAAGAAAGCTTACCGACAGTTGGCACGCAAATATCACCCCGATCTCAATCCAGGCGATAAGGCGGCTGAGGCGAAGTTCAAAGAAATCACCGAAGCCAATGAAGTTCTGTCGGATATCGACAAACGCAATCAATACGATAAGTTCGGGCAATACTGGAAGCAAGCCGAGCAAACCAAGACTGCGACTCGACAGACTGGCACTACCAGCAAATCCGCCAATCCTAGCGAATTTGATTTCGGTCAATACAATAATTTTGACGATTTCGTTAACGAACTTCTAGGTCGTTTTAACAACCCTAATAGTACCAGCACTGCTGGCACAGGGAACAGTGCTCGCCAAACCACATCAACATCAGCCAATGGTGATGACTTTACTACAAATACGACCAATAGCGGTAACGCAGGCAGCGATCGAGAAGCGACGATTTCCCTCTCCCTCGCCGAAGCCTTCAAAGGTGTCCAAAAAAGCTTTAATTTGGGAACTGAAACCATCAAAGTCCGCATTCCTGGTGGGGCAAAATCTGGCAGTAGAATTCGAGTTCGCGGCAAGGGGAGTATCAACCCCTACAATAAACAACGTGGCGACTTGTACCTAACCGTAGAATTGCAACCTCACCCTTTCTTCCGATTGGAGGTAGAGCAACTAGTCTGTGAAGTCCCCATTAGCCCCGAAGAAGCCGTTCTAGGTGCCCAAATTGAGATTCCCACCCCAGACGGCATGGTGACGGTTAACGTGCCTGCTGGAGTCCTTTCTGGTCAATCTTTGCGACTGCGCGGCAAAGGCTGGACAAATCCTCGCGGCGAACGTGGCGATCAATTAGCCAAAATCATCATCGTTACGCCCAAAAATATTACCCTCGCCGAACGCGAACTCTATGAGAAAATTCGCATCATTAGCACAGCTAATCCCCGCAGCCATTTTGCTCAAGTTGCTCTTTAGGGGATAACGAAACTGGGGTGTCTCGAAGTAGAGCACCTTTTCAAGACAGGGGAACTATCCACGAAAGCAGAATAATGGGTTAGAGGACTTTAATCCCCATCCTAATAACCCAATTATCAATTATCAATTATCAATTAATTTAATGAGTGTGAGGATTTATGGCAATCGAGAGTTGAAAACGTTGCCAGGAATGGAGACGAGGCCAACATCTGTAAGAGTTCGTCAGGCTTTGTTTAATGTTTGGCAAGGTTGTATTGTCGATTGTCGCTGGCTGGATCTTTGTGCGGGGAGTGGATCGATGGGTGCTGAGGCTTTGTGTCGCGGTGCGAGTTTGGTGGTGGGGATCGAGTCGTCGAGTGCCGCCTGTGAGATCGTCCACCAAAATTGGTCGAAAGTTGTCACTGCATCCCAAACTTTTCGATCGATCCAAGGGGATGTATTGCTGCAATTGAATTTATTATCGGGGCAGCAATTCGATCGGATTTATTTCGATCCACCTTATGCAGGAGCTTTATACCAGCCTGTCATGAGCGCGATCGACGAGTATCAACTACTATCACCCACTGGAGAATTAGCGGTAGAACATAGTGCCGATCGAGGGATTAGCATCTTGCCAGAAGCTTTGCCCACACTCGCCCTCTGCCGTCACAAAAGCTATGGAAAGACTGCTATTTCGTTTTATCGCCGGATGCTCTAATTACCGGAATCGCCGGAAAGCCCCGCGCCTTCAGGCCGGGGATGTAGAGGCGGTGAGATGCCGATTCCACCCGCCACAAGACAAGCAGCATTAGCAATTGGGCGATGGTGGGTGGATGAGGTAGCGAACAAATTCCTTGCTCAATCCATCATATTATTTTGTTTTATCCATATTTTTATGGATAAAATCATGCTATCATAGCTTCATGATAGTTAGAGAAGCCAAGCTAAAACACGGTACAGCAGAGCAATATTCTGCCATTGATGAAGCAATCCGAACAGCACAGTTCATTCAGAACAAAGCCGTTCGCTATTGGATGGATAATCAAGGCGTAAGTAAAGCCGATCTGTACAGTATCTGCAAAGATCTAGCCAAAGAGTTCGACTTCGCTAAGAAGCTCAACTCAGCCGCTAGACAGGCTTCTGCTGAACGTGCTTGGACTGCTATCTCTAGTTTCTATACCCGATGCAAAAAAGGCGCGGGTAAAAAAGGTTTTCCCAAGTTCAAAAAACATTGTCGCTCTGTTGAGTATAAAGTTTCAGGCTGGAAATTGTCGGATGACTGCAAATCAGTCACATTCACTGATGGTTTTGAAATTGGAACTTTATCAATATTTTGCAACAATGAAACTCAGGAAGATCTCCATAGACTAAAGATTAACCGTGTGCGGATCGTGCGGAGAGCAGATGGGTACTATGCCCAATTCTGTTTTGATGCCGATCGTAAAGAGCAAGGCGAATATTCAGGTAATGTTGTCGGATTGGATCTAGGGCTGAAGTTCTTCACCAAAGACCAGAACGATAATGCTGTGATATATCCGCAGTTCTTGAGAAGGGCCCAGAAGCAACTCAAGAAAGCACAGCGACGGTTAAGCAAAAAATTTGTGAAGGGTGCCAAACCCCAATCGAAGAACTATCACAAGGCTCGGAAAAGACTAGGTAGAATCCATCTTAAAGTATCTCGCCAACGTAAAGACTGGGCTATAAAGCAAGCTCGGTGCGTAGTGGCATCTAACGATGTCGTGGTGTATGAAGACTTAAAGATTGCGAACATGGTCAAGAATCATTGCTTGGCTAAGTCTATTTCGGATGCTGGTTGGTATCAGTACACTCAATGGCTAGACTACTACGGCAAGATTTGGGATAAGGCAGTTGTGGCAGTATCGCCTAACTACACCTCCCAAGATTGCTCTAATTGCGGTCATCGGGTCAAAAAGTCCCTCAGCACTAGAACTCATTCCTGTCCTAGTTGCAAGATTGAGATCTGCCGCGATACGAATGCGGCGTTGAATATCTTGCACAAAGGCTTGAATATTCTAGGCGTTGAGTGGAACAGAAAGCGTGGCGGGTCACCCGCCCAGCACGGTACCTCTGGGCAAGAGGAATCCGCCGAGTAATCGGGAAAGCCTGGGGAGAAGACCACCGCTGCTGATGAGAAGCAATTTGATTCAGTAAGTGGACTTCGATGAACCAGGAACAAGAATCCCCACGCCTTCAGGCTGGGGAGTATGTCAAACTATTTTGGAGTCGATCGGAGGTTAGGGCTTCAGAGCAAAAAAAATGCACCCCATTTGCTCCCAACCCCCAACTCCGAACTATAATCCCAATTGATTACCACGCTTATACTGCAAGTATGCAGCCACAAACAAACCACTGAGTGTTATCGTCACAAGACCGAGGACGATTCCGGCTAGTAAAGGTTCTACCACGTTAGAGCTTCCATAACTAATTGATACTATCCTATCTAGGGTATCGGTTTTAGGGCGATCGGTGCAAGCTGTTATAGCAGGGGTCAGGAGTGAGGGGTCAGGGGTCAGTTTGGGAAAGCTGACGCACTAATGGTTTGTTGGCGTAGCCTCCGCCAGAGCGGAAGCATCTACATCTGTCCGAACCGCCCTGGCGGTTGCTATATATCTTGCACCAATGCAGAGATACTATTACGACAACAATCCAGAGGCTAAACTGCTGATGGAGCAGAATTGACCGGATCGAGACTTTCCGACAAAAATTTGCGTGGGGCGAAAAATATCTAAATATTTTAAGAAATGTATCTCAAGTATGAGATTTATCGATACACTATTAGATATGGAGATGAGCATTAGTGCCTAGTCTGCAATTTCTAACTAGTTCAATTAATCTACACTTACTCACAGCAGGCGCGTCTTGGATATCCAACTATCTAAACTCAAATCGACACCGTGGCAACAGATTCGGGGGATCTTGTTGGCTTGTTTGGCAATCGGATTGTTAGCCACAGGGGGTTGGTACTCACGTCAGGAATCCAATCCTTATATTAGCAGCGTATTCGCCCGAACTGGCGATCCGGTCGTTGGACATGCCATCTTCCAGATCAATTGTAGCGGTTGTCATGGCATAAATGCGACTGGACGAGTCGGGCCGAGTCTATCAGACATCTCCAAACGGAAATCTCCCCATAGTCTGATCGAACAAGTCATCAGTGGAAACACCCCGCCCATGCCCCAATTTCAACCTAGTCCCCAAGAAATGGCAAATCTTCTTAGCTACTTGCGATCGCTATAGGCGAAAATGAATATTGTGCAGGTCGATAAAACCGATCGCTTGAGTCCATCACCCCATCATTCTCAATGGATATTGCCGAACAACTTTTAGATCTAGCCATCGAAGCAGGTGCAGAAGTAGCCGAGGTCTACCAAGCCAACTCACTATCCCGCCCAGTTTTTTTTGAAGCCAATCGACTAAAACAGCTAGAAACAGCCCAAAGCGAAGGAATTGCACTCCGGTTGTGGAAAGATGGTAAACCAGGATTGGCGGTGGCTTTTGGCGAAGTTGAGCCAAAAATATTGGTCGCAAAAACCATCGAGCTATCGGATCTCAACGAGCCAGAAACCCCCGAAATCAATCAAGCCGATCGCAATATCTACCCCGATTTAGGTCATACAATCCCGATTGGCGAACTCCTGGAAATGGGCAAAATCGCGATCGATATCGTCCGCACGGCATTTCCAGACGTGCTGTGTAACAGCCAGTGGGATTGCGATATCGAAAGCACTCGATTGGTAAATAGTCTGGGGTTGGACTGTAGTTATACCGATACTACCTTGAGTGGCTATCTCGCCGCCGAATGGATTCGAGGCGATGACTTTTTGAGCGTTGGGGATGGGCAAACTGAGCGGGGACATTTAGACCCCCACAAAATCGCTCAGAATGTCCTCAAACGCCTAGAATGGGCCAAAACTAACGTTAATCCACCCACAGGAAAAGTACCAGTTTTATTTACCGCCAAAGCTGCCGATATGCTGTGGGAAACCGTTCAAGCTGCCATGAACGGTAAACAGGTCGTAGAAGGAGCTTCTCCTTGGAGCGACAGGTTGGGTCAAAAAGTACTTTCCCCCCTGCTCACGCTCTCCCAACAGCCCGCTCAGGGGCCATTTAGTTGTCCCTTTGATGATGAGGGTACACCGACGCGGACTTTGACACTGATTCAAGGTGGCGAATTGCGATTATTTTATACCGATCGCACCACAGGGAAACAACTCGGATCTGGTTCGACGGGAAATGGCTTTCGATCGGGCTTAGGTAGTTATCCTACCCCAGGATTGGTTAATTTGACGATCTCCCCTGGTACGATGGATTTTGCCGCATTAGTCAAGCATCTCGATAATGGAATCATTATCGACCAAATTCTCGGCAGTGGTGCGGGCATGTCTGGAGATTTTTCGATCAATGTGGAGCTGGGTTATCGGGTTCGCAATGGTGAAATATTGGGCAGGGTCAAAGATACGATGGTTAGTGGTAATGTATATACGGCATTAAAACAAATTGCGGCGATCGGTGCTGACATTGATTGGAATGGCCCCTGTCATACTCCATCAGTGATTGTTGAAGGATTATCGGTAACAGGGAGAGGCTAGTACTCTCCGGCGTAAATAGACCTACTATTGTGGGGCGACGGGGAGACTGGGGGACTGGGGGACTGGGGGGAAGAAATGATAGGGTTATTTATGCCGCCTAGTACTAGGTAGATCCAAAATCCCTAATTGTTTGCAATTCATTCTCAATAAGACTTGCTTGTTGCAAATGAATCAGAACTTCGATATCATAGAGAGATAAAATCTTGGTGATGGGTATGTCCTTATATACAGCAGACTCCCTCAAAGCTGAACTACACGAACGGGGATGGCGGCTTACTCCCCAACGGAAAGTTATTCTAGATATCTTCCAAAATTTGGCCGAAGGGAAACATCTGAGTGCAGAAGATCTTTGCGACTTTCTGAAAGAAGAGGGGCATGATATTAGCCTATCGACGATTTATCGTACGGTAAAATTGATGGCGCGGATGGGCATTTTGCGCGAATTGGAATTAGCCGAAGGGCACAAACACTATGAAATTAATCAACCCTACCATCATCACCATCATCTGATCTGTGTGCGCTGCAATCAAACGATCGAATTTAAGAATGATTCTGTGCTAAAAATTGGTGAGAAGATTTCCAAGAAGGAAGGCTATCATCTCCTCGATTGTCAACTAACTATTCACGCTGTTTGCCCTCCTTGTCAGCGATCGATTTTACCAGTTTAATAGACTTCCTGCGAAAGTCAGGGAATAGGGGATAGGGAATAGGGAATAGCGAAAAGTGCGTTCTTGGGGTTTCCCCAAGTGAAGCACCTTTTCAAGACAGGGGGAATTTTAGATGAAAACGGTATTGAAAATGATTGTGCT
>JANMEL010000244.1:0-5202 GCA_031376885.1 Chamaesiphon sp. OTE_70b_metabat_96 | reverse complement strand
CTTGTCCCAAATTTTGACTAATTCTGCATGTCCTGGCTCCACCGGATTAGCCCGAAACACATCTAAACCAATTACACTCGCTTTCGCATCGGTAAGTTTTTGGATCACTCTAGCGATCGTCCGATCAGGTAAGGGCCAAGTCTTCTGTATACTGAGATCTTCTTCGGTAATTGCCACAATTAATAAGCGTGGATCTGGTGCTCTAGATGCTTGCGATCTCAGGCTTCGATCGTAAACAGTTAACTCGCCCATTTCCCACCAGCCGAGACTTTTTGCACCGACAACTAGCCCCGTTACCCCCAAGCTCACACCCAAAATTGTCACAACTTTCAATGGTAGTTTGCGACTAATTAAAGATTTCCAGACAGATGACGAGCTGTTATACATTTGAATTGAATGGCGGTACTTCTGACACTAAATTATTAGCTCATGCCTACTTTATAAAATCTAAAGCCTAAAACCTAAAGCCTAGCTCACGCTCTTAATTCAAACCCATTCAAATATTCCATTGGTTTATTTGGATCGAAAGCAACTCGATCGATAAACATATCTGGCTGCTCAATTTTGAGCTGTCCCTTGGGCATATTTAGCCAAAAAGCTTTAGCAACATCAGCATAAGATTGAGTAGGATATAGTTGCTTGATAATTGCATCACCATTTTTGGGATAATTTGTTAGCTGCTGCTGATTCCAACGTACCATCTGTGTCAATATCCACACAGCATGGGAATGCCACAGGAAGTTAGCATGATTGGGCTGCTGAAGATACTTGGTAGTTTGAAAGTGAAAAATTTGGAAGTCAGGAATTTTTACAACTTGAGGTTTACCATCTAAACCACCATAATTATAGTTACCTGTCAGGATTTTTTGCCAACCTTTATTCGTACCTGCATCGGTATATATGGACTTACCTAAAATCGGTGCAAGGGCGGTGACATTTTCATGATTGTCACAATACTGACAAGCTTCCAATACTGCTGCCATCATTGCTTTAGCCGTAATTGGATAATCCTTGAGCCAAGTATCCAAAGTCGCGAGAATTTTTTCGGGATGTCCATGCCAAATATCTCGATCAATTGTCGCTGTAAACGCTTTTTTATCGGCAATAGTTTGTTGATTAAATAGTTCATCGGTTGCATAGCCAATCAGCTTACCACTATCTAATCCTGAGACAATATCACTCGGCGCTAGCACTTGAAACTTGAGATCGCGTTCGGCATCAATGCCCATCGTTCCCAACCAGTATCTAGTTGTATAATTTGCCATCGCAGCGGGATGAGCGATCGCAAATCCGAGCGGTTGTTTCAGTTCTCGAAAGAATTTATTATAGCCATCTTGCAATTCATTCGGATTATTATAAGCTTGACGCGATCGCAATCCGCCCTTCCAAGCAGTCTCACTAAAGCTAATGCTATTACCATTAATATTTAGCCCCATCAAGGCAACTGTATTCGCAGTACTTTTAGCTTTCTTTCGATCCCGATTTCGGTCTTTTTTATCGCCATCGCTATCGGTTTCTTCATCTGGCGATCGAGATTTACCATCCTTGCTCCCAAAATATTCCCATAGTGGCATCGCAAACAGTGTCTGCACAGCATCCAATTTACCGCTGTGCAACTCCTGTTGTACTAGCTCCCAAGTCGGCTGTTTTACAAGTGTGACATCCAAGCCATACTTTTTGAACATTCCTTTCTCTTTCGCAACTACCAGTGGTAGACAATCTAAACTAGAAACAATCCCAATCCTGAGATCGGTTTTTTCCAATTTCCCAAAATTAGCTGCTGGCTGAGTAAAATGAGTACTCCCCTGATTAGTGCAAGCGGCTAGAGTAAAACCTGCTGCTGTCAGAGTACTATATTGAAGAAATTGACGACGCTTCATTGGAGATGCTAGTTGAGATCGGTAAGTCGGGAGTAGCTTGATTTTTGCCAGCCCTAGGTTAATTTGGGCATAGTATGTTGAATCCTATCAAACAATTAGGATTAGTTGTTAAATTAAAGTTTAAATACTAGTTCACCGCTCACCTGCTCACTGAAGGTTTGAAACAATCTTTTGTTTAACACTCCACTCAATATCGGCTCCGTTCAGCTGCATAGCCGTGTCTTTCAATCGCCCTTGTCTGGAGTCACCGATCTAGTCTTTCGTAGCTTGGTGCGGCGATATGCGCCCGACTCGATGATGTATACCGAGATGGTGCAGGCTTCGAGTTTGCGACATCTCAAGGAGATACCCAGGATTATGGAACTCGATCCTGATGAAAAGCCGATTAGTATCCAGTTATTCGATTGTCGCCCTGACTTCCTCGGCGAAGCGGCTCAAATCGCTGTAGAGCAAGGCGCACAGACGATCGATCTGAATATGGGCTGCCCTGTAAATAAAATCACCAAAAATGGCGGCGGCTCTTCACTACTCAGAGATCCAGATACCGCTGCGGCGATCGTTAGAGCGGTGGTAAATGCGGTGAATGTTCCTGTGACGGTGAAAACCCGCATCGGTTGGAATGATGATGAGATTAATATTCTCGATTTTGCACGGCGGATGGAGGATGCTGGGGCGCAGATGATGACGATTCACGCTCGTACTCGCGCGCAAGGCTATACTGGTACGGCGAAGTGGGAATGGATTCGCAAAGTTAAGGAGGTGCTATCGATTCCGGTGATTGCCAATGGGGATATTTTTTCGGTGGAGTCGGCGGTGGCTTGTCTGGCGCAAACTGGCGCGGATGGGGTGATGTGTTCGCGGGGAACTTTGGGGTATCCGTTTTTGGTGGGGGAAATCGACCACTTTTTAAGAACTGGGAAATTATTACCGCCGCCAACACCGATCGATAGATTGGCATGTGCCAAGGAGCATTTACAAAATTTATATCTATATAAGGGCGAGCGGGGTATTCTCCAGGCGCGAAAACATCTGACTTGGTACGCCAAAGGATTTACTGGTGCTGCGGAATTACGCACCTATCTACAAGAGGTCAAAAATGTCGCTGAAGGTGTCGATCTACTCGATCGTCAAATCGAACTATTACAGAAGGGCGCGGAATATTAAGCAATTATACGTTGTTCGCATCAGCCTAATTGCTACTGACCTCTGAACCCTGCCATATGATACAAATAGAATAGTTTTATGGTTACTATTTCATGGCTAAAACACCTTTAATTCAGAGTTTGCGACGTGCTTATCAGATTGCTAGATTTGCCGATCGCCAGGAAATTTCGTCGGCAACCGCGATCGAACTATGGGATCTACGGATTAGTCGTCGGCGGTTGTTTCAAGGCTCTCTCGCGGCTGCTGGCGCAATCGGAGCGGTTGGATTAAACGCTACATTCAATCGCCCTGTGGATGCGGCGACAGCACCAGTACTAATTGTCGGCGGGGGCATTGCTGGATTGACGGCGGGTTATTATCTCGATGCTGGGGGTGTACCAGTTCGGATTATCGAAGCTGGTAAGCGTGTGGGCGGGCGCATGTTCAGTCACAAAAATGCCTTCGGTACCGAAACTCCGGTAGAATTGGGTGGGGAATTTATCGACTCTGGGCATCAGAATATTCGTAAGTTAGCCCAAGAGTTAGGATTAGTTGAAGTCGATCTAATTGCTGGCGATAGTGGTTTGCTTAGTGATGTCTGGTTCTTTAATAATCGATCGATTACCGAACGAGAATTGATTACCGCCTTTGCTCCGTTTGCCAAACAGATCGATCGAGATGTCAAAGCAATTGGTGACGTAAATTATAAGTCCACCAATCCTCGCGCAATTAAACTCGACAGGCTGTCGATTAAAACTTATCTCACTCGTTATTGCGCCGATCCAATCTTACGAAAATTTATTGAAATTGCCTATACTTGTGAATATGGATTGGAATTCGATCGACAATCGGCGATCAATTTAATCTTACTCATCGGCAAAGATCCAGCCAAACTCGAAACATTCGGCAGTAGCGACCAACGATATCATATTCGTGGTGGTAATGACCAAATTATCGATCGATTAGCCGCCAAACTCAGCAATCGGATCGAAACTAATACTCAGTTAGAATCCCTCCGCACTACCGCCAATGGTCGTTATCGTGTCAGTCTACGATCGGACAGTGGGAGTAAAGAATATACCTTCGATCGAGTGATTTTAGCTTTACCATTTAGTATGCTCAGAAAGCTCGATCTAGGTGTGCGATTACCCGCCGTCAAACAAACAGCAATTAAAGAATTGGGCTACGGTACAAATACTAAACTAATTACCAGTTATAGCGATAAATTGTGGCGCACTAAATATCGATCGAATGGTCAATCATTTAGCGATCTAGATACCCGCGAAACTTGGGAAGCAACCCGTTATAATTCATCCAAAACAGGGATAATTACTAGTTTTAGTGGTGGAGATTTGGGCGTGAAAATAGCTAAATCGAAAACAGCCGAAGTTAGAACTAAATTCACCCAGCAATTCGATCTAATTTTCCCAGGCATCAAAAGTATCGCCGCCGATAAAGCGATCGTGACCAATTGGATTGATTCCCCTTATATCCGTGGTTCATATTCATGTTATTTAGTCGGACAATGGACAAAATTTGGTGGCTCCGAGGGCGAAAGAGTAGGAAATCTATTCTTTATCGGCGAACATTGTTCGATCGATGCTCAAGGCTATATGGAAGGTGGTTGCGCCACAGGCGTAATGGGAGCAGCAGCAATTTTAAAAGATCTAAAGCAGAAGCGATAGTCTAATAAAAAACACCATCTGTCAATCGATCGATGGTGCGCTAAAATCGCCCTAACATAAATTAAAACCAGAGAATAGGCAAAATACTATAAGTTACCACGCAAAGCTGCAAGTAAAAATACTACCACAGGGCCAGCAATCATAATCATTGCCACCATCGACAGTTGGGCGATTACTTCCCAGTTAATACCGAGCACACTATCAACAATACCGCTCAAAAAGTCCATGTTTCCTCGCAAATGGATCGAATTTTATTAGTCAGCCTACAGTTTGCTGCGTTCCAATCTTACCCATATTTAGCACCATTAGATTAATTTACTTTACAAAACTACATACTGAGGGGTGAGGGGTCAGGTGTCAGGTGTCAGGCAATACGCTTTTTGTTAAATACATATATGTTTTAGTATGAATACAGCTTCAGCGGAGTTTGCATCATTAGCGGCGACTACCCTACGGGAACGTTCCGCGTGCGCCTTGCGCTTACAGTTGCTGAA
>JANMEL010000191.1:0-4911 GCA_031376885.1 Chamaesiphon sp. OTE_70b_metabat_96 | reverse complement strand
CAGAAGGAGCGCCCGAACGCGATCACGCTGGTCGTCGGTGGCGATGAGGTCAGCTACGGCTCGAAACCCAAGGAAGGTGGGAGCTGGAAGGATGTGATGCTGCGCGAGCTTGGCGACAGGCTTGACTCCCCTATCCCCTATCCCCTATCTCTAAATGACAACAACTCAACCAGCTTTAATAAGTGGCATAGTGCTAGGTTCGATCGCCGAAGAGGTAGGCTTTACACCAGGCGATCGATTAGTTAAAATCAATGGCCAGTCTCCTCGCGATCTGATCGATTATCAGTTTCTATGTTCGGATGAAGTTCTGAATCTGGAAGTCCTCGATCCTCACGGCAAAGTCCATCAAATCGAGATCGAGAAAGATTACGATGAGGATTTGGGGCTGGAATTTGAGACAGCTTTATTTGATGGTTTGATCCAGTGCAATAACAAGTGTCCATTCTGCTTCATCGATCAACAACCACCAGGGAAAAGAGCATCCTTATATTTCAAGGATGATGATTATCGATTGAGTTTCTTGTATGGGAGTTATTTGACACTGACAAATTTGAGTACCAAAGAATGGGAGCGGATTGCCCAGATGAGACTCTCACCCTTGTATGTATCCATTCATGCGACTGAGCCAGAAATTCGATCGCAATTACTCAAGAATAACCGAGCCGGACAAATTCTCGACCAATTGCGCTGGTTTCAATCCCATCGACTCGAAATTCACGCTCAGGTGGTACTATGCCCTGGAATCAATGATGGCGTACATCTCGATCGAACCCTTCGCGATTTGGCTCGTTTCCATCAGGGCGAAATTCCCACCGTCGCATCTGTCGCCGTAGTTCCCGTAGGTTTAACGCGGTTTCGCCCCGATTTGACCGAACTTAGTCCAGTTACGCCCGAAATTGCGCGATCGATCGTCAACCAAGTCGAAGCTCTCCAGCAAGAGTTCCAACAAAAGTTTAAATCTACCTTTGCCTGGTTAGCCGACGAATGGTATCTCATCGCCGGAATGGAATTACCACCGAGCGATAAATATGAAGATTATCCCCAATTGGGTAATGGGGTAGGTTCGATTCGACAATTCCTCGATGAATTTGCCGCAGAAATTCAAGATTGGGAGATTACCGAGATCGATCCCCCGCGCACCTACACCTGGGTAGTCGGCAATGCCGTCGAAAATGCCTTCCAACCCCTCGTCGATCGACTAAACGCTCTACCAGGTCTAACCGTCAATTTAGTCGCCTTAGCGAGTCAATATTGGGGCCAGGAGATGACAGTCACAGGTTTATTAACTGGATTCGATCTACTCCATCAATTACCCGGTCGAGATTTGGGCGATCGGATCCTGATCCCTAGTGTAATGCTCAAACATGACGAAGCCAAATTCCTAGACGACGTGACGATCGGCGAAATAGCTGAAAAATTACGAGTTCCCCTGATTCCAGTTAATGGCATAACCGACTTTTTAGAAAAATTGGGGGAAAATTAAGTAAGTATCATTAAAATATCTTCGTATGCTGACTTTAATTAAATTAATTCATACCCTAAACCAGCAATTGGGCACAGTCAAAACTCGTCTCGATCGACCGATCGTCAAACTCCAAGCCATTTGTGCGGTATTGGCTCTGAGCTTGAGTGGATTGGGTAGCATTGAAGCAGCCAGAGGGAGCACACTCGATCGCACCCCAAACATCCTAACTAGTTCTCAGATCGACGCTCGATCGATCGCCCAAAACGCCAGCACCAGCGAAAATAAAAAGCTGGAAAACAATCTCAACGCCCCAACCACAGGGGATGAAGTACGGATTTCCACCACCCAACCTCTAACCCTCAAAGATGCCATCGACATCGCCCTCCAGAATAATCGCGATGTTCAAGCTGCCCGTCTCGCCGTCACCAGAGATCTAGCCGCAATTCGTGAAGCCCAGGCTGGGCAAGCCGTTCAAGTCGGACTAACTGGCACGCTCCAAAATCAAGGGGCACCAGTTATTACAGGTACTAGAGCCGCTCAAAATTCACTAGGAGATAGTTCTACCACAGACATTCAAGGGGGTCTCCAAGCTACTTACAACATCCTAGATGCTGGGCGAAATAGTGGTCTGATCCGAGCGGCAGAAGAACAGGTAAAATTCGACAGGCTAGATCTAGTTCGTGTCGAACAACTCACCAAAGGCAACATCATCACCGCCTACTACGATCTCCAACAAGCAGACTCCCTGACAATCATCAACCAAGCCGCCGTCACAGATGCCAGTCGTAGTTTGAGTGATGCCCAACTCCAAGAAAAAGCTGGAGTAGGTACCAAATTTGACATCCTTCGCGCCGAAGTTCAACTCGCCACCGCTACCCAGGATTTGGAAAATTCTCGATCTCAACAAGCAACCGCCCGCAAAAAGATCGCCCAAGTACTCAGTGTTGCCGAAAACACCGAATACAGAGCCGCCGATAGCGTCCGTGAATTGGGTGCTTGGGGCTATAAACTAGAAGACAGTATCGTCTTAGCCTTCAAAAATCGGCCCGAACTCAAACAGCAATTAGTTCGTCGGAGCATCAGCGAACAACAGGAATTTGTGGCATCTGCGGCTGATTCGCCTCAAGTAAATCTGTTTGCCAACTACAACCTCGGCAAAAGTATCAGCACATCTTTACCCGGACAAGATAGTTATAGTTTGGGCGCGCGGTTGAGTTGGAATTTCTGGGATGGTGGAGCCGCTGGAGCGCGCTCTTCTCAACAAAAAGTTGCTCAAGAAATCTCCGAAAACCAATTTACCAGTGTCCGTAATCAAGTCCGATTTGAAGTCGAGCAAGCCTTCAATAGCCTCGGTAGCAGCAAAAAAAATATCTCCACTTCTACCCAAGCTCTCAAACAAGCTGAGGAAAGCCTCAAACTCGCCCGTCTCCGCTTCCAAGCTGGGGTAGGTACCCAAACCGACGTAATCCAATCTCAAACCGAGCTAGCCCGCGCTCGTGGCAACCGGATTAATGCGATTATTAATTACAATCGCTCCCTATCGAGTCTGCGTACAGCTACCGTAACGATCGAATAAAGCTACTCAGGGTATGGATGGTTTCAAAATAGCACCCTCTGGTCAGTGAGCGTAGCCGAACTGCCCCCCTTGGCAAAACCTCCAAAAATCTTAATAATTCTTAAATAGGACGCAAATTATTTTTGGGGGTACGCGAGCAGATGACAATTAAATTTATTAAAGAAGAAAAAGAAGCCGTCGTCGCATTAGGAGCCAATTTGCGGGAGAAAGCTCTCCAAAACCAAGTCGATATCTACACCTTCAAGGGTAAGATGATGAATTGTGGCGGTTATGGTCAGTGCGGGATGTGTCGGGTAGAAATTGTCGAAGGGATGGAAAATCTCTCGCCCCGAACGGATTTTGAAAGCCGCAAGCTAGCCAAAAGACCCGACAATCAACGCCTAGCTTGTCAAGTTGTGGTTAATGGCGATGTGAGTGTCAAGACTAAGCCATAGGTGAGGGGTCAGGGGTCAGGGATGAGGGATGAGGGATGAGGGATGAGGGATCCGCTGACTGAATAGGGCTTGAAACCCTGAGGGCTTCAATTAACTCCTAATCTGACCCCCGATCCCCGATCCCTGATCCCTGACCGAAATGTTATCCTATTGGTGTTGCCGATCGAAATACCTGATAGGAATTATCCATAATGCAAACTAACGATTTAGGTTTTGTTGCCAGCCTTTTATTTGTGTTGGTACCTTCTATTTTCCTGATTATCCTTTATATCCAAACCAACAGTCGCGGTACTGGTACTGGCACATCAGACGATTAAATTATTGCCGATCGATAAAAGGGCTACGAGGATTCAACCTTCGTAGCCCTTTTATTTTTAAAAACCAACTCGCCATAGCAGGGAATAGGGAATAGGGGATAGGGGTCAGGGAAAAGTGCAGTACATTGAGGGTTGCCCCAAGATTCTCCTTTGGAGAGGCTCTTCTGCTAAGGCAGAGGCTACGCCAACGGTTACGCACTTTTCGCTATTTCCTATTTCCTATTCCCTATCCCCGTTTGCTATTGCGAACCCCTTTGATAGCTTCAGCGTAGTCAGGGGCATTAAATACCGCCGAGCCAGCGACGATCGCATTTGCACCAGCTTCGAGTACTTGCCAAGTGTTATTGGCTTTTAGTCCACCATCAACCTCAATCCAGGGATCCAAGCCACGTTCATCACACATTTGACGCAATTTGGCAACTTTGCCCACTGCGCTGGGAATGAAGCTTTGACCGCCAAATCCAGGGTTGACACTCATGATCAAAATCAAATCGCACAATTCCAGCACATATTCAATCAATTCTAGTGGACTACCAGGATTGAGTACTACTCCAGCTTGTTTGCCCAATTCTTTGATTTGACCCAAAGTGCGGTGTAGGTGGGGAGATGCATTGTGTTCGGCATGGACGGAGATAATATCCGCGCCAGCTTTGGCAAAATCAGCTACATATTTTTCCGGCTCTACAATCATTAGATGCACATCTAATGGTTTTTTGGTGTGAGGGCGCACCGCTTCGACGATTAAAGGTCCAATAGTAATATTTGGTACGAACCGCCCATCCATCACATCAACGTGAATCCAATCAGCACCAGCCGCGTCTACAGCCCGAATTTCTTCACCCAAGCGACCAAAATCAGCAGACAAGATGGAAGGGGCGATTACTAGGGATTTTTGGCTCATATTGACTCAGGTGCTCCTCGCTCTAAAGATGGATGTTAAAATTTTGACAATTTGTCTAATTTTAACAGGGCTGTGTAATGTGGCGGTCGATCTCTTTGGATTTTGATAGAGAGGGAGACAGGGAGTGATTATGTGCTTGTTTAGCTTGTATCCCACATTCCGCCTTGTGGTATACTGCAAGCGGCCAAAAATTGGACTTCTTTAAAAGCTATAAGACC
>JANMEL010000185.1:0-13889 GCA_031376885.1 Chamaesiphon sp. OTE_70b_metabat_96 | reverse complement strand
CGCCGTGACAATCACAAAAACTATCTTTATCAGTACTGGAGACGTATCTGGCGATCTTCATGGTGGCTTACTCGTCACCGCCCTCAAACAACTAGCCGACAGGTCTGGTTTGGAACTGAATATTGTTGCCCTCGGTGGTAGTAAAATGGCCGCAGCAGGGGCAACAATCCTCGGTGAGACCACTGGAATCAGTTCGGTGGGAATTGTCGAGCATTTGGTTTATTTCATGCCGACAATCGAAGTCCAGAAGATCGCCAAACAGTATTTAAAGACCACGCCACCTGATGCGATCGTCTTAATTGACTACATGGGGGCGAATATTATGATCGGTAACTATCTCAAAAAAACATTCCCAGATGTACCAGTTGTTTACTATATTGCCCCCCAAGAATGGGTATGGTCACTTGATAGTAAAAATACTAATACGATTATTAAATTCACTGATGAGATTCTATCTATTTTTCCCGCTGAGGCGCGTTATTTTGAAGGGAAAGGGGTACCAGTGGAGTATGTCGGTCATCCATTGATCGATCGAGTTGCCACTTTAGCTAGTCGTGAAGATGCTCGCGATAAGTTAGGTATTAGTGATGATGAAATTGCTGTGGCGTTGATTCCAGCTTCTCGCAAACAAGAACTCAAATTTCTTTTGCCTGCAATGTTTGAAGCCGCTCAACAAATTCAAGCCAAATTACCAAACGTGCGGTTTTGGGTGCCCCTATCTCGCGATGTATTTAAAGCAGAAATCGAGACAGCGATCGCGGCATATCAACTTAACGCTACTCTAGTTACAGAACATGCCGATCTCGTGCTTTCCGCAGGCGATCTAGCCATCACCAAATGTGGCACGGTAAGTTTGGAATTAGCCTTATTAGGTGTTCCTCAAGTGGTGATTTATCGGGTGAGTAATATTACCGCATGGATAGCTAAAAATGTCCTCAAATTTTCGATTCCGTTTATGTCACCCACTAATTTGGTGGAAATGAAATCGATCGTCCCAGAATTATTGCAAGACGAAGTTACTGCCGATCGCATTGCCAAAGAAAGTCTAGACCTAATTTTGGACTCAGAAAAACGCGATCGAATGCTAGCGGAATATACCGAAATGCGTCATGCTTTGGGCAAACCTGGTGTGTGCGATCGAGTCGCCAAAGCAATCCTCGCAAAATTCTAAGTAATAATTAATTATTAATTCATCACTAACGAATTCCGTTGCTTGAATTTACGTCGAACAAACCGAAGAAATGTCAACCACTTTTGAGCGGGGGGATCGAAAAACGTAAAAATATCACCAAAAGCTGCAAAAGCATTAAGATGATGTTGCCAATGACGTTCGGGAGTGGTGATAAAGAATATATTGCAGAGCAATTCGACAGGTTTAGGTGTTTGCCATTGGAGGCTAGAAACATGTCGCCAAATCACATGAAACTCACCGAATGCAAGTCCAATCACCGTACCAATCGGTGAGATTTGCCATAACCAAGGTGCGAATACAAAATAAGGCAAAGCACCCAGAATACCGTCAATCAACACCAAAGGATTCTTTGTCAAAACAGCATAGTGTAAAAAACTGCGGTTTTTGCCATGATGGACGATCGTGTGAAACTTACCAAATACATGTTCGGGTACATGGTACAAAAACGTAGAGAAAAAGTCTCCCAGTAACAGTAACAACCAAGCCACGACAATTGTTTTAATGATTTCCACAACAAATCCTCATACTCGATCGCAGCTTACCAAGTCGAGTTAAAGTCTGGTTTATCTTGGGATTAAGAATCGATCGATTCTTAATTCCCCTGGGTATCAATATAGTGATGTAGATGTTCGGCGGCGCGATTTAGATAAATATCGTCTCCATACAACTTTGTCAACATCATCCCACCTTCGATCGTCGAAATAATCACCAAAGACACTTCCTCACTATCAGCATCCGCAACTATTTCTTGCTGACGGATACCTAATTCGACGATACTTCCGATCAGAGCGCGAATCTGATTTACAGCTTCTTGAGTGCGTTTTCTCAGAGCTGGGTGAGTATCATCGCTATCGACAGCAGTATTCAAAATCGGACATCCACCCTCAACATTTGGATGTTTGGCAAAGCGTTTGAAACCATTGACCAAAGCATGTAACCTGTCGATCGCCCGATCCTCGTCGAGCATTTCCGTCATCACAGTAGTGTTTAACAGATCCACCAGATAGTCAAAAGCTACTAGCGCGATTTCGTCTTTACTCTTGAAATGACTATAGATGCCGCCCTTTTGCAGCCCTGCTAATTTCATGATTTCACCGATCGACGCGCCAGCATAACCCTTGTGATTAAAAACAATAGCCGCTTTTTCGATGATTCTTTGTCTGGTGTGAGTTCTCACATGCTCTAGTTTCGTTATTTCGGAGTATTTAGTAGTTAATCGGGGGGCTATTAGACCCCCGATTATTGCACAATTGGTCGGTTTGACCAGTTCTAAGTTATGTTTGCTTCAACACTGGGCGGGAGACCCGTCCAGTCTTCTTATCAAAGCTTGTTAGATCGACAACACTTCACTTGCGCGATGTTTAATTATCGATGACAGAGCGATTGAGCTAGCGAACTCACGAGGTGTCGTGACTAAGATAAGGTTTACCCAATTCGGCCTTACGTGCAAGCCTTTAAGGGTGGTTTGGTTCACATCAACTACGGATTGCTCCGTTTGCTGATGATCCCTTAGACACTGTGATTAGATTCATTGCAAGGGCAGCTTTTATCATAGTACCATCTGCCAATATGCGTCAACATCAAATTAACTTAAAACGTCAGTAAAAAGTCAGCTATTTAGAATGATTAAACGTGACAAAATTTACAGACTTCTTGCCAAATATAATAGTTAAAATCTCGGAGACTGTGGTCGCTGTCAACCTCTAGCAATTTTACCGATGAGTATTTGGCGGCAAAGTCTCGACTGCTGGCGATTGAGCATAGCTCAGGCTACGCCAACGGAATGACATCATCAGCAGTCCCATGAACGATTAGAGTGGGTACAAGCTCATCGCCCTGACAAAGATGATATCGATGAGCGTCAGTAATGAAATCGTAATGTAAGGGTAGTAACTTTTGTTGACCATAATGATAAATTGGTAAATAGCGATCGCGTTCCCATAAATTTAATTGCTCTGCACCGATTTTCGGCAGCCAATGACTGAGAAAATCAAAAGCAGGTGCCAGTAGAATTAGCCGATTCTCCAGAGGAGAGGCTACGTCAACGACTTGAGGATACTTGTGGGCGACGAGACGATCGCCGCAGTTAGCCCCCCCAAACTCGAACCAATCAATACAACTGGCGACTTATCGATCGGTAATAAATCGACCACTTGCTGAACTTGTCGAGAAATCGTCAAGTGAGCAAAATCACCTTGATTGAGATCGGGAACGGCTAATTCGATGCCAACTCCTTCAAAACACTCCTGAAGATACCTAGCTTTGACCGATGCCGGACTAGATGCAAACCCATGTAAGTAGATATACTGTGCTTGAATCATCAGAAAAATAGGTGCTATTTTAACTTACCCCGATTTTAATACCATTACTTCCTTTGCAAAGCCTCTCTGGTGGAGAATCAAACAGGGTAATTCTCACCTGTAGAGTAATGACCATATTAATTTAGACCCAGGATCGAGCCAAAAAGTTCGCCATCCTCAAGACTTAAATGTGCTGAGGATCTAAAATTCGGGCACAATTAAGATCGATATCTGTTCAAGGAGATCGCACTCTTCGCTATGTTGAGGATCGAGCTAATGGTAATCTAGATCAGTGTAGCCGTCGTTAGGGCGATTGAGACAGATGTAGATGCCTCCGCTCTGGCGGAGGCTACGCCAACAAACCATGCTTTGCATCAGCGTTTCCAAACCAACCCCTGCTATGGCATTCGGTTGAGCTGTTGGTGCAGATTGCCAAAACTAGCTCGATCGTGCATTTTCACCTGAATCCTAAATTGCGATAATTAACTCCCAACTGTTTGATTATGGATGCTATAGAACTATTCGAGAAAGGTGGCCCGGTTATGTGGCCATTGTTTGGACTGTCAATTTTATCCTTAGCTACCATTATGGAACGGCTGTGGTTTTGGTTCAAAACACTCAAAAAAGAAGAAGAACTCGTCGAGAGAGTATTAGAAGCCAGTGGTAATCAGGAATGGGACACCGCCGCCCAAATTGCCAAGCAATCACGCAACCGTCAACCCATCGGTCGCTTTCTTTACGCACCCCTAAAGAGAGCGAGTCCCGATCCTGAGACCTTCAAACTCTCTCTCGAAGCTGCTGCTGAGGAAGAATTGGCAAGTATGCGTAGGGGCGACAAAATTCTCGAATCAATTATTGCCATTTCGCCATTACTCGGACTATTGGGGACAGTATTAGGTTTGATCAAGTCCTTGGCAGGTCTTAAACCTGGGGATTTGGGCACTGCGGCTGGTGCGAATGTAACAGCGGGGATTGGTGAATCGTTATACACTACGGCCGCAGGGATGTTTGTAGCGATCTTCAGCCTCGCTTTTTATCGATTATTTCAAGGGATAGTTTTTGGGCAGGTTAAGCTATTTCGCCGCGCCGGAAATGAGTTGGAGCTACAATATCGCGAACACTGGGTAAATCAAGGTAAATCTATCGGCGAGCAAGATACAGAGTTGATTCGCTAGTTTTTCGCCTTGACTTTTGCGCTTCGTTCCCTTTCCTATCTTCCAAGCTATGAAAATTGACACTGATAGTACCAACACAGATCCGCGTATCGACCTCACGCCGATGATTGATGTCATCTTTTGCATTTTGACCTTTTTCCTCTTGGCGGGGCTACAGGTGTCCAGACAGCAGGCGATCGGCGTAGATATTCCCAAGGCTTCTAGTTCTACACCATCAGCGCGGGAACTTTTGATGGTGACGCTCAATGATGCCGGACAAATTTTCTTGGAACAGCAACCAATGGTATCTGCTGGACAATTGGTTGAAGCCGTCAAACAGTATCGGCTCGTCAAACCTAATAGTTCGATCGTCCTGTATGCTTCCAAACAGGTGAGCTACAATAGCGTGATCGAAGTTCTGGACGCGCTACGGGGTGTAGCTGGCGATCGAGTCGCCCTCGCAACCATCCCAACTGATGCAGTTGCCCCAACACCACCGATTTTGACCCCTCCAAATCAACCCTACAATCCCTACCAGGCTGCTCCTGGAGTAGCCCCAAATCCCTACCAACCCGCTCCAGTCGCGCCACCGCAAATTCCCGCACCGATTACCCCGCCCACTCAAGGGGTAACGCCTCGCTAGGAGTCAGGGGTCAGGGGTCAGGGGTCAGGGGTCAGTTTGGGAAAGCTGACCCCTGCTATATTTCTATTTTTCACCCAACCAGTTCAAAATTGCTGGATTGACGACTTCTGGATACTCGTCATGGGGACAATGCCCTGCATTGGGGATGGATACTACTTTGACAGGTTTACCAGTGGCGGCGAGTTCTTTGTAGACTGCGGCACCTTTGATTGGTGTCCAGGGGTCGCTTTCCCCCCATAATACTAACAGTGGTCGAGTGACCAGGGGTAGTAGTGATTCGGGTGTAGGGCCAGGTGGTGCTGTGAGGATTGAGGCGAAAACTTCCTGTGCGCCCCGATCGCAGGCGGGTTGGTAGATAATGTCGATTAGTTCGTTGGTGACGGCTTCACGGCGCGGATAGACTTGGTAGAGGCTACTGCGGATACGGGACTTCTGGCGAACTCGATCGAAAATAAATTTGCCAAAGGCTGGAGATGCGACAATATTGGTGAAGATGCCCATGACGTTTCGCAAGAGGAAGTTTAATTCGTCGGGGCGATGATTTAAGCCGCCAGCGCAGTTGATTAATATTCCTCCCGCGCAGATTTCGGGGTGGTGAGCGACGAGCATCAGACTGAGGAGGGCACCGATCGAGTTGCCGACAAATACCGTTGGTTTGTTGATATACTCATGCCAGAAATCTACGACCAATTCCTCCCAGAGTTCCATACTATAGTCGAGGATAGCTTTATCAGAGCCACCAAAACCGAGTAGATCGATCGCATAGACTTGATATCCACCTTCAGCTAGCACGGGAATATTCTTGCGCCAATGATCGATCGATGCCCCAAATCCATGGATCAAAAATAGCGGCTTTCCCTCACCCATGACGGTATATTTTATCTGATGTCCCCGCCAAGTCCATGTTAATTTTTCAGCGGTGCGGGTAGTAAGGGGTAAAGTTGAAGTCATTTTGAGGATGGGAATGTTGGTGCGCCGATCTTCATAGATCTTAATAAAAAATTGCCAGGAAGGAAAGGTTCGGTTTGTTACCCCCATCCTAAAATCTTTCTCTGTGTAGGTCTGTGTTGAATGCACACTCTGAATGCAGCAACAAGTACATAATCTTTGACCGGAAAGGAAGTATTGACATACTCCCCAGCTCAGATGAGCGTGGGGATTCTTGTTCCTGGTTCATCGAAGTCCACTTACCGAATTAAATTGCTTCTCATCGACAGCGGTGGTCTTCTCCCCAGGCTTTTTGCGATTACTCGCCGGATTCCTCTTGCCCAGAGGTACCGTTTTTGTTCCACTCAACCCCCAAAATATTCAAGCCTTTGTGCAGGATATTGAGAGCTGCGTTGGTGTCCCGACAGATCTCAACCTTGCAACTAGGACATGAGTGCGTTCTAGTGCTGAGGGACTTCTTAGCCCTGTGACCGCAATTAGAGCAATCTTGGGATGTGTAGGCAGGATTAACCGCTACAACTGCTTTGTCCCAAACCTTGCCATAGTAGTCTAACCATTGGGTGTATTGATACCAGCCAGCATCAGAAATAGACTTAGCCAAGCAATGATTCTTGACCATGTTCGCAATCTTCAAGTCTTCATACACCACGACATCGTTAGATGCCACTACGTACCGAGCTTCCTTTATAGCCCAGTCTTTACGTTGGCGAGATACTTTCAGGTGGATTCTACCTAGTCTTTTCCGAGCCTTATGATAGTTCTTTGATTGGGGTTTAGCACCCTTCACAAATTTTTTGCTTAACCGTCGCTGTGCTTTCTTGAGTTGCATCTGGGCTTTTCTCAAGAACTGCGGATATATCACAACATTATCATTTTGGTCTTTGGTGAAGAACTTCAGCCCTAGATCCAATCCGACAACATTGCCTGAATATTCACCCTGCTCTTTACGGTCTGCATCAAAACAGAATTGAGTATAATACCCATCTGCTCTCCGCACAATCCGTACACGATTAATTTTTAGCCTATGCAAGTCTTCCTGTGTTTCATTGTTGCAAAATATCGATAATGTTCCAATCTCAAAACCATCAGTGAAAGTGATTGCTTTACAATCTTCTGATAGCTTCCAACCTGAAACTTTATATTCAACAGAGCGACAATGTTTTTTAAACTTGGGAAAACCTTTCTTGCCCGCGCCTTTTTTGCATCGAGCATAGAAGCTAGAGATAGCAGCCCAAGCACGTTCAGCAGAAGCTTGACGAGCAGCGGAGTTAAGCTTTTTAGCAAAGTCAAACTCTTTAGCTAAGTCCTTGCAGATGCTGTACAAATCGGCTTTACTCGTACGTTGATTGTCCATCCAATAGCGAACGGCTTTGTTCCGAATGAACTGCGCTGTTCGGATGGCTTCATCAATGGCAGAGTATTGCTCTGCTGTACCGTGTTTTAGCTTGGCTTCTCTAACTATCATGGATCTATGATAACATAGTTTTATCCAGAAAAATATAGATAAAACTAAAGTATTTAATGGATTGAGCAAGGAAGTTGCTCATTCGTCACCCATCCGCCATCTCCCACTAGCTAATGCTGCTTGTCTTGTGGCGGATGGGATTCCTCAATCGCCGCCTCTACATCCCCGCCTGAAGGCGTGGGGCTTTCCGGCGAATTTCGGTAAAATATCAGTGTCTCAGGCTTCTAATCCTCACTCTCTAATGCTATTTCTGATATTTGTCTGCTGTTTGGCTCTATATGTCGCGTGCAATCTCGGCGCAAATGATGTCGCCAACTCGATGGGTACATCTGTCGGCTCGAAAGCGATTACGATTACCCAAGCGATCGTCATTGCTGGTATCTTGGAATTTGTGGGTGCGGTATTATTCGGACAAAAAGTATCCGCCACTCTAGCTACTAGTATCGCCAATCCGCAGCTATTTGTCGATCGACCCCAAACTCTCCTGCTGGGAATGATTGCGGTATTAATTAGTTGTGGATTGTGGTTGCAAATTGCCACAGCCAAAAGTTTACCTGTGGCTTCTTCCCATGCGGTGGTGGGAGCGATCGCGGGATTTAGTTGGGTCGCAGCAGGCGCAGACGCGGTAGAATGGTCATCATTAGGCTCGATTTCGATCGCATGGCTACTTACGCCACTTTTGAGTGGAACTGTGGCTGCTGGACTATATAGCCTCATCAGACGATGGATTCTGACAGAGGAGCATCCCCTCATCCAAATCGATACCTGGATGCCCTGGTTGGCAGTAATATTGGTAAGTGTATTTGGGATAACTGTTTTACCATCTGTCGTCGCCACATTACCCACAGAATTTTTGCCCGCAGTACCCCGTCACGATTTTTCCCTGGGTTTGGGCGGAATGGCAGCGATCGGCATTACCATAATAGGATGGCGAAGATTATCGATCGATAAAACATCCTCCCAATTAGCTACAGGGCAAATCGTCGAACGTCAATTAGCTAGATTCCAATTATTGAGTGCTTGCTGCGTCGCCTTCGCGCATGGCTCCAACGATGTGGGAAATGCGATCGCACCCCTCGCCACTATCCTCTACATTCAGAATACTGGGAGTGTCCCCCAATCTGGCTTAGAAATTCCCCTGTGGGTACTCGTGCTCGGTGGAATTGGTATCGTCGGCGGATTGGCAATTTGGGGCAAACAAACTATCGCTACCATCGGCGAAGGCATCATCAAACTCGAACCCAGTAGCGGTTTCGCGGCGGAACTTGCTACGGCTGCAACTGTATTAATCGCCTCGCAATTTGGATTACCTGTATCTACTTCTCACGCTCTCGTCGGTGCGGTAGTCGGAGTAGGTATCGTCAAGGATCGAAAGTCTGTCCGTCTAGATACTTTAACATCGATCGGTTGGGCATGGATCGTCACCATTCCGATCGCTACTATCCTGAGTGCAACTATCTTTAGTGTACTGGGATTATTAGTTAGTTAGAATGATTGTATAGCTCCTACTCCCTTTCAGCTAAAAGATTAAGTATTTCTTGCTGCGTTGAGGGTGTGTATCTAACACAGAGGCGATGCCCTGAGCTTGTCGAAGGGTACACAGAGGACTCACGGAGGTTCACGGAGTAATTGGGCAATATAAGATCGCGACCAAAAAATGACTAAAAATAACTGGCGAATCGGTAAAACTATTCGCAAATCTTTGTCGGTATTTCAATATGGGCGTAGAGCTTTAGATTTAGTATGGACTACCGATCGATACTTAACGATCGTCTTCGCAATTTTAGCATTAGTTGGTGGCATCTTACCAGGGGCGATCGCAATTGTGGGTAAATCGATCGTCGATAGTGTGGTGTTAGCAAATCATAGTGGATTGCAGATCGATCGACAAACGGCTCTAAACTATGTGTATTTGGAAGGCATCGCAATTATCTTCCTAGCCGCCGCGCAAAAGGGCTTGGTAGTTTGTCAATCATTGTTGAGGGTACTATTGGCGCAAAGAGTCAATGAATTGATTCTCGAAAAAGCTCTAACTCTCGATCTAACTCATTTTGAAGACTCTGAATTTTACGATAAGATGAGTCAGGCTCGATCTCAAGCCTCCAGCCGTCCATTATCATTGATTAACCGTACCTTTGGGCTATGTCAATCGGCTCTAACATTATTAACATTTAGTGGCTTGTTGTGGCAGTTTTCAGGGTGGGCAGTGTTGGTATTAATCGTCGCTGCAATTCCCGCTTTTGTTGCCGAAACTAGATTTTCCGAACATGCCTTTCGATTGTTTCGATGGCGATCGCCAGAAACCCGTCAACAGCACTATTTAGAAACCCTATTAGCGAGAGAAGACTACGCAAAGGAAGTCCAACTTTATCAACTTGGTGGAATGCTCTTACAGCGTTATCGCGACATCTTTAATCGACTTTATAAGGACGATCGCAATCTAACCATTCAGAAAGGTTTATGGGGCTATTTACTCGGTTTGCTGAGTACGGGTGCATTTTATGCCGCCTATGCTTGGATTATCCTCGAAGCGATCGGTGGTAAAATTACACTGGGCGAAATGACTATGTACCTGATAGTATTTAGACAGGGACAATCAACATTTTCATCAGCATTGACATCGATCGGTGGCATGTATGAAGATAACCTATATCTTGCCAACCTCTACGAATTTCTAGAACAACCGATGCCTCAATCCCAGGGTAAAGTAACTCAGGGCAAGATTAATGATGGGATTCGATTTGTGAACGTTTCATTTAGCTATCCAGGTAGTCAAAAACCAGTTTTGAAAAATATCTCACTGCATCTACCCCTCGGTGAAAAATTGGCGATCGTCGGTGAAAATGGTTCTGGAAAAACTACCCTTATCAAACTTTTAACTCATCTATATATCCCGACTAAGGGCAAAATCTTATTAGATGGAGTAGATTTACAAGACTGGGATATCGACGTACTAAGACGGAGAATTGGCGTGATTTTTCAGAACTTTGTGCAATACCAATTTACCGTCGGTGAAAATGTCGGTGTTGGAGATGTCGGGCATCTTGAAGATCGATCGGAATGGGATACCGCAGCGAAAAAAGGCATGGCAAAACCATTCATCGACCTGTTACCCGAAGGCTTTGATACTCAGCTCGGTAAGTGGTTTAAAGGTGGACAAGAACTATCTGGTGGGCAATGGCAAAAAATCGCTCTCGCACGAGCTTTTATGCGATCGGATGCAGATATTCTAATCTTAGATGAACCTACCGCCGCGATGGATGCAGAAGCCGAAATGACGATCTTCGATCGATTTCGCGCTCTCACCCAAGATCGAATGGTAGTCTTAATCTCCCATCGCTTTTCAACAGTAAGAATGGCTGACAAAATTATCGTCATGGCAAGTGGCGAAATTATCGAACAAGGAAGTCACGAAGACTTATTAAGAGCTGAGGGAAGATACGCTCATCTTTTTGCACTGCAAGCAGCAGGTTATAAGTAATACCTTTTAGGTTACTATAGATATTTTAAATAATTTCCAACCGCAGAGGCGCAGAGGGCGCAGAGATATGAAAACTACCGAACAGATTCATCCCAAGTTATTAAAATTAAAATGGCTCCTAGCTGAAATCGAAGATTTATATTCCGCTGCATCGGTGCTGCACTGGGATAGCAAAACATATATGCCGCCCAAAGGCTTTGCCGCAAGAGGGCGACAATTAGCTACTCTAGAGCAAATTGCTCATGAAAAATTTACCGACGGTAAGATTGCCCAACTGCTCGAAGATTTGACGAGTTTTGAACGAGGTTTAGACTATTCTTCAGATGATGCTAGTTTACTCCGTTTGACACGCCGTCAATGCGATCGATCTTCCAAAGTACCGACAGAATTTACAGCTAGGTTCTCAAATTTACAATCAGAATGCTATGAAGCTTGGGGTAGAGCGCGCCCTGAAAATAACTTTGGGATCGTACAACCTTTACTAGAGAAAATGCTGGAAATGAGCCAGGAATATTCTAGCTTCTTTCCCGACGCTGCACATATTGCCGATCCGCATATTGAATCATCTGACTATGGCATGTCGGCTTTGTCAATGCGATCGATATTTGCCGAACTTCGCGCTCAATTAGTACCCGTAGTAGCAGCAATTACCAGTCAGCCGCCTGTAGATGATTCTTGTTTGCATCAACACTACCCCGAAGCCGAGCAGTTAGCTTTTACTCATACCATTCTCCATCAGATGGGCTATAGTTTGGATCGAGGGCGACAAGATAAAACTCTACATCCCTTCATGACCAAATTCTCGATCGATGATGTGCGAATTACCACTCGTTTCTATGAAAATGATTTGAGTCAGGGGATATTTAGCACCATCCACGAAATGGGGCACGCCTTTTATGAACTCGGCAACGCAATCGAGCTAGAAGGCACTCCTTTGTCTGGCGGCGTGTCAAGTGGCGTACATGAGAGTCAATCGCGGCTGTGGGAGAATCTAGTCGGAAGATCGCGCCCTTTTTGGCAATACTTCTACCCCCAACTTCAAGCTCATTTTCCCAGCCAATTGGGAGCGGTATCCCTAGACACCTTCTACCGAGCAATTAATCGGGTGTCTCGATCGCTCATCCGCACCGATGCCGACGAAATCACCTACAATCTCCATGTGATGATTCGCTTCGATCTAGAACTAGATCTGCTCGAAGGAAAACTCGCCATCAAAGATCTCCCCGATGCTTGGAATGCAAGATATCAAAGCGATTTGGGCATCACTCCCGACAGTCAGAGCAATGGAATCTTGCAAGATGTTCACTGGTATACTGGTTCGATCGGCGGCATGTTTCAGGGCTATACTTTGGGAAACTTAATGAGTGCCCAATTCTTTGATGCTGCGATAAATAAACATCCTGAAATCGCCACCCAGATTGAAGTTGGCAACTTTTCCGTCTTGCACGACTGGCTGAAAACAAATATATATCATCAAGGGCGCAAATTCACAGCGGCTGAGACACTAGAAAAAGCGACGGGAAAACCTTTGAGTAGCAAGCCCCTAATGGATTATATCCACCGTAAGTATGGCGAGTTGTATGAGATTTAATCGATAGTCGCCGAGTTAACGAGCAAATTGCCCCTCTCCCCCAAATCCCAAACAAAAGAGCCAATCCCTCGTAGAATAGTTGAGATAAGGATCTCTGTAAAGATTGCCACTTCATCTTTAGCACCAATGACTAGTCAACAGGAAATCTATTCCCCCGCAGCATTCGATCTAAAAGCTTATCTGAGCGATCGCCAGCCCCTGGTAGAAGCAGCTCTAGACGCGGCTGTTCGCCCCGCCTACCCCGACACAATTTATGATGCCATGAGGTACTCATTATTAGCTGGCGGTAAGCGGTTGCGGCCGATTTTGTGCCTTGCTAGTTGTGAAGCGATCGGCGGTAGCATAGAGATGGCTATGCCCACAGCTTGCGCCCTCGAAATGATTCATACCATGTCGCTGATTCATGACGATCTTCCAGCGATGGATGATGATGATTATCGGCGTGGCAAACTAACCAACCATAAGGTGTATGGTGAAGATATCGCGATTCTGGCGGGGGATGGGTTACTCGCTTATGCCTTCGAGTATATCGCTACCCAAACCCAAGGCGTAAGTGCAGATCGGGTTCTCAAAGCCATCGCTCATGTCGCTCACGCCGTTGGTGCCGATGGTTTAGTTGGCGGACAAGTGGTAGATTTAGAATCTGAAGGTCAAGACATCTCCGTCGAAACCCTCACCTACATTCACAATCACAAAACTGGTACCCTCCTGGAATCCTGTGTTGTCTCTGGGGCAATTTTGGCAGGAGCCAATGATGATGAAATCGATAAATTATCTAGATTCGCTCAAAACATCGGACTAGCATTCCAGATTGTTGATGACATCCTCGATATTACCGCAACAGATGCCCAACTAGGCAAAACTGCGGGGAAAGATCTCCAAGCTCAAAAAGCCACCTATCCCAAATTATGGGGATTGGCAGAATCCAAGCTTCAAGCTGATAAACTAGTATCCGAGGCTAAAGATATTTTGACTGAGTTTGGCGATCGCGCCCAACCTCTCCAAGCCCTAGCCGACTATATCACCGATCGCAAAAACTAACTAAGACTTATGCCCGGGGCGCCGGGGGGCGGGCGGGGCGGGGGGGGGGGGGGGGGGGGGGGGGGGGGGGGGGG